>JAPSLQ010000010.1 GCA_031180595.1 Isoptericola sp. | reverse complement strand
CGCGCGCGAGGCTGCGCGCGTCGGTCGAGCTGGACCTGCCGGAGATCGCCGCCCTGCTGTCCAGCCTGGCCGCCCTCGGACCGACCGCGAGCGAGAGCGCGGGCTCGGCGGCACGCAAGCTCGCCGCCGCCCTGCGCTGACGTCAGCG
Organism: Isoptericola sp.; assembly: GCA_031180595.1. Taxonomy (GTDB): domain Bacteria; phylum Actinomycetota; class Actinomycetes; order Actinomycetales; family Cellulomonadaceae; genus Isoptericola. The sequence continues at coordinate 39,762 of JAPSLQ010000010.1, read as the reverse complement.
CTCGATGCCGAGCCCCTCGACCACCTCGACACCGGGCATCGCGCACAGCAGCTCACCGGGCATGAGCAGCTTCGAGCGGCGCACGCCCGAACCCATGAGGGCCGGTGCACCGGGCTCGGCCAACCTCGCGTCCACGAGCACGCGCCAGCCCGCCGGCAGGCCCACGGGCGTGATGCCCCCGTACTCCATGCCTGACTCGGTCGTCGCCCGGTCCATCGGCAGGAACGAGGCCTTGCGCGCGTCGAGCAGCTTGCGCACGCGGGTGTTGACGTCGGCGAACGTCGTCGCGGTCACGACGCACGCCGCGATGCGCTCGACGTCGCCGCGCCGGCCCGCCACGACGACGCAGTTGGCCGACGCCTCGGGCGGCAGCCCGTGCACGTCGTTGAGCGTGGCGGTGTCCGCGTGGTCGGGGTCGATCTCGGCCACGGCGACCTGCCCGGCGACCCGCCCGTCCTGCGCGGCCCACGCGCGCAGCGCGTCGCGCACGGGCGCGGCGAGGAGCTCCGGATGGTCCAGGGCGGGTGCCCAGGCGAGGTCGCCGAGCGTCGGCAGCCCGCTCACCGCTGGTAGGTGCCGACGAGGACGGCCCGGGCCAGGGTGTGGAACACCGCGTTGAAGGCCACCTGTGCGCTGGTCGCCTCGGGTCCGACACCGAGCTCGGGAACGTCGAGCGCCTGCACCGCGAAGACGTACCGGTGCTCGCGGTCCCCGGGCGGGGGAGCGGCGCCCTCGAAGCCGGGCGTGCGGCCGTCGGTGCGGACGTGGTACGCGCCGTCGGGCAGGCCCGACCCGTCCGCCGCGCCCGCTCCGCGCGGCAGCGACGTGACCGACCTCGGCACGTCCACCATGTTCCAGTGCCAGTAACCGGACGGCGTGGGCGCGTCCGGGTCGAAGCAGCTCACGACGAACGACTGCGTGCCCTCGGGGAAGCCGGACCACTCCAGTGCCGGTGACACGCCGTCGCCGTCGACCGTGAAGTCGACCGCGAGCCGTTCGCCGTCGGTGACGTCCGGGCTGGTCAGGGTGAACGACGCGACCTCGGGCAGCAGCGAGTACGGGTGCGGTGGGTAAGGGCGGGTGAGATCCATGGCGCCACTGTAGGACGGCTCGCGAGCCTTACGCCTTGGGGCCGCCCGCCACGTAGAGCACCTGGCCGGAGACGTACGCGGCCTCCTCGGAGCAGAAGAACGCGACCGCTGCGGCGACGTCCTCCGGCCGGCCCGCCCTGCCGACCGGGACGTCCTTCGCCGCCTCGGCGAGGAAGTCCTCGAGCGGCACCCCGACGCGCTCGGCCGTCGCGCGGATCATGTCGGTCTCGATGACGCCCGGCGCGACGGCGTTGGCCGTGACGCCGAACTTGCCCAGCTCGATCGCGAGCGTCTTGGTGAAGCCTTGGATGCCGGCCTTGGCGGCGGAGTAGTTCACCTGCCCCCGGTGGCCGAGCGCCGACGTGCTCGACAGGTTGACGATGCGGCCCCAGCCGGCGGAGACCATGTGGGACTGCACGGCCCGGGTCACGACGAAGGCCCCGCGCAGGTGCACGCGCAGCACGGAGTCCCAGTCGTCCTCGGTCATCTTGAACAGCAGGTTGTCGCGCAGGATGCCGGCGTTGTTGACGAGGATCGTGGGCGGCCCGAGCTCGTCGGCGACGCGCGCCACGGCCGCGGAGACGGCGTCGGCGTCGGCGACGTCCACGCCGATCCCGAGCGCGCGGCCGCCGTGCGAGCCGATGCTCGACGCGGTCTGCGCCGCCTGCTCGTCGAGCAGGTCCAGCACCGCGACGGCGTGCCCCTCGGCGGCGAGCCGGCGGGCGGTGGCGGCACCGATGCCGCGAGCGCCCCCGGTCACGATCGCGGTGCGGGGCTCGGTGGGACGGGTCATGGGTGACGACCTCCTCGTCGTTCTGCCTGGTGGTGCGCCGGTGCATGTGCCGCTGACCGGCGCGGTTGACAGGGTAGCCGCGGCGACGAACACTGGAGAGTGTTCGAACACGCGTTCGAACACTGCCAGACCGCCGGGAGGAGGCCGCGTGACCGTCGTCGTCCCCGAGCGAGAGGCCGGTGCCCGCCACGCGCACGCGCTGGCCGCCCTGCGCGAGGCCGAGCAGCGCACCACGGCGATCGCGGCCGACGGTCAGGCGTGGCCCGTGCACCCCGCCCTGGCGCGTCTGGTCCCGGGCGGCGCGCTGCGCGGCGGCGGCACGCTCGCCGTCCGGGGCTCGACGTCGCTGCTGCTGGCGCTGCTGGCCGCGCCCTCGCAGGCGGGGGCGTGGGTGGCGTTCGTCGGGGCGCCCGCGGTGGGCATGCTCGCGGCCGCCGACGTCGGGGTCGCCCTCGAGCGCACCGCGCTCGTGCCCCGGCCCGGACCGGACGCGCCGGCCGTCGTCGCGGCGCTCCTCGACGGCATGGACGTCGTGGTCGCGGGGCCGCGGGCGGCGCTGACCGACGCCGACCGGCGGCGGCTGGCGGCCCGCGCGCGCGAGCGGGGCTCGCTCCTGGCCTCGACCACGGCCTGGCCGGGCGCGCACGTGACCCTCGACGCCCGCGGCGGTTCCTGGGCGGGGGCCGACGCCGGCGCGGGCTGGCTGCGCCGGCGGACGCTGAGCGTGCTGCGCACGGGCCGGGGCGCCGCCGCGCGCCCCGTGGAGATCGACGTCGAGGTGCCGACCGTCGTCGAGCCGGCGCGGGTCGCGGTGCCTGCTCGAGCCCCGGCCGGGCACCTGCGGGTGGTGGCGTGATGCGTACGGCCGTCCTCTGGGTCCCGGACTGGCCCGTGGTCGCGGCCCTCGCCGTCGCGGGCCTCGACGCGCACGTCCCGGCCGCGGTCATGGCCGCCGGCGCCACGGTCGCGGTGTCCGCCGTCGCGCGCTCGCAGGGCGTGCGCCGCGGCATGCGCCGGCGTCAGGCGCAGGAGCGCTGCCCCGAGCTCGTCCTGCTCGAGGCCGACGACGCCCGCGACGCGCGCGAGTTCGAGCCCGTGGCGCTCGCGGCCGAGACGGTCGTCGCCGGGCTCGAGGTCGCCCGCCCGGGGCTGCTCCTGCTGCCCGCCGACGGCGCCGCCCGGTACCACGGGTCGGAGCGGGCGCTCGCGGAGGCGCTCGTGGGCGCGGTCGCCGCGCGGACGGGGCACGAGTGCCAGGTCGGGGTCGCCGACGGCCTGCTCGCCGCGGTGCTCGCGGCCCGGTCCGACGCCGTCGTGCCGCCCGGCACCTCGCCCGCGTTCCTCGCCGGGCGGCCCGTGGGCGAGCTCGTGCACGCGGCGACCGACGCGGCCACCGCCGCCGCGGTCGAGGAGGCCGTGAGCCTGTGGTGGCGCCTCGGCCTGCGCACCCTGGGCGACCTCGCCGCGCTGTCGGCCGGGAGCGTCGGCGCCCGGTTCGGCGACCTCGGGTCCTGGGCGCACCGGCTCGCGCTCGGGGAGGACCTGCGCCCGCCCGCGCGCCGCCGGATCGAGGCCGACCTCGCCGTCGTCCAGGAGCTCGACCCGCCCGCGCTGCGGGTCGACGTGGCCACGTTCGCCGCGCGACGCCTCGCCGAGGAGCTGCACACCCTGCTCGCCGACCGTGGGCTCGCGTGCGGACGGCTGCGCATCACCGCGCACACCGCCGAGCGCGAGCTCGAGCGCGTGTGGCGCACCGACGACGCCGCCACGGGCGGCATGAGCGCCGCCCGGATCACCGACCGCGTGCGCTGGCAGCTCGAGGGCTGGCTGAGCGCGCCGCCCGGCCGCGACGTGCCGGTCGTCGCGCCGATCGTCCGGCTCGGGCTGGCGGCCGAGGAGGTCGCGCCCGCCGGCGTGCACCAGCCTCGCCTGTGGGGTCCCGACGCCGGGGAGGACGCCCGCGCGCGCCGGGCGCTCGGCCGCGTCCAGGGCCTGCTCGGCGGCGACGCCGTGCTCACGGTCCGGATCCAGGGCGGCCGCGACGCCCGCGACCGCGTGCAGCTGGTGCCCTTCGGGGAGGAGGCCGCGCCCGAGCGGGACCCCGGGCTGCCGTGGCCCGGAGCCCTGCCGAGCCCCGCGCCCGCGACCCTCCTGCCCGAGCCGGTCCCCGCGCGCGTGCTCGACGTCGCCGGGCGCGACGTCGTCGTCGACGTGCGCCTCGCCGCGAGCGGCGAGCCCGCTCTCGTCCGCTGGGGCGACCGTGACCAGGAGGAGGAGCAGAAGGTCGTCGGCTGGGCCGGCCCGTGGCCGCTCGCCGAGCGGTGGTGGTGCGCCGGCCCGCGCCGCGTCCACCTGCAGGTCGTGCTCGACGACGGGCGCGGGCTCCTGCTGGCCCAGTCGGCGGGGCGCTGGCAGGTGGAGGCCCTGTATGACTAGCCCGACGCCGGCCCGGTACGCCGAGCTGCACGCCCACTCCGCGTACAGCTTCCTCGACGGCGCCTCGCACCCCGAGGAGCTGGCGGCCGAGGCAGCGCGCCTGGGGCTCGAGGCGCTCGCGGTCACCGACCACGACGGCCTGTACGGGGTCGTGCGGTTCTCGCAGGCCGCCAAGGCCGTCGGGCTGCCGACCGTGTTCGGGGCCGAGCTGCACCTCGAGGCCCCCACACCGGGCGGGGCGCCCGTCCTCGACGAGCCCACCGGCGTGCCCGACCCGCGCGCGACCCACCTGCTCGTCCTGGCCCGCGGCGCCCAGGGGTACCGCAACCTGTCCCGGGCGATCGCCACCGCTCACCTCGACGCGGGCGTCAAGGGCAAGGCGCGCTACCGCCTCGAGGCGCTCGGGGCAGAGTCGGGCGGGCAGTGGCTCGTGCTCACCGGCTGCCGCAAGGGCGCGGTCCGCCGCGCCCTGGCCGACGACGGCCCGCAGGCCGCGCGCCGCGAGCTCGACCGGCTGACCGACGCCTTCGGGCGCGGCAACGTCGCCGTCGAGATCACCGCCACGGGCGACCCGCGCGACGCCGACCTGCACGACGCCCTCGCCGACCTCGCGCGCGCGGCGCGCCTGCCGCTGGTGGCCACGACGAACGCGCACTACGCCCGCCCGCGCGACGCCGACCTCGCCGGGGCGCTCGCAGCCGTGCGCGCCCGCTCGTCGCTCGACGCGATGGACGGCTGGCTGCCCGGCGGCCCGACGGCGCACCTGCGGTCGGCGGCCGAGATGCTCGCGCTGCACCGGCGGCACCCGCAGGCGGTGCCCACCGGTGCCGACCTGGCGGCCGAGTGCGCGTTCGACCTCGACCTCGTCGCGCCGAACCTGCCGCCGTACCCGGTGCCCGAGGGGCACGACGAGGCGTCCTGGCTGCGCGAGCTCGTCCGCCGCGGTGCCGTCGAGCGGTACGGACCGCAGGACACCGAGCGCGTGCCGGGCGCGTGGGCGCAGATCGACCACGAGCTGCGGGTCATCGAGGAGCTCGGGTTCCCGGGCTACTTCCTGGTGGTCTACGACCTGGTCGAGTTCTGCCGGGTCAACGGGATCCTGTGCCAGGGCCGGGGGAGCGCGGCCAACTCCGCGGTCTGCTACGCGCTCGGCATCACCGCCGTCGACGCCGTGAAGCACGGTCTGCTGTTCGAGCGGTTCCTCGCCCCGGAGCGCGACGGGCCGCCCGACATCGACGTCGACATCGAGTCCGAGCGGCGCGAGGAGGTCATCCAGCACGTCTACGCGAAGTTCGGCCGCACGCACGCCGCGCAGGTCGCCAACGTGATCTCCTACCGGCCGAAGTCCGCGGTGCGCGACGCCGCCCGCGCGCTCGGGTACGACGTCGGGCAGCAGGACGCGTGGTCCAAGTCGATCGAGCAGTGGGGCACGCTGCGCGGCACGCCGCAGGACGACCGGCCCGCCGACACGCACGACGTCGCACCCGCGCAGGCGCCGGCGTCGGCGGCGGAGGAGGGCCAGATCCCCGAGCCGGTGCTCGACCTGGCCGAGCGCATGCTTCGCCTGCCGCGGCACCTGGGCATCCACTCGGGCGGCATGGTCATGTGCGACCGCCCCGTCATCGAGGTGTGCCCCGTCGAGTGGGCCCGCATGGAGGGCCGCACGGTGCTGCAGTGGGACAAGGACGACTGCGCCGACGCGGGGCTGGTGAAGTTCGACCTGCTCGGCCTCGGCATGCTCACCGCGATCCGGTACGCCTTCGAGGCGATAGAAGAACACAGTGGAGCACACCTGACCCTGTACGGGCTGCCCGACGACGACCCGGCGGTCTACGACCTGCTGTGCGCGGCCGACACCGTCGGGGTGTTCCAGGTCGAGTCGCGCGCGCAGATGGCGACGCTGCCCCGGCTGCAGCCGAGGACGTTCTACGACATCGTCATCGAGGTCGCGCTCATCCGGCCCGGCCCCATCCAGGGCGGGTCGGTGCACCCGTACATCGACCGTGCCCGCGGCCGCGCGCCCGTGACCTACCTGCACCCCCTGCTCGAGCCCTCCCTGAGGCGCACGCTCGGGGTGCCGCTGTTCCAGGAGCAGCTCATGCAGATGGCGATCGACGTCGCGGGCTTCACGCCCGCCGAGTCGGACAAGCTGCGCCGGGCCATGGGGTCCAAGCGGTCGCTCGAGCGCATGGAGGCCCTGCGCGGGCGCCTCCTGGCGGGGATGACCGAGCGCGGCGTCCCGCCCGAGGTGCAGGAGGAGGTCTACGACAAGCTCAAGGCCTTCGCGGACTTCGGCTTCCCCGAGTCGCACGCGTACTCGTTCGCGTTCCTCGTGTACGCCAGCTCGTGGCTCAAGGTGCACCACCCCGCACCGTTCTACGCGGGGCTGCTCGCCGCGCAGCCCATGGGCTTCTACTCGCCGCAGTCGCTCGTGGCCGACGCCCGCCGGCACGGCGTGACGGTGCTGCGCCCGGACGTGAACGCCTCGCGGGCGCTCGCGGGCGTCGAGCGGCTGCCCGACGGCGGGACCCCGGCCCGGTCCGCCGGCCCGGTCCGCGTCGACACCGCGTTCGGGCCCGAGCCCGACCTGACGCTCGCCGTCCGGCTCGGGCTGAGCGGCGTGCGGGGGATCGGCAAGGACCTGGCGGAGGCCGTGGTCGCCGAGCGCGAGGCGCACGGGCGGTTCCGCGACATGCGCGACCTCGTCCGGCGCGTCGACCTCAGCACCGCCCAGCTCGAGGCGCTCGCGACCGCGGGTGCCCTCGAGAGCCTCGGGGTGACGCGACGCGAGGGGCTGTGGGCCGCGGGCGCGCTCGGGCAGGAGGGGCCCGGCACGCTCGAGGGTGTCAGCGTGGGTGTGGCCGCACCGACGCTGCCCGGCATGAGCGGGCTCGAGACCGACGTCGCCGACGCCTGGGCCACCGGCATCACGCCCGACTCCTCCTCACCGCTCGAGCACCTGCGCGACGGGCTCGAGCGCGCCGGCGTGCTCACCGTGGCGCAGGTCGCCGCGACCGACCCCGGCCGGCGTGTGGCCGTGGGCGGCGTCGTGACGCACCGGCAGCGGCCCGGCACCGCCGGCGGCGTGACGTTCCTGTCGCTCGAGGACGAGACCGGGCTGCTCAACGTCATCTGCACGCCCGGCCTGTGGCGCCGCTTCCGCACGGTCGCGCGCACCGCGGGCGCCATGGTGGTCCGGGGCCAGGTCGAGCGGGCCGACGGCGCGGTCAACCTGCTCGCCGAGCACCTCGCCCCGCTGCGCGTCCCGGTGCAGACCCGCTCGCGGGACTTCCGCTAGCCGACGAGGGGAGTTCACACGTCCGTCATCCGTCGGTCAGCGTCGGTGCAGGCGTCCGCAACGTGGCGCGCGCAGGCTCGCCCCATGGACACACGTCGTACTGTCGCCACCACCCTGGCCCTGGCGCTCGTGTGCGGGGGCGCAGCCCCCGCCGTCGCGGCCGGTTCCGACCGCGAGTTCGACCTCCAGGCGCACCGGGGCGGCGTCGGCCTCACGGTCGAGAACACGCTGCCCGCGTTCGCGAACGCCCTCGAGCTGGGCGTCACGACGCTCGAGCTCGACGTGCAGGTCACCGAGGACGGCTACGCCGTCGTCACGCACGACCGGGACCCCAACCCGGCCAAGTGCGTCGACACCGCGCCCGCGTTCCCGGGTGACCCCGAGTTCCCGTACGTCCCCGGCGCCACCTACATCAAGGACCTCACGCTCGCCCAGGTCCGCACGATCGACTGCGGATCCCTGGCCCAGCCGCAGTTCCCAGGCCAGGAGGTGCACCCCGGCGAGCCGATGCCGCTGCTGTCCGAGGTGCTCCAGCTCGTCAACGACTACCGGGCCCGTCAGGTGACGCTCAACATCGAGACGAAGGTCGAGGCCGGGGCTCCGTGGCAGACCGCCCCGCGTGAGGAGTTCGTCCAGGCCGTCGCCCGCGACGTGCGCGCGGCACGCCTGGTCGACCAGGTCACGATCCAGAGCTTCGACTGGGGCGCCCTCATGCGCATGAGCGAGGTCGAGCCCCGGTTCCCGCTCGTGGCCCTCACCAACGGCCAGCAGTTCCTCCAGGCCGGCCGGCCCGGGGCCTCGCCGTGGCTCGGCGGGATCGACATCGACGACTTCCCCGGCTCGCTGCAGGAGAAGTTCGTCGCCGCGGCGGCCTCCTTCGGCGCGGACGCCGTCTCCCCGGTGCACGGCGACCCGCAGAACGGGGGCGTCGACGACCCCGGTTACGTGCCCTTCACGACGAAGGAGCTCGTGGACGCGGCGCACGACGCCGGCATGAAGGTGGTCCCGTGGACGATCGACGACCGCGCGACGATCGAGTCCCTGATGGACATCGGCGTCGACGGCATCATCACGGACCGGCCCGACGTGCTGCGCGCGATCATGGCGGAGCGCCACCTCAAGCTCCCGAAGCCCTATCACGCCCCGCGTCACCAGCACGCCCGCTGAGCCCTGCCCGACGTCGCTCCCGGCGCCCGCGGGCGAGCTCGGTCTCGAGGGCGTCGAGCGGCTGGGCGAACGCGTCGTCGAACCGGTCGAGCCACGCGCGGGCCGCTCCGACGCCCACGGGGTCGACGGTGTAGAGGCGGCGCGTGCCCTCCGCGCGCACCTGGACGAGGCCCGCCTCGCGCAGCACACGCAGGTGCTGGGACACCGCGGGCTGCGAGAGGCGGGCCTGCTCCTGCAGCGCGCCGACGAGCGCGCCGGCCGGCTGCTCGCCGGCCGAGTCGAGCAGCTCGAGCACCCGGCGACGGACGGGGTCGCCGAGCGCCTCGAAGACGCGTGCGGGGGCGTGGTCCACTCAGGCCTCGGGCGCGGTCGTGTAGAACGCGAGCGTGCGCTCGGCCGCGGCGTGCGCGGCCGCCGGGTCGTCGCCGTCGGCGACCGCGGCCTCGGCCCAGCCGGTGCTCGCACGCCGGACGAACTCGACGCCCTCGGGCGAGACGGTCCACGCCTCCGCCGCCGCCGGGTCGGTGCCCTGACCGGTCTCCAGGTGCAGGCCGAGGCCCATCAGCGTCAGGTCCCAGCCCACGCCGACCGCGCCGGGGCCGAACTGCTCCCACCTGTCCGGGTCGACGGGTGCCTCGTGGAGGAGCTCGAGCGTCGTGCCGTCGCCGGACTCCGTGAGGCGGATCTCGAGCCACGACACGCCGCCTCCGAACTCCCAGGTCACCGCGAAGCGCTCGGGCGCCTCGCACTCCTCGACCGTGCCGCCCGCGTTGCCCTCGAGCTGGTACCGCCCGCCGACGGACAGGTCGCCGCTCACGGGCATGAACCAGCGGGGGAGCCGCTCGGGCGAGGTGACGGCGTCCCAGACGTCCGCACGCTCCGCGGCGTACCGGCGGCGGGCCACGGCGATCTTCGTGGGTGCTCCGTCGCGCTCGGCGCTGCGGACCTCGCGGGTCACCAGTCCGGCTGTCTCGGCGGGGTCGATCGTGATGCTCATGGCGGTCTCCTTAGATAAGCGGATACTTATATTGAACCACGCGCGGGCCGGTGTCACCAGCCCCACCTAGGCTCGTGCCATGCGGATCGAGCCGGCCACCGCCGACCGCTTCGGCGACGTCGCGACCGTCCTCAACCCGACGGGTCGGGAGCAGGCGTGCTGGTGCATGCACTGGCGCCTCCCGCCGAAGGAGGACGCGTCCCGCCGCGAGGACTACCTGCGGGAGCTGACGACCAAGGACCCGGCGCCCGGCCTGCTCGCCTACGACGACGACGGCACGGTCGTCGGGTGGCTGGGCCTGGCCCCGAAGTCGGCGAGCCGGATGCTGCAACGCTCACGCGTCCTGCCGCCCGGAGACCCCGGGACGTGGCCGACCACGTGGGCGATCATGTGCTTCACCGTGCGGCCCGGGTACCGCCGCCGCGGCGTCGCGCGGGCCCTGCTGGAGGGTGCGGTGGAGTATGCGCGCGCCCACGGGGCCCGCGTGCTGGAGGGGTACCCCGTCGAGCCGGAGCCCGGCCGGCGCGTCCCGGTGAGCGCCGCGTTCGTCGGCACGGTGGGGCTGTTCGAGCAGGCGGGCTTCGAGCGCGTGGACCTCACGGCGGCGACGAGCGGGCGCCTGCCGCGCTGGGTGGTCCGGCTCGAGCCCGAGGGTCGGGACTGAGCCGCACCGCGGCGACGTGGCACGATCACGAGTCATGAGCCGACGACGACACCTCCGCTGGATCCCGCCGCTGGCGCTGGCGACCCTCGCGGGCTGCGCGCAGGCGCCCGTGCCGGCGGACGACGTCGCGCTCGCCACCGCGGCCGCGGCGTGGCACGTGGCGCCCGAGCACGTGCTGACGACGAGCGTCGACGGCTTCGAGCCGGCCCCGCAGTCGGCCGGCGTCTACGGCGACGACGGCTTCTCGCTCGCGTTCGCCGACGTCTCGACCGGCCGGACGCTCATGCTCACGGCGGTGGGAGGCCACATCTCCGAGGCGGACTGCCCCGACGTGCCCGTCGTGACGACGACGGGTGCGACCGCCGACGGCGACGTCGAGTGCGCCGCCGACGGCGAGCTGTTCTTCCGTACGGCGGGCGAGGCGCTCGAGTACGCGCTCGAGCGCGACGGCGTGCTGGTGCGGGTGTCCGGGACGGGTGTGGAGCGCGACGTGCTGCGTTCGGCGGCCGAGGGCGTCCGCGTGCCCGGCGCGGACGAGCTCGCCGTCCTGCTGCCCGACGCGCCGGGCGACGCGCCCGACGCGCCGGGAGACGTGCCCGTCGCACCGGACGACGCGCCCGTCGAGCGGGGGGACCTGCCGCCGGGCGACGGGGCACCCGACAACAGCGTCGGCACGGGCGGCTGAGCGCCCCTACCACGCCTGCCCGAAGATGTCGGCGAAGAGCTCGTCGGCGTCGACGTCGAGCCCTCGCGCCGCGAACCAGGCGCACATGGTGCGGCAGTCGCGGTGCAGCAGCTCGGCGCCGAACGGGTTGGCGACCAGGTCCACGACCTGAGGCAGGTCGATGACCACGAGCCGGTCGCGGTGCACGAGCACGTTGTACGGCGACAGGTCGCCGTGGGCCCAGCCGAGCCGGGCGAGCTTCGACATCGCGTCACGGAGCTGGTCGAACCAGGCGGCGAGCGTCGCGGCGTCGGGCCGGGCGCGCGCGAGGCGCGGGGCGGCGACGGGTATGCCGTCCTCGACCGTGCCGACGAACTCCATCAGCAGCTCGGTGCCGTCGATCTGGACCGGGTACGGGACCGGCGCGCCCGCGTCCCAGAGCGTCGCGAGCGCACCGAACTCGGAGTCGGCCCACTGGGTCGCGGCGACGGCGCGGCCCCACGACGACTTGCGGTCGTCGACCGCACGCTGGTCGCGGGTGCGCCGCACGCGCCGGCCGTCGGTGTACTCGGCGTCGCGGTGGAACTGGCGGTGCTCGCGGCTGCGGTACCGCTTCGCCGCGAGCAGCGACGTCCGGTCGGGGTCGCCCGGCACGGCCCGTTCGACGAGGAAGACGTCGGCCTCCTTGCCGGTCTTGAGGACGCCGAGCTCGGTGTCGAGCGCGGCGGCGGAGGTGACGACCCAGTCCGGGCGCGGCTCGGGCCCGCGCTGACCCTTGGTGACGGTGGTCCAGGTGGACCACCGCTGGTCTGGACCGGGCTCGGTCAGGTCCGGCGCGCCGGGAGGTGTGAAGACGTGATCGGTGTGCGGGTGCACGGAAGGCTCCTCGGGTGAGGGAGACGGGTGGGCATCGCGAGACGGTCCATGGCTCGCCCCTCCTTCCGTGTGCCGCGCGCCCGTTGCGCGCGTCGTCGTACCGACCCTGCCCGCGGAGGGCCGCGGCGGTCCAGCGAATATCCGCCGGCACCGGGGCCCCGTCGCACGGCTTGGAGGCGGCGAAGGCCCCGGCGTGACCAACGTCGAACCGTGGATCTGCCTCGCCGACCCGGGGGGCAACGAGTTCTGCGTGCTCAGCCCTCGCTGAACGGCCCCCGCACCCGCCGGGCGTCCTCAGCGCAGGGCCGCGAGCATCGCGCCGGCCGTCGCGGCGGCGAGCGCGACGAGCGCGAGCGTCGGCAGGCGCTGCCAGAACGACCGTCTCACGGCCGGCCCCCTCCGTCGTCGCCCCGGTCGTCCCTCTCGTCCTGCCGGTCCTCGTCCTCGAGCCGGTCCTCGAGCTCGTCCTGCCGGTCCTCGAGCTCGTCCCGCTGGTCGTCGAGCTCGTCCTCGTCGTCGTCGCGCTCGGCCTCGCCGGCCGGTCCCGCCGCGGAGAACCACGCGAACCCCCCGACGGCCGCGACGACCGCGACGCCGACGCCCTCGAGCACCGCTCTGCGCGTCGGTGCGGTGTCGTCCGGGCCGGTGTCGTCCGGGCCGGGGCCGTCCGGGGTGAGGCCGTCGGGCGCGCTCACGACGCCCCCTGGGTGAAGTACCAGAGGGCGGACGTCGACCAGACCAGGGCGAGCAGCGCGAGGACGAGCCCGCCCAGCAGCGGCAGCACGCCGGCCGGCAGGCCGCGGACGCGCAGCGCGAGCATCTTGACCGTGAAGACGCCGTAGAACAGGCAGCCCGCCACCGAGTGCACGAGCACGCGGGCCGGCTCGTCCTCGAACCCGATCGACCACACGCACGCGAACGCGACGGGGAGGGTCAGCCCGAAGGCCGCCACGCCGCTCCACCGGTGCAGCAGGCCGACCCAGCCGGGCGCGCGCCGCACCCCGGGCATGCGGCCGTACATCGCGAGGGCGGACGCGAGCTGGACCACGAGCAGCACCGTGGCACCCGTGGCGAGCCACGACTTCATCTCGAGCATGCTGGAGAACCACAGGGTCAGCAGCTCCGCGCCGTCCCCGGGGTGCGCGTCGGCGTACGCCCCGAGCGCGGCCGTGACCGCGACACCAGCGGCGGTCGCCGCCGCCAGCGCCCAGCGCCACGACGCGCTCGGACCCGCCGTCTCGGCCATGACATCACAGTGCCCGCCGGTGCGGGTGCTGTCCACCGCGCCACGACGACGCCCGGGTCTCACCGCACGCCGGCGCTCCATGCGACCACGGCGTCCCACGCGCTCGCGGTGTCGAAGCCCATCTGGTCGAGCGCGGCCCAGGTGACCCCGACGACGGCGTAGAGGCTCACGGGGGTCATGACGAGCCACTCGCGCCACGACCCGGCGTCGCCGAGGACGGGCACGGACAGGTTGCCGCTGCGTCGCCAGATGTCGTCGAACGGCAGCACGCGGTAGCGCCGGACCCAGCGCGGAGAGCGGAAGCGCAACGGCCACAGGAGCGGGACGCCCCGGGTCGTGACCAGGTCGCCCACCACGTGGACCGCACACCCCAGCCCGACGCAGAACGGCATCCAGTACCACTCCTCGGGGGCGAACACGGCCACGAGCGCGGCCAGGCTCAGCGAGGTGGTCCACGACCACCACCGGCCCTTGCGGGTCAGCCGGAGCGCGCGCAGGGCGAACGCGATGAGCAGCACCGCCATGACGCCGGGTCCGACCAGGACGTCGCCGAAGGTCTCGGTGCGGATCGTCAGCAGGCTCGCGACCCACGCGATCGCCGTGAACACCGCGACCCCGAGGATCGAGTGGGTCGCGGCCCGGTGACCACCCGAGACCGTCGCGACGAGACGCGTCACGCCCTCGGACACCGGCGGCAGCGAGTGCGCGATGGTCCCGCTGTGGTGGTCGGAGTCGGGCAGGAGCGCGGCACCGGCGCACACGAGCGCGCCCGTCATCACGCCGACGTTCGTCACCGGGTACCAGCCGAACGCGATCGGCGCCGTCGAGGTCACCGCGACCCACGCGGCCGCCCCCGACGCGGCGTGGTGGCCACCCATCATGACGTGCGCTCCTTGTCCCGATCCTCACCCTTGACCGATTGGTCCGGGCCGGGGGAACGCTACACGGCGCCACGGACTCAGGAGGCGATCTCCACGACCACCTTGACGTCGTCGGGCCCGGCGTCGAAGGCCTCGAGCGCGCGCTCGAGCGGCACCCGCCGCGTGACGAGCCGGCGCAGCCACCCGACGTCGGCCCGCGCGAGCACGTCGGCCGCCTGGCGGTAGTGGCTCATGTTCGCGTTGACCGAACCGACGATCGCGTCGTTCTCCAGCACGATCTCGCGGTTCGCCGCACCGACGTCGAGCGGCACGGTCCGACCCGGCGTGGTCACCCCGGTCAGGACCGTGACGCCGTACGGCCGGGTCGCCGTCAAAGCCGCCGTGATCACCGGGGGTGCGCCCGTGGCCTCGATGAGGACGTCGGGACGGACCGCGTCCGACACCGTGGCGAGGTCCTCCGTGTGGTAGCCGGCTCCGAGCGCCCGCACGAGCTCGGGCTTGGGTCCCTCGGTGCTCCGGTCGAGCACGTGCACGTCGAGGCCGCGCTGCGCACCGACGAGCGCGGCGAGCAGGCCGATCGGGCCCGCGCCGGTGACGAGCACCGTGCGGGGCTCGAACCACGCCCGCCCGCCGACCCTGTCGACCTGCTCCCAGGCCTTGGCGACGACGGACGTCGGCTCGAGCAGCATGCCGACGTCGGCGAGCGCCGCGTCGAGCCGCACCGCGCGGTCGGCCTCGACCACCCAGCGCTCGCTCGCGAAGCCGTCGACGTCCTTGATGCCGTGCTCCGTGTACCGGCCGTTGCGGCACATGTCCCACTCACCACGGGCGCACGCGCCGCACGGCTCGGGGTCGGGTCGGCGCACGACGCCGACGACGAGGTCGCCGGGGGAGAAGCCCGCGCCCTCGGGCGCCTCGACGACGCGGCCGAGCGACTCGTGACCGAGGACGAGCCGCTCGCGACCCGGCGGCGCGGAGCCGTACTCGCCGTCGGCGATCTCCTTGTCCGTGCCGCAGACGCCGACGGCGAGCCCGTCGACGAGGAGCTCGCCAGGGCCTGCCTCGACGTCGGGCACGTCGGTGACGGCGAGCGAGCCCGCCTGCTCCGGGACGACGGTCAGTGCTCTCACCGTGGCTCCTCGGGTTGTTCGGAGATCCCCGCGGCGGCCGCGCCCGGGGCGGGCGCGCCGCTGAGGACCCGTGCGGAGTTGACGAGGCCCACGTGGCTGAACGCCTGCGGGACGTTGCCGAGCTGGCGACCGGTCCGGACGTCGTACTCCTCCGCGAGCAGCCCCAGGTCGTTGCGCACGCCCAGCAGCCGTTCGAAGAGCCGGACCGCGTCGTCGTGCCGGCCGACGCCGTGCAGCGCGTCGACGAGCCAGAAGGAGCAGATGAGGAACGTGCCCTCCTCGCCCGGGAGCCCGTCGACGCGGCCGTCCGCGTGCGTGTGGTAGCGCAGGAGCAGCCCGTCGCGGCTCAGCTCGCGCTCGACCGCCTCGACGGTGCCGACGACGCGCGGGTCGGACCACGGCAGGAAGCCGACGCGGGGGATGAGCAGCAGAGAGGCGTCGAGCCCGTCGGACCCGTAGAACTGGGTGAACGTCCGGCGCTCGGCGTCGTAGCCGTGCTCCAGCACGTCCGCGCGGATCGTCTCGCGCAGCGCGCGCCAGCGGTCCACCGGACCCTCCAGCGGGAAGTCCTCGACCGTCCGCACCATCCGGTCCACGCCGGCCCACGCCATGACCCGCGAGTGCACGAACGCGCGTCGTGGCCCGCGCACCTCCCACAGGCTGTTGTCGAGGTCGCTCCAGTGCCCCTCGAGGAAGTCCATGAGCGCGTTCTGCAGCCGCCACGCGTCCTCGTCGACGTGGAGTCCGGCACGGCGCGCGACGTCCAGGGCGTCGAGCGCCTCGCCCCAGACGTCGAGCTGGAACTGCCCGGCGGCGCCGTTGCCGATCCGCACCGGCGCGCTGCCCTCGTACCCGGGCAGCCCGGCGAGCGTGCGCTCGGGGATGCGGCGGCGGCCGTCGAGCGCGTACATGATCTGCAGGTCCGCGGGGTCGCCCGCGACCGCACGCAGCAGCCACTCGCGCCACTCGCCGGCCTCGGCGACGTGCCCGGTGCCGAGCAGCGCGACGAGCGTGAACGCCGCGTCCCGGAGCCAGCAGAACCGGTAGTCCCAGTTGCGGCTGCCGCCGATCTCCTCGGGCAGCGACGTCGTCGCGGCGGCCGCGATGGCACCCGTGGGAGCGTAGGTCAGCGCCTTGAGCGTCACGAGCGAGCGCCGCACCGCGTCCTGCCAGCCGCCGTCGTACGTGGTCTGCCGCGCCCACGACCGCCAGAAGTCCTCCGTCTCGACGAGCGCCGCCTCGGCGTCGATCGGGTCCGGCTCGGGGAGGTAGGAGCGGTGGTACGTCAGCACGAACGGCACCCGGTCGCCCGCCGCGACCTCGAACCGCGCGCGGACCGTTCCGGCGTCGTCGACCTCCACCGGCACGGGGGCGTCGATGCTCACGGCGTCGGGGCCCGCGACGGCGGTGAGGGTGCTGGGCGGGGCGTTGCGCACGATGCCCGTCCGGGTGAGCCAGGGGACCACGCTGCCGTAGTCGAACCGCAGGCAGACGTCCGCCGTCATCGCCACGCGCCCGCGGACGCCTTCGACGATGCGCACGATGTCCGGCGCCTCGCCGCGCGGCGGCATGAAGTCGATCACACGGACGCTGCCCTCCGGCGTCTCCCAGTCGGACTCGAGCACGAGCGTGTCGGGCCGGTACCGGCGCGCGGTGCACGTGCCGCCCGCCGCCGGGGCGAGGCTCCAGTACCCGTGGCGCTCGTCGCCGAGCAGGGCCGCGAAGCAGGCGGGGGAGTCGAAGTCCGGCAGGCAGAGCCAGTCCACGGAGCCGTCACGTCCCACCAGAGCCGCCGTCTGGAGGTCGCCGACGAGGCCGTAGTCCTCGATGCGCCGTGCCACGCCCGTCACGCTAGGACCGGTCCGGACGACCCGCATGGCGGCGGTCCTGGAGCCTGGGGCGGTTTGCGGCGGGCCGCCCCGATCGTGCTATGTTTTTCCCCGCACCGGAACGGCGCAGGGCGCCGGGAAGGTCCACTCGTCCGGGTGGCGGAATGGCAGACGCGCTAGCTTGAGGTGCTAGTGCCCGTATAGGGCGTGGGGGTTCAAGTCCCCCTCCGGACACTCGTTGAGACAGCGACGACGAAGGCCCCCGATCTCCACGTCGGGGGCCTTCGTCGTACCTCTGCCTGCCACGGGCGTCGGTGTGGGGCACACTTGGGCACACCGGACGAAGAGGAGGTGGCGTGTGGTCGAGGGCTCGCGCGAGAACGTGCCCGCCTGGCTCCGCACGTCGGCGGGCTGGTCGTGGCGGCTCATCGCGGTCGTGGCCGCCGTGGCGCTCGTGTTCTACGCCACGGCCCAGGTCCGCATCGTCTTCGTCGCGGTGTTCCTCGCGCTCGTGCTCACGTCCGTCCTGCGCCCCGTGACGGACTGGTACGCGAGGGTGATGCCTCGCCCGCTCGCGACGGCGCTGGCCCTCCTGTCGGGCATCCTGCTCTTCGGCGGCCTCCTCACGTACGTCATCGCGTCGGTGGCGGGGCAGTGGACGCAGCTGGCGGGGGAGTTCGACACCGGCATCCAGCAGATCCTCGACATCCTCGAGGACGGGCCGTTCGGCGTCTCGGTGACCGTCGACCAGATCGACGACCTCGTCGGCCAGGGCCGCACGTGGGTCGCGGACAACGCGGAGAACCTCCTGAGCCAGGCCGCGCAGAGCGCGGGGTCCGTGGTCGAGGGCTTCATGGTCATCGCGCTCGCGATCTTCTGCACGGTGTTCTTCGTCAACTCGGGTGCGCAGATGTGGCGCTGGTTCCTGGGCCAGATCCCGCTCGCGTACCGGGCCCGCTGGCACGACGCCGCGGCCGCCGGCTGGTACACCTTCTCGGGCTTCGCCCGCGGGACCGTCATCATCGCGCTCGCCGACGGGATCCTGGCGTTCGTCCTGCTGACCATCCTGGGCGTGCCGCTCGCGGCCCCGCTCGCCGTGCTCGTCTTCATCGGCGCGTTCATCCCGCTCATCGGCGCGCCCCTGGCGATGATCATCGCGGCCGTCGTGGCGCTCGCCGCCCAGGGCTTCGTCACCGCCTTCATCGTGACGATCGGGATCGCCCTCATCGGTCAGCTCGAGGGCCACGTGCTGCAGCCCCTGATCATGGGCAAGCAGGTGGCCCTGCACCCCGTGGTCGTGGCGCTGTCCGTCCTGTCGGGCACGGTGCTCGCGGGGATCCTCGGTGCGATCATCGCGCTGCCCCTCGTCGCGGTGGCGTGGGCCGTGTTCTCGACGCTGCGCGGCGACCTGCTCGTCCCGGTCCCGCTGAGCCTGGCCCTGGACCCGGACGCACGTGCCCCCGACCGGCGCGCCCCGGGCCTGCACGCCCCCGACCTGCCCGCGCCCGACCTGCCCGCGCCCGACGTGCACCGCGAGAGCGGGCACGACGGCGACACCCCGCCGCTCGAGGGGCGGCAGCCGGAGCGGCAATAGCCGTGAACGACGGCGGCCGGGGCGTGCGACGATTCCGGCCATGCAGCCTTTCGTCCTCGCCTCCGACCGAGTCCGCCTGTCCGTCCCGACCTCGCGCGACGTCGACGCCGTCGCGGCGATCTGCGCCGACCCCGCCATCGCCGAGTGGACGACCGTGCCGGCGCCCTACACGCGGGCCGACGCCGAGGGGTTCGTCACGGGAGCGGTCGCCGACGGCTGGGCCGCCGAGACGGCCTTCACCTGGGCCGTGCGGGAACCGGGCGAGAGCGACGGGCCCGTCCTCGGCATGGTCGGCATGACGCAGGAAGGCCCGGCCGACGCCGAGCGTGTCGGCGAGCTCGGGTACTGGGCCGCGCCCGACGCCCGCGGTCGCGGCCTGACGACCGAGGCCGCGCGGCTGGTCGTCGACTGGGCGCTCGACCCGGAGGGACTCGGCCTGGTCCGCGCCCACTGGAGCGCGTTCGTGGGCAACTGGGCGTCGCGGCGCGTCGCGTGGAAGCTCGGCTTCCGCCACGAGGGCACCCTGCGGCGCTGGGGCGTCCAGCGCGGCGTGCGGCGCGACTCCTGGGTCGGCTCGCTGCTGCCGGACGACCCGCGCGAGCCGGTCGAGCCGTGGCCGGCCGAGGCGCCCTGAGGAAATGACGTTGCGCACCACGGGGCTCGGTGCGACCCTCGTGCCCGTCCCCGCGGTCGGCCGCGCGTGAGAGGGGACGCACGGAAGGACGGACGGATGACGGACAGGAACGGCGGACCCGCGCCCGAGCGCTGACGCCCCCCGGGGGACGTCGGCGCGCCGTCCCGTTCCCCGAGGAGCTCCCTCCGTGCACCCCACACCCTCCGTCGTCCTGCACGACGTCACCTTCTCCTGGCCCGACGGCGGTACACCCGTCGCAGGCGTCTCCGGCGCCTTCTCGCGTGGCCGCACCGGTCTCGTGGGCGACAACGGGAGCGGCAAGTCGACGCTCCTGGCGCTCGTCGCCGGCCGGCTCGTGCCGTCGTCCGGCACCATCAGCGTCTCCGGGACCGTCGACCACCTGCCCCAGCGCCTCACCCTCGCCACCGGCACGACGGTCGCCGAGCTCCTCGGCGTGCGTGCGGCGGTCGACGCCGTCCGCGCCATCGCCGACGGCGACGTGCGCCCCGAGCTCTTCGACGCCGTCGGCGACGCCTGGGACGTCGAGGAGCGGGCGGTCGCCGCGCTCGGGGCGGCCGGGCTGCCGGCGTCGGACGGCGTCCTCGACCGGCCGGTCGGCACGCTCTCCGGGGGCGAGGCGATGCTCGTCGCCGTGACCGGGGTGCGCCTGCGGGGCGCGGACGTCGCGCTGCTCGACGAGCCGACCAACAACCTCGACCGTGGCGCCCGGGAGCGGCTCCACGAGCTGGTCCGCACCTGGCGCGGCACCCTGGTCGTCGTGTCCCACGACCGCGAGCTGCTCGAGCTCGTCGACGAGACCGCCGAGCTGCGCGACGGCTCGCTGACCACGTACGGCGGCACGTACTCCGAGCACGAGCGGTGGGTGGCCGTCCAGCAGGAGGCGGCACGCCAGGCGCTGCGCGACGCCGAGCAGGTCCTGCGCCGGGAGAGGCGCCAGCGGATCGAGGCCGAGGAGCGCATCGCGCACTCGCAGCGTCAGGGACGCAAGGACGTCGCGAACCGTCGCTACGTCAAGGCGGTCGTCCACGACCGCCGGAACTCCGCCGAGAAGTCCCAGGCGGCGCGCCGGGGACAGGCGGCGGGCAAGGAGGCCGCCGCCCGCGCGGCGGTGGAGGCCGCCGGACGCGCGCTGCGCGACGACGACCGGATCGTCGTCGACCTGCCGGACCCGGAGGTCCCCGCCGGACGGCGCCTCGCCGAGCTGCGCGGGGCCGACGGACGCCAGATCGTCGTCGCCGGCCCCCAGCGCGTCGCCCTCACCGGGCCGAACGGCGCCGGCAAGACGACGCTCCTCGAGCGGCTGCTGGCGGGTCCGTCGGACGCCGGCCGCCTCCTGACCGACCGCGTCGGCTACCTCCCGCAGCGGCTCGACGTGCTCGACGACGGCGACTCGGTGCTCGACGCCGTGCGGGCCGGTGCGCCGCACGTGCCGCCGGGTGAGCTGCGCGCGCGGCTCGCCCGCTTCCTGGTCCGCGGCGACCAGGTGGACCGACCGGTCGCCACGCTCTCGGGCGGCGAGCGGTTCCGCGTCGCGCTCGCCCGGCTGCTCCTCGCCGACCCGCCGGCACAGCTGCTCGTCCTCGACGAACCGACGAACAACCTGGACCTCGCGAGCGCCGACCGGCTCGTCGAGGCGCTCGCCGCCTATCGCGGCGCGCTGCTCGTGGTGAGCCACGACCGGGCGTTCCTCGACCGGCTCGGGATCACGATGGAGCTGCACCTGGGGCGTGGCACCGGCGTGGCGGTGCTTGGATAGGGCCATGACCCTCGACGCCGCCAACCCGTTCGCCGTGCCCTCGACCCTGCCGTACGAGCTCCCGGACTACTCCGTGATCCGCGAGGAGCACTACGAGCCCGCGCTGCGCGCCGGGATGGAGGAGCAGCGCCGCGAGGTCGAGGCGATCGCGGCCGACCCGGAGCCGCCGACGGTCGAGAACACGCTCGACGCGCTGGAGCGGTCGGGCCGGTTGCTGACCCGCGCGCTGCACGCCTTCTCCAACCAGGTCAGCGCCGACGCGACGCCCCTGCTCGAGGACGTCTACGAGCGGCTCTCGCCGGAGCTGGCCGCGCACCGCGACGCCATCTACATGGACGCGCGCCTGCACGCGCGGGTGCGCGTGCTGGCCGACGCGGCGGAGTCCGGCGGCCTCACGCTCGAGCCCGACACGGCGTGGCTGCTGCGCACGCTGCTCAAGGACTTCCGCCGCTCCGGCATCGGGCTCGACGACGACCGCCAGGCCGAGCTGCGCCGGCTCAACGGGCGCATCACCGAGCTGGAGGCCGTCTTCGGCCGCAAGCTCCTCGCCGGCGAGAAGGCCTCGGCCGTGCTGGTGACCGACGTCGCCGAGCTCGAGGGGCTCCCCGAGGACGCGATCGCCGCGGCGGCCGCGTCCGCCGCCGGTCGCGGGCACGACGGAGCCTGGCTCCTCGACCTGCAGCTGCCGACCCAGCAGAACGTGGTGGGATCGCTCGTGCGGCGCGACGTGCGCGAGCGCGTCCAGCGGGCCAGCGAGTCCCGCGGCGCGCTCGGCGACGACAACGACACGCGCGCGACGCTGCTGGAGCTCGCGCGGCTGCGCGCCGAGCGGGCCCGGCTGCTCGGCTACGAGCACCACGCGGCCTACGTCGCCGAGGACGCCACCGCTCGGACGACGGGCGCGGTGAACGCGATGCTGGCCCGGCTCGCCCCCGCGGCCGTCGCCAACGCCCGGGCGGAGGGTGCCGAGCTCGAGCGGCTCCTGCACCGCACCGATCCCGACGCCGAGCTGCGCGCGTCCGACTGGGCGTACCTCTCGGAGGCGGTGCGCAAGGAGCGGTACTCGCTCGACGACGCGCTCCTGCGGCCCTACCTCGAGCTCGAGCGCGTCCTCCGCGACGGGGTCTTCGAGGCCGCGCGCCGGCTCTACGGCCTGTCGTTCGTCGAGCGCGAGGACCTCGTCGGCTACCACCCGGACGTGCGCGTCTTCGAGGTCTTCGACTCGCCCGAGCCGGGGGAGCGGGACCAGGGCCTCGGCCTGTTCCTCGCCGACTGGTACACGCGCGCCTCGAAGCGCGGGGGCGCCTGGATGAACAACCTCGTGGACCAGAACCACCTGCTCGGCCAGCGGCCCGTCGTCGTCAACAACCTCAACATCGTCAAGCCGCCCGCGGGCGAGCCGACGCTGCTGCTCTGGGACCAGGTCATCACCCTGTTCCACGAGTTCGGCCACGCGCTGCACGGCCTGCTGTCCGACGTGCGGTACCCGTCGCAGTCCGGCACAGAGGTGCCGCGCGACTTCGTCGAGTACCCGTCCCAGGTCAACGAGATGTGGGCGTGGGATCCCGAGATCCTGCGCTCCTACGCCGTCCACCACGTGACGGGCGAGCCGATGCCGGCCGAGTGGGTCGACACGATGCTGGCCTCCCGCCAGTTCAACGAGGGCTTCGCGACGACCGAGTACCTCGGCGCCGCCCTGCTCGACCAGGCGTGGCACCAGCTCGCGCCCGAGGACGTGCCGACGTCGGTCGACGACGTCGCGAGCTTCGAGGCCAAGGCGCTCGCCGAGGCCGGAGTCGACTACGCACCCGTGCCGCCGCGGTACCGCACCACCTACTTCAACCACATCTTCGGTTCGGGCTACTCGGCCGGCTACTACTCGTACATCTGGTCGGAGGTCCTCGACGCCGACACCGTCGAGTGGTACCGGGAGAACGGCGGGCTGACGCGCGAGAACGGCGAGACCTTCCGGCGGCGCCTGCTCGCTCGCGGCGGGTCGCAGGACCCGCTCGCGTCGTTCCGCGACCTGCGCGGGCGCGACGCCGAGATCGCGCCGCTCCTGGCGCGCCGCGGCCTGGGTACGGTGGGGGCGTGACCACCGCAGACGCCGCAGCCCTCCAGCACCCCACGGCCGAGGACGAGGTCGTCGGCATCTGCCGGGACCTCCTGCGCATCGACACCTCGAACTTCGGCGACAACGAAGGCCCGGGCGAGCGCAAGGCCGCCGAGCACGTGGCCGGGCTGCTGGCCGAGGTGGGCCTGGAACCCGAGCTGTTCGAGTCGGAACCCGGTCGCACGTCGGTCGTGACGCGGCTCGAGGGCACCGACCCGTCGCGACCCGCGCTGGTGCTGCACGGGCACCTCGACGTCGTGCCGGCGGCCGCGGAGGACTGGTCGGTCGACCCCTTCGCCGGCGAGGAGATCGACGGCCTGCTGTGGGGCCGCGGCGCCGTCGACATGAAGGACATGGACGCGATGATCCTCGCCGTCGTGCGCCAGATGGTGCGCGAGGGGCGCAGGCCCGCGCGCGACGTCGTCGTCGCGATGTTCGCCGACGAGGAGGCCGGCGGTCGGTACGGTGCCGGCTGGGCGGTGGAGCACCGGCGCGAGCTGTTCGAGGGCGCGACCGAGGCGATCAGCGAGGTGGGCGGCTTCTCGGTCGAGGTCGGCGGGCGCCGGGCGTACCTGCTCCAGACCGCGGAGAAGGGGCTCGCCTGGCTGCGGCTCGTCGCCGAGGGGCGCGCCGGCCACGGCTCCCAGGTCAACGCGGACAACGCCGTGACGCAGCTCGCCTCCGCGGTCGCCCGGATCGGCCGGCACGCGTGGCCGTACACCCTCACCCCGACGGTCGACCGCCTGCTGCGCGGCGTCGCGGACCTCACGGGCCTGCCGTTCGACCCCGAGGACCCCGCCACGGTCGACGCGCTCGTCGCCGCGCTCGGTCCCGCCGCCAAGTTCGTCGGCGCCACGGTGCGGCACACGTCCAACCCGACCCAGCTCGACGCCGGCTACAAGGCCAACGTCATCCCCGGCCGCGCCGAGGCCGCGATCGACGTGCGCCTCCTGCCCGGGCACGAGGAGGCGGGCATGGCCACCCTCCGTGAGCTCGCCGGACCCGACGTGCGCATCGAGCCCATCCACCAGGACGTGGCGCTCGAGGTGCCGTTCGAGGGCGACCTGGTCGACGCCATGGTCGCCGCCCTGCACGCCGAGGACCCGGGCGCGGCCGTCCTGCCGTACACGCTCTCCGGCGGGACGGACAACAAGTCGCTGTCGAGGCTGGGCATCACCGGCTACGGGTTCGCGCCGCTGCGCCTGCCGGGCGACCTCGACTTCGCCGGGATGTTCCACGGCGTGGACGAGCGGGTGCCGACCGACGCCCTGCGGTTCGGCACCCGCGTCCTGGACCGCCTGCTGACGACCTGCTGACGGTCACAGCGAGCCGAAGAACTCCGTCACGTCGCGCAGCCACACGTCGGGCGCCTGCACCGAGGCGTAGTGGCCGGGCGTGTCGTAGGTGCGCCACCGCACGATGTTCGCGTGGTCGCGCTCGGCGAAGCGGCGGATCGAGCGGAAGTCGTGGGTCGACTCGCACAGGGCGGTGGGCACCGTCGTCGGGCCGACCGGGGCCGGTTCCGCGGCGCTCGCCCGGTAGAAGCGGATCGAGGACCCGCCCGTGCGGGTCAGCCACGAGATGGCGACGTTGCCGACGACGAAGTCGGGGTCGAGCCCGCGCATCAGCTGGCCGTTCCAGCCGAGCAGGCCGGCGGGGGAGTCGGCCAGGGCGTGCGCGAGCGTCTGGGGGGCCTGGACGTGCAGGGTGTTGAAGGCGCCCATGTTCTCCCAGAACCACGTCAGGTGCGCCAGCGCGGCCTGCTCGTCCTCGGTCAGCCCTTCCATCTCGGCAGGGTCGCCCGAGGGGAACGAGAAGAGCTGGGTCACGTGGACGCCGACGACGCGCTCGGGGTCCAGCCGCCCGACCTCGGGCGAGATCATCGACCCACCGTCGTTCCCGACGGCCCCGTAGCGCTCGTAGCCGAGCCGGCGCATGAGGGTGACCCAGGCCCGGGCCACCCGCTGCGTGCCCCAGCCGCCGTCGTCCGTCGGACCCGAGAAGCCGAAGCCCGGGACGGACGGGAGGACGACGTCGTACCCGGCCGCGACGAGCGGCTCGATCGCCTCGACGTGCTCGAGGATCGTGCCGGGCCAGCCGTGGGTGAGGATCAGCCCCACGGCGTCGGGGCGGCCGGACCGCACGTGGAAGAAGTGCACCTTCTGCCCGTCGACGTGCGTCTCGAACTGGGGGATCGCGTTGAGCCGGGCCTCCAGGGCGCGCCAGTCGAACCGGTGCTGCCAGTGCTCGAGCCAGCCGCGGACCTCGTCGACGGCGACGCCGTGGCCGTCCGGGGCGGGGTCGGCGAACCGGGTGCGGGTCAGGCGGTCGCGCAGGTCGGTGAGGTCGGCCTCGGGGACCTGGATGGTGGTGGGGCGGACGGTTTCGAGATCGGCGGCGGCGGCCAGACCGGTGGTGGCGGACATCTCGGCTCCTCGGGACGGTGATCGGAACGGAACGTTCCGTTTCAGGATAACGGA
Source organism: Isoptericola sp. (assembly GCA_031180595.1). Taxonomy (GTDB): domain Bacteria; phylum Actinomycetota; class Actinomycetes; order Actinomycetales; family Cellulomonadaceae; genus Isoptericola. Next base: position 14,092 of record JAPSLQ010000010.1, on the reverse strand, counting down.
ACGTTCCGTTCCGATCAAGAGGTAGGCTGCGAGCATGACGGAGACCAGCGACGCCCACGCACGTCCTCTCGCCGGCCGCCAGGCGGAGGCGGCGCGCAACGACCCCAAGATCCTCGCCGCCGCCCGCACGGTGTTCGTGCGCGACCCTGCGGCATCGGTCCACGCGGTGGCCCGCGAGGCGGGCGTCGGGGTGGGCGCGGTGTACCGGCGGTACGCCGGCAAGGAGGAGCTGCTCCAGACGCTGTGCCGCGACGGCCTGCGGACCTTCGTGGCGATCGCGCGCGACGCGCTCGGACGACAGGACCCGGGCGAGGCGTTCGAGGCGCTCGTGCGCGGGGTCGTGGACTCCGACGTCCACTCCCTGACGGTGAGCCTGGCGGGGACGTTCACGCCCACGGCCGAGCTGGGCCGGCTCGCGGAGGAGGCGCGCCGGCTCCAGGAGCAGATCCTCACGGCCGCACGGGCGACGGGCGCCGTGCGCGACGACCTCACGCAGGGGGACCTCACGATGCTGCTCGAGCAGGTCACCGCCGTGCGCGTCCCCGACGCGGAGCGCACGGCCGAGCTGCGCCGCCGCTATCTCACCCTGCACCTGGAGGCGTGGCGGAACGCCGGCGGGCGACCGCTGCCGGGCAGCCCCCCGACCGACGACGAGCTCGCCGCCCGCTGGGCGCCGCGCGGCTGAGGCGCCGTCGCGCGAGGCGGCCGGGGGCCGCCCATGATGGGTCGGTCCGACCCCGAGGAGGCGCCATGGCGAGCAGCGCGGAACCCGCCGCAGCACCGAGCACGACGCTCGGGGACGTACGCGTCACGGCGCGCGAGGTCTTCGGCTGGGAGGCGCTGCGGCCGGGGCAGGAGGAGGCGATCGCCGCGCTGCTGGCCGGCCGAGACGTCCTCCTCGTCCTGCCGACCGGGGCCGGCAAGTCCGCCGTCTACCAGCTGCCCGGTCTCGAGCTCGACGGGCCGACGGTCGTCGTCTCGCCGCTCATCGCCCTCCAGCAGGACCAGGTGCGCTCGCTGCTCGAGCTGGGCGACGACGACGTCGCCGCGCGCGCCGTGAGCTCGGCCGTGCCGGAGGCGGAGCGGCGCGCGGCCCTCGCCGCGGCGGCGGCCGGCGAGGTCGAGTTCCTGTTCCTGGCGCCGGAGCAGCTCGCCAACGACGAGGTGCTCGACGCGCTGCGCGCCGCCCGCCCGAGCCTCGTCGCGGTCGACGAGGCGCACTGCGTGTCGGTGTGGGGCCACGACTTCCGGCCCGAGTACCTGCGCGTGGGGGAGCGGGTCGACACGCTCGAGCCCCGGCCCCGCGTGCTCGCGCTCACCGCGACCGCCTCGCCCCCGGTGCGCGACGACGTCGTCCGGCGCCTGCACCTGCGCGACGCCGTCACCATCGTCCGCGGCTTCTCGCGCTCGAACATCTCCCTGGAGGTCGAGCGGGCGGTCACGGAGGACGACAAGCTGCGCGCCGTCGTCGACCGCGCGGCCGCCGAGGCCGAGCGGGCCCGGGGCCGGGGGAACGGCATCGTGTACGTGGCGACGCGCCGGCGCACGACCGAGCTCGCCGACGCGCTCGCCGGACGCGGGCTGCGCACCACCGCCTACCACGGGGGGATGCGGCGCGCCGAGCGGGACGAGGCGCAGCGACGGTTCACCGACGGCGAGGTCGACGTCGTCGTCGCGACGTCGGCGTTCGGCATGGGCATCGACAAGCCCGACGTGCGGTTCGTGCTCCACGCCGACGTCCCCGACGCCCCCGACACCTACTACCAGGAGGTCGGACGCGCGGGCCGCGACGGCGACGAGGCCCGCGGCGTGCTGTTCTTCCGGCCGGAGGACCTCGGCCTGCGGCGCTTCCAGACGGCGCGCGTGCCCGACCGCGACGACGTCCTCGAGGTCGCCCGCACGCTGCGCAAGGAGCCGCCCGGCGGGCCCCCGGCGCTGCCGCGCCGGCTCGCCCGGCTGCGGGCGCTCGTCCAGGACGCCCGGGCGCTCGCGGGCGACGTGTCACCGGCGAAGGTCGCCGACGAGGCGGTACGCCTGGCCGAGGAGCGTCGCCGGATGGACACCTCGCGCCTGGAGATGATGCGCGGGTACGCCGAGACGTCGCAGTGCCGCCGCCAGTACCTGCTCGCCTACCTCGGCGAGGAGCTGGACGAGCCGTGCGGCCGGTGCGACACGTGCCGGCAGGGCACCGCCGAGCAGCACCAGGTCGACGGCGAGGACCGGCCCTTCGACGTCGGGTCCCGCGTGCGGCACCGGGAGTTCGGCGCCGGCACCGTCATGGGGTACGAGGCGGACGACCGTGTCACCGTCCTGTTCGAGTCCCAGGGCTACCGCACGCTCAGCCTCGAGGCCGTCGAGGAGCACGGCCTGCTGGACCCCGACGGCGGCTCCTGACGGCCGGCGGCCCCGGGCGTGCGTGGCACGCGTGGCGGTGTCACGCTGGCCGCTCCTGCGGCCGGCACGTCGAGGGGACCACCCATGCGAGCGATGGTGTACCGCGGGCCCTACCGGGTCCGCGTCGAGGAGAAGCCGCCCCCGCGGATCGAGCACCCGAACGACGCGATCGTCCGCGTCGAGCTCGCCGCGATCTGCGGGTCGGACCTGCACCTCTACCACGGCCTCATGCCGGACACCCGGGTCGGGACGACGTTCGGCCACGAGTTCATCGGGGTCGTCGAGCAGGTCGGTCCCTCGGTGGAGCGGGTGCAGGTCGGCGACCGGGTCATGGTGCCGTTCAACGTGTACTGCGGCTCCTGCTACTACTGCGCGCGGGGGCTGTACGCCAACTGCCACAACGTCAACCCGAACGCGACCGCCGTCGGCGGGATCTACGGCTACTCGCACACCTGCGGCGGCTACGACGGCGGTCAGGCCGAGCTCGTGCGCGTGCCGTTCGCCGACGTCGGGCCCGCACCGATCCCCGACTGGATGGACGCCGAGGACGCGGTCCTGCTCACCGACGCCGTCGCGACGGGGTACTTCGGGGCGCAGCTGGGCGACATCGTCGAGGGCGACGTCGTGGTGGTCTTCGGAGCGGGGCCGGTCGGTCTCGCCGCGGCGCAGTCGGCGTGGCTCATGGGCGCCGGCCGCGTGATCGTCGTCGACCACCTCGAGTACCGCCTGGCCAAGGCGCGCGAGCTCGCCCACGCCGAGACGTACAACTTCGCCGAGCACCGCGACGTCGTGGTCCTGCTCAAGCGGGTCACCGACCACCTCGGGGCCGACGTCGCCATCGACGCCGTCGGGGCCGAGGCGGACGGCAGCCTCCTGCAGCACGTCACGGCCGCCAAGCTCAAGCTCCAGGGCGGCTCGCCGGTGGCCCTGAACTGGGCGATCGACTCGGTGCGCAAGGGAGGGACGGTCTCCGTGGTGGGCGCGTACGGTCCGATCTTCAGCGCCGTGAAGTTCGGCGACGCGGTCAACAAGGGCCTGACGCTCCGGATGAACCAGTGCCACGTCAAGCGGCAGTGGCCCCGGCTCTTCGAGCACGTCCGCAACGGGTACCTCAGGCCGCGCGACATCGTGACGCACCGGTTCCCGCTGGAGGACATCGCCGAGGCCTACCACGTCTTCTCCGCCAAGCTCGACGGGTGCATCAAGCCGCTCGTCGTGCCCGGTCCGGCCTGACAGGAGGGGGACCATGCCCTACACGTCCGACAAGCCGCCGCTGCCCGAGACCCCGGAGCAGCTGCGCGTCCGCATCCCCGGGTGGGGCGTCGACCTCGACCCCGCCGACCGGCCGGCGGTGCCGCGCGAGCGCTTCGACCCCGGGGCCACCGGCGCCCACTGGGAGTTCCCGGAGCGCCAGCCCGAGGAACGTCCTCGGGAGCGCTCGATCGAGCACGGGACCCTGCCACCGGTCTTCGGGACCACCCTGCCGCTGCGCGGCGTCTCGGGCGTGGTCCGCCGGTACGCGTACCGGCGGTTCAGCGAGGCGCGGGCCGCGCACTGGCTGCTGCTCATGGCGGGTGACCGGATCGACGTCGTCGAGAGCAGGGTGCTCGCCGCGGTGCGCGGCCGGCCGGACGACCCGGTGGCCGAGACCGGCGTGCGGAGCGAGGTCTCGCACCACGGCTGGTCGTCGCGCGCGGGCGCGGGGCGCGCGGACGTCGTGCACCAGCCGATGGACCCGGTGATCGTCGCCGGACCGTGGGTCCTCGGCGGGCTCGCGGCCGTCGTGGTCGCGCGCCGTCTGGCCCGGAGGGCCCGGCGGCGGTAGCGCTCAGCCGGCCAGCTCGGCGAGCAGGTTCCGGGTCCGGTCGACGTAGCCGCCGCCGAAGAGCACGGCGTGCACGGCCAGCGGGTAGAGCTGGTGCAGGCGGACGCGCTCCTGCCAGCCGGTCGCGAGCGGGCGCACCGCGGCGTACCCGGCCAGGATCTCCTCCAGGTGCGGCGCGCCGAACAGCGCCAGCATCGCCAGGTCCGTCTCCCGGTGGCCTCCGTGCGCGGCGGGATCGATCAGCACCGCCTCCGGGCACCACAGGACGTTGCCGGACCAGAGGTCACCGTGCAGCCGGGCGGCCGGCTCGTCGGACGACGGGCCGGCGAGGTCGGGGAGCCGGGCGCACACCGACTCGACCGCCGCCTCGTCGTCGGCCGTGAGGACGCCGCGCTCGCGCCCCTGCCGGACGACGGGCCGCAGGCGCGCATCGGCGTAGAACGTCGGCCAGTCGTCCCACGCCCCGGCGACCATGGGCAGCGGGTCGTCGAGCGGGCCGAAGAACCCCGCGCCCGCGCCGGGCGGCAGGGCGCCGAACGCGGGGGCGCCGGCGGCGTGCAGCGTCGCGAGGTCGCGCCCGAACGCGCGCGCCGTCGACGGCGTCGCACCCGTCGGCCGGAGACGCTCGAGATCGAGGTGCTCGGCGCCGACGTCGAGCACCCGCACGACGCGCGGACCTTCCGGGACGTCGAGCCAGCGCAGGCCGGCGGCCTCGGTCGCGAAGAAGCCGTCCGGAGCGCCGGCGCGCGTCTTGCGGAACACGTCGGTCACGCCGGCGCCCTCAGAGCGTCGGCGTGACCTTGATGATCTTGCGGCGCAGCCAGACCTTCCGCTCGCCGCCCATGTACAGCCGCGTGCGTGCGAGCTCCCACCGGCCGTACTCGGCCTGCTCGGTGAGCATGCGTCGTGCGTCGGGGACGCTGGTGTGCCGGTCGATGGTCAGCACGCGGTACTCGTACTGGCCGTGGTTGCGCCACGCGGACGTCGCGGTACGGGTGCCCGCCGAGGAGCTCGCTGCCATCCGTCGCCCTCCCGAGGTGGTCGGCTCGTGCCTTTTCGTCTGCCCATTGTGCCCCTGGTGGCGCTACCGTCAGAGCATGACCGCTGATCCGCGTGCCGCGCTGGACCGCTTCGTCGCCGCCCTCGAGGCTCACTACCACGCGGTGTCGACCCGCCGGGGTGACGACGACCCCGCGGTCGACGACGCCTACGAGGTGCTCGCCGACGCCTTCGAGGTGTACGAGGACGCCCTGGCGCAGGTGTACTCCGAGGTGACGCCGTTCCTGCTCGACGACGGGGACGACGACGACGAGGACGACGAGGACGACGACCTCGACGACCTCGACACCGCGCTCGACGACGTCGACGACGACGAGCTGGACAGCGCCTCGCGCACGTGACCGGTCGGGACTACCAGCGCTCCGGGTAGCCCACGTCGACGGCGGAGACGTCGTCGAGCGCGGCGTGCACCTCGGCCGGCAGGCCCAGGTCGGCCGCGGCCAGCGACGTGCGCAGCTGGGCCGGCGTGCGGGCACCCACGATCGCCGCGGCGACCGTCTCGCGCGCGAGCAGCCACGCGAGGGCGACCTCGAGGGGGGCGCGACCCAGGCCGTCGGCGGCGATCGCGAGCGCCTCGACGACCGCGGACGACGCGTCGTCGAGGTACGGGTCGACGAACCCGGCGAGGTGCGGCGAGGCCGCGCGCGAGTCCGCAGGCAGGGCCCGCCGGTACTTGCCCGTCAGGACGCCGCGCCCCAGCGGCGACCACGCGAGCAGCCCCATGCCCAGGGCCGCCGCGGCCGGGACGACGTCGCGCTCGACGCCGCGCTGCAGGAGCGAGTACTCGAGCTCGACGGCGGCCAGGCCGACGCCGTCGCCGGCCTCGAGCAGCGTCGCCGCGCGTGCGGCCGCCCACGCCGGGTGGTTCGACAGACCGACGTAGCGCGCCCGCCCGGAGGTCACGGCGAGGCGCAGGGCGCTCACGGTCTCGTCGAGCGGCGTCGCGGGGTCGGGGCACGCCACGAGGAAGAGGTCGACGTGGTCGGTGCCGAGGCGCGCGAGCGAGGCGTCCAGGTCGGCGAGCAGACCCCCGCGCGAGGCGTCCGCCACGGTGCCGTCCGGCCCGGCGCGCACGCCGCCCTTGGTGCACAGGACGATCTCGTCACGGCCGACCTTGCCGCCGAGCAGCTCGCCGACGAGGCGCTCGGCGTCACCGTCGCCGTACGTCGCCGCGGTGTCGACGAGCGTCCCGCCGGCGTCGAGGAAGTCGCGCAGCTGCTCGCCGGCGTCGAGCGCGTCGGTGTCGCGTCCCCACGTCATCGTGCCCAGGCCCAGCGCGGACACGCGCAACCCTGACCGACCCACCTGACGACGCTCCATGCCGGGCAGGTTACCGGCGGGGACCGCGCGCCGGGCGGGGCACGCGCCGGGGACCGGTAGTGTGACCGCACGTGAACGCGTGGGAAGCCATCCTCCTGGGCCTGGTCCAGGGCCTGACCGAGTTCCTCCCGATCTCCTCGAGCGCGCACCTGCGCATCGTCGGCGAGCTCATGGGAGGGGTCGACCCGGGGGCGACCTTCACCGCGATCACGCAGATCGGGACCGAGGCGGCGGTGCTGCTGTACTACCGCCGCAAGATCCGCGACATCTGCGTCGCGTGGTTCAAGGCCCTGCGCGGCGACCACGGCAAGGACCGGGCCGCGCGCTTCGGCGCGCACGACCCGGACGCCCGCATGGCCTGGTACATCGCGCTGGGCTCGCTCCCGATCGTCGTGCTCGGCCTGCTGTTCCAGGACGCGATCGAGACGTCGCTGCGCAACCTGTGGATCACCGTCACGATGCTCGCCGGATTCGGCCTCCTGCTGTGGGTGGCCGACCGCGTCGGTGCCCGGGCGCGGCGGCTCGACGAGCTCACGCCCCGGCGGGCCGTGTACTTCGGGCTGGCCCAGGCGCTCGCGCTCGTCCCGGGCGTCTCCCGCTCGGGCGGCACGATCACCGCGGGCCTCTTCATGGGATTCACGCGCAAGGCCGCCGCGGACTACTCGTTCCTGCTCGCGATCCCGGCGGTGCTGGGCTCCGGCTTCTACCAGCTCGGCAAGGCGCTCGCGGGCGACCCGGCGCCGGGGTCGCCCGGCGCCCTCGCGACGCTCCTGGCGACGCTCGTCGCGTTCGCCGTCGGCTACGTCGTGATCATCGGCTTCCTCAAGATCGTCTCGACGTACTCCTACCGGCCGTTCGTGTACTACCGGCTCGGGCTGGCGGCGCTCGTCGTGGTGCTCCTGCTCACCGGAGTGCTCACGCCGACCGGCGGGCACACGGTCTGAGCGCTCCCCCCGGCCGGTAGCCTGGGCGCGTGCGATCCTGGCCCACCCCGCAGATCCCCGCGCTGCCGCGCCCCGTCGAGCCGCACCCGCCGATCCGGGTGCACGACAGCACGACGGGCGAGCTCGTCGAGCCCGCGGCGGGCACCACGGCGCGCTTCTACGTCTGCGGCATCACGCCCTACGACGCGACGCACATCGGGCACGCGGCCACGTACGTCGCGTTCGACCTGCTGCACCGGGCCTGGATCGACGCCGGCAAGGACGTGACGTTCGTCTCCAACGTGACCGACGTCGACGACCCGCTCCTCGAGCGCGCGGCAGCCACGGGCGTGGACTGGCGCGACCTCGCGGAGGAGCAGATCGCCCTGTACCGGGAGGACATGACCGCGCTCGGCGTCGTCCCGCCCGCCACGTGGACGGGAGCCGTCGAGTCGGTGCCCGCCGTCGTCGAGGCGGTCGAGCGCCTGCTCGCCGACGGAGCGGCGTACCGCGTGCCGGTCGAGCCGGGTGCAGGGGGCTCGGACCCCCACCTGGGCGACGTGTACGCGGACCTGACGGCCGACCCGGAGTTCGGCTCGGTCGCCCGCCTGGACCACGAGACCATGACGGCGCTGTTCGCCGAGCGGGGCGGCGACCCGCAGCGCGAGGGAAAGAAGAGCCCGCTCGACCCGCTGCTGTGGCGCCGGGAGCGCCCGGGCGAGCCGGCGTGGGACGGCGCGAGCCTCGGGACGGGCAGGCCCGGCTGGCACGTCGAGTGCGCGGTGATCGCGCGCGACGGCCTCGGCCTGCCGTTCGACCTGCAGGGCGGGGGAGCGGACCTGCTGTTCCCGCACCACGAGATGTCGACGTCGCACGACCGCCTGCTCGGCGACGGGGGCGCACGCGTGCACATGCATGCGGGCCTCGTCGCCTACGAGGGCGAGAAGATGAGCAAGTCGCGGGGCAACCTCGTGTTCGTCTCGGCGCTGCGCGCGGCCGGCGTCGACCCCATGGCGATCCGCCTGGCGCTGCTCGCGCACCACTACCGTGCCGAGTGGGAGTGGACCGACGCCGACCTGGCGGCCGGTGCCGCGCGTCTCGAGCGGTGGCGCGCGGCGGTGTCCGGCAACGGCGGGCCGGACGCGGGCGCGACGCTCGCGGCGGTGCGTGCGGCGCTCGCCGACGACCTCGACGCGCCCGCGGCGCTCGCCGCGGTCGACGCGTGGGCCGAGCGGTCCCTCGACCCGGCCCGCGACACGAGCGGCGACGACGAGGGTGCGCCGGGCGTGGTCGCCCGCACGATCGACGCGCTGCTGGGCGTCCGGCTCTAGCCGAGCCCGGTCCTAGGTGCGCTCCGGGCCGCCGGTGTCCTTGCCGCCCGGTCCGGTGTCCCGGCGCCGCAGGTAGCGCTCGAACTCGCGCGCGATGGCCTCGCCGGACGCCTCCGGCAGGTCGACGGTGTCCTTGGCCTGCTCGAGCTGCTGGACGTACTCGGAGATCTCGGCGTCCTCCGAGGCGAGCTCGTCGACGCCGTGCTGCCACGCCTCGGCGTCCTCAGGCAGGTCGCCGAGCGGGACCGGCTCGCCGAGCAGCTCCTCGACGCGCGTGAGGATCGCGAGCGTGGCCTTGGGCGACGGCGGGTTCGCGACGTAGTGGGGCACCGCCGCCCACAGCGACACGGACTGGAAGCCGCGGGCCGCGGCCTCGTGCTGCAGCACGCCCACGATGCCCGTCGGCCCCTCGTAGGTGCTGGGCTCGACGTCGAGCACGGCCTGCAGTCCCGCGCTCTCGGACGTCGCCGTCATGGGGATCGGGCGCGTGTGCGGCACGTCGGCCAGGAGCGCGCCGAGCGTGACGACGGTGCGCACCTCGAGCTCGGCCGCGACGTCGAGCAGCTCGGCGCAGTACGAGCGCCACCGGAACGACGGCTCGATGCCGTGCACCAGCACGACCGTCCGGTCGGGCAGGTGCGCGACCGTCACGCGCGTGGTCGGCCACTCGATGACCCGGCGGCCGTCGGCGGTCGCCGTCACCATGGGTCGGTTCACCTGGAAGTCGTGGTACTCCTCGGGGTCGAGCTCGCGGACCTGCTCCGCGTCCCACACCTCCTCGAGGTGCTCGAGCGCCGACGTGGCGGCGCCTCCGGCGTCGTTCCAGCCCTCGAACGCCGCGATCATCACGGTGGTCCGCGCCGCGTGGCGTCCGGTCGGCGCCTCGAGATGGTCGACGACGGGACGGTCGGGCGCGGGCTGCTCGCGGTCCGGAGTGCTCATCGCTCCAGCGTATTGCCATCGAGCCCGGGGACCTCGACCGACGCGTCCGCGTACGGGGCCAGGAGCAGCGTCGCGGTCGCCCAGCCACGCGCGAGCAGGCCGGCGTCGGACTCCGGCTCCGTGGAGCGCTCGGTGCCCTCGTAGCGCAGCACGAGGGCCGTGTCGTCGTCCTCCGGCTCCGCGACGCGGGCGTGCACGGCACCGAAGGAGGCCAGCGGAGCCTGCCGCAGGCCGCGCAGCTCTCCGGGCGGGAGGTCCGGCACGTTGACGTTGAGCGTGCGCCGTCCGAGCTCGGTGCGCGACACCCACGCCAGGGCGTGCGCGGCCACCTGCTCGACCGTCTCCCAGTGCTGCGGGTCCTCCGCGTCGACCGACACCGCGAGCGACCGCATGCCGAGCGCGGTCGCCGTGAACGCGGCGCCGACCGTGCCGGAGTGCAGGATCGCGTTGCCCACGTTGGGACCGCGGTTCGCTCCGGAGAGCAGCAGGTCGGGCCTGGGTCCGAACGCTCCGTACGCGGCGACGAAGGCGATCAGGGCCGGGTCGGCGGCCACGGCGAGCGATCGGGCGCCGTCGGGCAGCCCCGGCGCCTCGCGCGGCTCGACGAGGAGCCGGCCGTCGAGCTCGGCGCCGTGCAGGGCCGCCGAGGCGCCGGACGACTCCTCGCGCGGGGCGGCGACGAGCACGTCGTATCCCGCGCGCGCCGCCACCCGGGCCAGGGCGCCCAGACCTGGGGAGTCGATCCCGTCGTCGTTGGTCACCAGCGCGAGCATGGTCCTCCTCCTCTCAGTCCACCGTCTCCACGCAGACCCGTCGAGCGAAGCTCTCGATCTGGTCGCGCCGCCCCGTGCCGAGGCCGTGGCGCGCCACGTTGAGCGCGCCGGCGGCGGCACCGAGGCTCACCGCGTCGGGCAGCTCCAGGCCGCGTCCGAGCCCGACGGCGATCCCCGCCGTCATCGAGTCGCCGGCGCCGCGGTGGAACACCGTGGTGATCGGCGGCGTCGTCACGGTGTAGGAGCGGTCGGCAGTCACCAGCAGGGTTGGCTCGTCGGCACGGGAGACGACGACGGCCCCGGGTCCCGCCTCGATCATCTTCTCGGCGGCGCGCCGCAGCTCGGGCACGGACGCCTCCTGCGCGAACCCGGAGTCGACCATCTCCTCGTGGCTGATCTTGAGCGCCGTGGCCGACTCGCGCGCGACCGCGGCGGCGGCCTCGCCGGACAGGTCCGCCACGACCAGGCACCCCGAGGCGGCGAGGTCCCGGGCGAGACGGCCGTAGAAGTCCGGCGGCACCCCGAGGTCGAACTGCGTGCCGGTCAGCACGCACACCTCGGCGTCGAGCGCGGTCACCAGGGCCGTGGTGTACAGGTCGTCGAGCGCGTGGCGGTCGAGGGGCTCGGGCGGCATCGTGGCGATCTCCGTGGCCTCGCCCGAGCGCCGGTCCTGCACCATCGCGCCGCCGCCACCGTGCGTCGTGGGTCGCAGCTCGAGGTCCTCGGTGCGGGCCAGGTGGGCCGTCAGAGCGCCCGTCTCGCCCCCGAACGGACCGCACACGACGACGCGCGCGCCGAGCGACTCGGCCATCTTCGCCACCCACAGGCCCTGGCCGCCCGGGTGCACGTGGACCTCGGGCGCCCCCTCGACGCGGTCGGCCTCGATCTCGACGGTGAGGAGGGGTTCGGGGGCCACGACGCACAGGGCGGGCGTACGGTCCGCGTTCATGGTGAGGACAGTAGGCGGGTTCCGCCCCGCCCGCCCGGCGCGGGGCGTCCGCGTGCCGGCCGCGTGCCGGTGCCGCGGACCGTGCCTACCGTCGGACCATGACCGACCCCAACCGGATCGCCGTCGTCACCGGGGCGTCGAGCGGCATCGGCCTCGAGATCGCCCGCGAGCTCGTCGACCACGGCTTCGACCTCCTCGTGACGGCCGAGGACGACCGCCTCGACGCGGCGGCGCGCGAGCTGTCGCTCACGGGCGCCCGCGTCGACGCGGTGCGTGCCGACCTGACGACCCAGGAGGGGCTCGAGACGCTGGTCGAGGCGGTCCACGGGGTGGGCCGTCCGGTCGACGTGCTCGTGCTCAACGCGGGCGTGGCCAACGGTGGCCCCTTCCTCGAGACGCCCCTGGAGGACGACCTGCGCGTCGTCGCGCTCGACGTCACCGCCACGGTGCACCTCGCGAAGCGGATCGTGCCCGCGATGGCCGAGCGCGGCGAGGGGCGGGTGCTCGTGACGTCGTCGGTCGCCGCCACCATGCCCGGGCCGTACTACGCCACGTACGCGGCCTCGAAGGCCTTCGGGCTGTCGTTCGCCCAGGCCTTGCGGCACGAGCTCGCGAGCACGGGCCTCACCGTCACCGCGCTGCTGCCGGGGCCGACCGACACCGCGTTCTTCCGCGCGAGCGGGATGGAGCGGACGCCGGTCGCGCGCGGGCCCAAGGACGACCCGGCCAAGGTCGCGAGGGAGGCCGTCGCCGGGATGCTCGCGGGCAGGGGCAAGGTGGTCACGCGGTCGCTCAAGGCACGGGCGCAGGCGGCCGCGGGCTCGCTCCTGCCGGACCGGGCCAAGGCCGCGCTGCACGCCTTCTCGACGAGGCCGCTGCGGGGGCCGCGCCGGGAGAACCGGCCGGGCGGCGGTTCCTGACCCCTCAGGACGCGACGTCGCGCGCGCCGAGCGGACGGCCCGCGCGGAAGGCGCGCCGGCGCACGTACTCGTGGAACCGGTCGAGCATCTCGAGCTGGCGGTGCGCGAGGTCGGTCAGCTCGGCGAACTGCGCGGGGTCCAGACCCAGCTCCTCGGCGTGCTCGCCCAGGGTCTGCCAGCCGCCGATCTTGCCGAGCACCGCCGACCGCAGGAGCTCGGCCTCGAGCAGCGCCGACAGGGGTGAGCGCTCGACGACGCGGCCGTTGAGCTTGAGGCGCCCCACGCGCTCCGCGACCCAGGCCGCGGCCTGCCGGTGCCGCCGCCGGGGGACCCCGAGCGTGTCCAGCAGGCTCCGGTGGAGCTCGCGCTCGGCCCGGATCTGCTCGGCGAGCTCGGCCAGCTCACCGTGGAACGGGGTGTCGCTGTAGGCGGCGACCATCCGCTCCACCCGTTCGAGCCCCGCCGTCGCGCCGGTGAAGTGGTCCGACAGGTACAGCCCGAGCAGGCCGCGGTCGATCCCCTCGGGGATCCGGGCGGACTCCCGGCCGCGCAGCGGGATAGCCGACACCGTCGGCGGCCGGGGCGTGGCCGGGCGCATCGGGGTGGACCGCATCCCCTGGCCCTTGCCCATGCCCGCGAGCAGCTCCTCGACCGCTCCCGCGGCGGTCCGCCGAGGCTCCCATCCGAGCTGCGTCTTCACCCGGGTCGTGTCGAGCACCGGCACGTTCATCGCCATGTCGAGCCACCCCGGGTCCGTCCGGACCGCACGGGAGCGGTACGCCAGCGAGAGGGCCGGCCGTGCGAGCGCCGGAGGGACCTCGAGGAGCCGCCCGTGGTCGACGATCCGTGCCAGGTCGGCGCCCCGGAGCAGGTCGTCGGCGGCCACGTTGAACGCGCCGCCGGCTCGCTCGACGACGACCCGCCGGTAGGCGTCCGCCGCGTCGTCGGCGTGCAGCGCCTGCACGCGCACGCCCGAGGGCGCCGCCATCAGGGGCAGCCGGCCGTGGCGCAGCAGCTGCGTCGGCAGGAGCGGACCGAGGAAGTACCGCACGATCTCCTGCGCGGCGTCGGCCTGGAAGATCAGCGCGGTCCGCATCCGGGCGACCGTGAGCTGCGGGTGCTCGTGCTCGACCTCGTCGAGCACGCGCTCCTGGGCGGCCTTGTCGACGCTGTAGTGGGAGCCGGCGATCCCGTCGGTCGGCCAGTCCTCCCCGCGCGGGACGTCGTCGTCGACGGGGGAGTAGGCCCCGACCGACGAGGCGACCACGAGGTGCGGCACCCCGGCGGCCGCCGCCGCGCGGGCGACCCGTCGCGTGCCGTCCACGTTGGCGCGCCGCAGCAGGTCGCGTTCCCGGTTCGGTTGGATGAGCCACGCGAGGTGGACGACGGCGTCCGCACCGCGGAAGTGCGCGGCGAGCCGCTCCACGACGACCTCGTCGGGTTCCTGCGCCGCGAGGTCGACCGTCGCCCACTCCGCGTCGCTGTACGGCTCCGACGTCCGGTCGGGCAGCCGCCGGGCGAGCCCGAGCACGGACGTCACCCGCGTCTCGGTGCTCAGCGCGCGCAGCAGCGCGGTACCGACGTTCCCTGTGGCTCCCACGACGGCGACTCGCATGGCCACACGGTCGCACCGGCGTCGTCGACCCGCACGTGGGT
>JAPSLQ010000157.1 GCA_031180595.1 Isoptericola sp. | reverse complement strand
TCAGGGGCGGGCGGAGAAGCGTTCGAGCAGCTCGGCGTGCCCGGAGCAGATGAGCAGGTCGTTCGCGCTGACGCGCGTCTCGGGGGTCGCGTACTGGAACTCCAGGCCCGGTGACTTCACGCCGATGACGGTCACGCCGTAGCGCTTGCGGATGTCGGCCTGCGCGAGGGTGAAGCCCTGCATCTCCTTCGGCGGGCGCATCTTGACGATCGTGAAGCCGTCCTCGACCTCGATGTAGTCGAGCATCTTGCCGCTCACGAGGTGCGCGACGCGCGAACCCGCGTCCGACTCCGGGAAGACGACGTGGTGGGCGCCGATCCGCGTCAGGATGCGCCCGTGCTCGGCCGAGATCGCCTTGGCCCAGATCTGCGGGGTGCCGAGGTCGACCAGGTTGCCCGTGATGAGCACCGAGGCCTCGAGCGACGTGCCGACGCCGACGACCGCGACCCCGAAGTCGCGCGCGCCGAGCTGGTCGAGCGCCTCGGGGTTCGACGCGTCCGCCTCGACGAGGGGGAGCCGGCCCGAGTAGTGGGCGACGAGGCTCTCGTCGCGCTCGACGGCGAGCACGTCCTGACCGAGCCGGTCGAGCGTCAGCGCGATCGACGACCCGAACCGGCCGAGTCCGATGACGAGCACACCGGCGTCCCGCTCAGGAGCCTTCTTCTCGGGCACTGTGGTTCCTCTCCGCTGCGGCCCTCACCCTCGCGTCACCTCCGGCTCAGCCGATGATGGGGCGTTCCTCGGGGAAGCGTACGATGCGGCGCCGGTCGCGCAGCGCGATCGCGCCGAGCACCGAGATGATGCCCACGCGACCCAGGAACATCAGGGCGCAGAGCCAGTACTTCGCCGGGTCCGGGAGCAGCGGGGTGATGCCCGTCGACAGCCCGACGGTCGCGAACGCCGAGATCACCTCGAACAGCACCCGCGACAGCTCGAACTCCGTGATCTCGAGCAGGGCGATGCACGAGACGAGCACCGCCGTCGCGCCCATGAAGACGACGGCGATCGACAGCCGGAGCGTGTCGCGCGGCAGGCGCCGCCCGAACACCTCGGTGTCCCGGTCGCCGCGCGCCTCGGCCACGATCGCCAGGAGCATGATGGCGAGCGTCGTGACCTTGATGCCGCCCGCCGTCGACGCCGAACCGCCGCCCACGAACATGAGCGCGTCGGTCACGAGCCAGGTCTCCTGGCGCATCTCGCCCGTGTCGAGCGTGCTGAACCCGCCCGAGCGCGGGTTGATCGCGGTGAAGAAGATCGACAGCAGGCGGTGGCCGAGCTCCTGGGGACCCAGGGTGCGCTCGTTGGTCCACTCCATGGCGCCGATGAGGACCATGGCCGCGGCGACGAGCGCGAGGCTCGTCGCCATCGTGAGCTTGGTGTGCAGCGACCAGCTGCGGACCCACCGCCGGCCCTCACGGCGCGTCACGAGCATGTTGTGGATCACGGGGAACCCGAGCGAGCCGATGAGGACGCCGATCCCGATCGGCACGATCACGAGCCAGTCGGCCGCGTACGGCTCGAGGCCCTCGGTCGTCGGGACGAACCCCGCGTTGTTGAACGCGGAGATGCCGTAGAACACCGAGTGCCACACCGCGTCACCGACGCTGTCGCCCAGCGCGAGGAACCGCGGGAGGAGGACGAGGGCGATGATCGCCTCGATCGTCGTCGAGGTCACGATGATGAGGCGGACCAGGGCGCCGACCTCGCCCAGCCGGCTCGTCTTCGTCTCCGACGCCGTGAGGAGGCGCTGCGTGAGGCCGATGCGCCGCGAGACGGCCATGCCGAGCAGCGACGCGATGACCATGACGCCGAGCCCGCCGACCTTGATCCCGGTGATGATGACGACGCGGCCGTAGTCGGACCAGTACTCGCCGGTGTCGACCACGACGAGCCCCGTGATGCAGACCGCGGACGTGGCGGTGAACAGGGCGTCGGCGAAGGGCGCGCGCTCGCCCGACGCCGTCGCGAAGGGCGGCATCAGGAGGAGCGTGAAGACCGAGATGACCGCGGCGAACACCGCCATGGCGAGCCGCGCGGGAAACTCGCGGGCGACCTGGTCCGCCCACTCGCGCAGGGCCAGGCCCCGACCGCGCCACGTCGCCGCCACCCGGCCCCCTTCCCGTCTCCGTCTCCGTCGCCGTCTCCGTCTCCAGGACGCGACCGCTGCACCCGCAGCACGCCCCGTCTCGGCGACGGAGCGTGCCGCACCAGCCTGCCACGGGTTCGGCTACCGTGGCGGGATGCGCGTCGCCCGGCTCCTGTGGAGCCCCGAGCTCCTGCGATACGACTTCGGTCCCGGGCACCCGATGTCGCCCGCGCGTCTCGACCTCACCTTCCGCCTCGTGCGCGAGCTCGGGCTGCTCGACGTGCCCGGTCTCGAGGTGGTCGACGTCGAGCCCGCGTCCGACGAGCTCCTGCTGACCGTGCACGACGCCGAGTACGTCGAGGCGGTGCGCCGCGCGGCCGCCACCGGCACCCCCGACCCGCTGCGCGGGCTCGGCACCGAGGACGACCCCGTCTTCGCCGGCATGCACGAGGCCGCGGCGCGCGTCGTCGCCGCGTCGGTCGACGCCGCCGAGGCCGTGTGGCGCGGGGACGTCCTGCACGGCGTGAACGTCGCGGGCGGGATGCACCACGCCCGCCGCGACGCGGCGTCGGGCTTCTGCATCTACAACGACGCCACGGCGGCCGTGCAGCGGCTGCTGGACCTGGGCGCCGAGCGGGTCGCGTACGTCGACCTCGACGCGCACCACGGCGACGGCGTCGAGTCCGCGTTCTGGGACGACGACCGCGTGGTGACCGTCTCGGTCCACCAGGACGGGCACACGCTGTTCCCGGGCACGGGCAGCCCCGGCGACGCGGGCGGCGAGCGCGCGCACGGCACGGCGGTCAACGTCGCGCTGCCGCCGCACACGGACGGGGCACGCTGGTTGCGGGCGATCGACGCCGTCGTGCCTGCGGTGCTGCGCGAGCTGCGCCCGCAGGCGATCGTCTCGCAGCACGGCTGCGACGCGCACGGCAACGACCCGCTCACCGACCTCGACGTCGGCGTGGAGGCGCAGGTCGTCGCGGCCCGGTGGCTGCACGACCTCGCGCACGAGCTGTGCGACGGGCGCTGGGTCGCGCTGGGCGGCGGTGGGTACGCCGTCGTGGACGTCGTCCCGCTCGTCTGGTCCGCGCTCGTCGCCGAGGCGGCCCACGCGCCGCTCGAGCCCGGCACGCCCCTGCCGGAGTCGTGGCGCCGCGACGTCGAGGCGCTGTCGGGGCTGCCCGCCGCGCGGACGCTCGGCAGCGGACCCGTCGAGCTGCGGCCGTGGAGCGCCGGCTTCGACCCGGCCGACGCGGTCGACCGGGCGGTGCTCGCGACACGGCGCAGCGTGTTCCCGTCCTGGGGCCTGGACCCGATGCTCGACTGAGCGGGACGTGCGACGCGGCCCGGTGCCCGCGCACCGGGCCGGTTCGAGGACTGCCGCAGGCATCGGGTACCCTGAGGGACGGACTTTTTCGTGTTGGTCGGCCACCCTGTGCGCAGGGAGCGTGGGACCAACCGTGTTCCACCACCCGACCAGCATTGTGAGGACCTCATGGGCTCCGTCATCAAGAAGCGCCGCAAGCGCATGGCGAAGAAGAAGCACCGCAAGCTGCTTCGCAAGACGCGTCACCAGCGTCGCAACAAGAAGTGAGCTGCGCCCGCCGACGGCGGGCAGCGCGCACCGAGCCCGGACCCCTGTGGGGTGCCGGGCTCGTCGCGTCTCCGGCGCAGGCGGCGGTCAGCGCCCCCGGATCCGGCGTTGCACCGCGCGCAGGACGAGCCCGGCGACCCACGCCGCACCCGCCCACGACGCCGTCTTGACGCCGCGCCCGGCCACGCGCTGGCTGCGGCCGCGGAACTCCCGGATGGGCCAGCCCACCTCCTTGGCGTGCCGCCGGAGGCGCGCGTCGGGGTTGATCGGGCACGGGTGCCCGACCGACCGCATCATCGGCAGGTCGTTGAGCGAGTCCCCGTACGCGTACGAGGCGGACAGGTCGATGCCCTCGCGTGCGGCGAGCTCGCGCACGGCGGCCGCCTTGGCCTCGCCGTGCATGAGGTCGCCCACGAGCCGGCCGGTGTAGAAGCCGTCGCGGTGCTCGGCGATCGTCCCGAGGCACCCGGTCGCGCCGAGGCGGCGCGCGATGAGTCCGCCGATCTCCACGGGCGTCGCGGTCACGAGCCACACCTGGTCGCCGGCCGCCACGTGCTCGTCGAGGAGCCGCTTGGTGCCCGGGAAGATGCGCAGCTCGAGGACGGTGTCGTAGACCTCCTCGCCGACGGCGGTGATCTCGGCGACGGACCTGCCCCCGATGAGCGACAGCGCCTTGGACCGCACCGTCTCGATCTGCGTGCGGGACTCGCCGAACGTGAGGTACTTGGCCTGGATCATGCCGAAGCGCAGCAGGTCCCCGGTGCCGAAGAAGCGCCGCTGGTACAGGGCGCGGGCCAGGTGGAACGCGCTCGCCCCTCGGATGATCGTGTTGTCGACGTCGAAGAAGGCCGCGGCCTGCGGGGGACGAGCTGGCTCGGCAGGCGACGGCATGGCGTCCACTGTATCGGCGGCGCAGGGGCCGTTCGCCTGGTAGAACGAGCGCGTGACGCTCGCCCGCACGGTCCCGGACACCCCTGCCCCGCGGGCGGCGCGGTTCGCGCACCTGCTCGTGGCGACCTGCGCTCTCGCGGGCGTCGCGATGGAGCTCGCGGTCGCCGTGACGGACGGGCCTGGCCAGGCCCCGACGCACGCCGAGCGGATCGTCCGCCTCTTCAGCTTCTTCACGGTCCAGTCGAACGTGCTGATCGGCGTCGTGTCGCTCCTGCTGGCCGCGGACCCGTACCGGGACGGGCGGGTCCTGCGGGTCGCGCGGCTCGACGCGGTGCTCTGCATCGCGGTGACGGGCATCGTCTACAACACCGTCCTGCGGGGGATCGGCGCCCTCACCGCGGCCGGCCCGCTCTCCAACCTCCTGCTGCACGTCGCGGCGCCGCTGCTCGCCGTCGGCGTCTGGCTCTGGGTCGGTCCGCGTCCACGCGTCGGCCTCGCCACGGTGTGGTGGTCGGTCGCGTACCCGCTGGCCTGGCTCGCGTACACGTTCGTCCGGGGCGCGGCGACGGGCTGGTACCCGTACCCGTTCCTCGACGTCGGCGAGCTGGGGTACGCGAGCGCGCTGGTCAACGCGGCCCTCGTCGCCGTCGTGTTCCTCGTCCTCGCCGGTGCGGCCCGGTGGGCGGACCGGAGGCTGCCCGGCGCGGCGTAGGGGACGGGCGGCGGCGCCGATACGCTGTGCACGTGAGCAGGCCGCAGGCGGAGCCCGTCCGCAACCCGAGGGTCGTGCTGTTCACCCGGCCGGGGTGCCACCTGTGCGACGACGCACGCGAGGTGGTCCGCCAGGTGTGCGCGGACACGGGCGAGGATTGGGACGAGGTCGACATCGAGGCCGACCCGAGCGGCTCGCTGGTCGGGAGGTACGGGGACTACGTGCCCGTCGTCGAGGTGGACGGCGTGCAGCAGGGCTTCTGGCGGGTGGACGCCGCGCGGCTCGCGCGACGCCTGGGCGCCGGCGCCCGGGGAGGGGAACGAACGTGATCGAGCTCGGTGAGGTGGCGGTGCCGGCAGCGACCGTCGCCCGGCTGCCGTACTACCTGCGCGCCCTGCGCGACCTGGCCTCCCGCGGCGTGACGACGACGTCGTCGTCGGAGCTCGCGGAGCGCTCGGGCGTGGGGTCGGCGCAGCTGCGCAAGGACCTGTCCTACCTGGGGTCGTTCGGCACGCGCGGCGTGGGGTACGACGTCGAGTCGCTCTCCGCGTACATCGCGGCGGCGCTGGGCCTGGAGTCGGAGCACCGGCTGGCCATCGTCGGCATCGGCAACCTGGGCCACGCGCTGGCGAACTACTCCGGGTACGCGGCCCGCGGCTTCCAGGTGGTGGCGCTGCTCGACGCCGACCCCCAGGTCGTGGGCACCCGCGCCGCCGGCATCGAGGTCGACCACGTCGACGCGCTCGAGGAGGTGCTCGCGGCCAGGAAGGTGTCCATGGTCGTCCTGGCCACGCCCGGGCCGGTGGCGCAGGGCATCGCGGAGCGCGTCGTCGGGTGCGGCGTGCGGGAGATCCTGTCCTTCGCGCCGGTCGCGCTGCAGCTGCCCGACGACGTCGTCGTGCGCAGCGTGGACGTGGCCGGCGAGCTGCAGATCCTGGCCTTCCACGCGGCCGCGCGCGCTGCGGCGTCGCACGCCGAGAAGGCGCAGGCCGAGCGCATCGCCGCGACGTAGCGCGCGCTTCGCCGAGGTAGCGCGAGAAACGCCGA
>JAPSLQ010000156.1 GCA_031180595.1 Isoptericola sp. | reverse complement strand
TGCCGCGACAGAAGATCTCGACGTACGCCTCGATGTCCCAGCCGAGCTCCTCGGGTGCGACCCGGACCGTGAACCCGAGGATCTCGCCCCGCGCGAGCATCAGGTCGACCCGGCGCTTGACGGCGGGCGCGGAGAGACCGACGGCGTCGCCGATCTCCTGGTACGTCGCCCGGCCGTCCCTGAGCAGGTGGCCGACGATCTTGCGATTGATGGCGTCCACGGCACCTCCTGCGACGGATTCTTCAGCAGGTGGTACGAATTCACAAGGATTCTGCACCGGACGCGCAACAGACCGCCCCAGGGACGTCGGTGGGCGACCTCTAGCGTCCGGAGTATGACGCTCACCACACCGCCGGCGGCCGGCACCACCGAGCTGCCGGCCACCGCCACCGCGCCCGGGACCACGGGCCGCAGCGCCACGCCGCGCCACTTCCTCATGTGCCCGCCCACCTACTTCGACGTCGTCTACGCCATCAACCCGTGGATGGACCTGTCGGTGCCGGTCGACCGGGACCGCGCCGTCGCGCAGTGGGAGACGCTCAAGGCCGCCTACGAGTCGCACGGCCACCGCGTCGACGTCATCGATCCCGAGCCGGGCCTGCCCGACATGGTCTACGCCGCCAACGGGGGCACCGTCGTGGGCGGCAAGGCGCTCACCGCGCGGTTCAGGTTCCCCGAGCGGCAGCCCGAGGGCGCCGCCTACGAGGCGTGGTTCGCCCTGGCCGGCGCGGAGCACGGGCTGACGAGCCTCGGGCAGGCGAGCGACGACAACGAGGGAGAGGGCGACCTGCTCTTCGCCGGCGACGTGCTGCTCGCCGGCACCGGGTTCCGCACCACGCGCGCCGCGCACGAGGAGGCGGGCCGCCTGCTCGGCGTCCCGGTGCTCACGCTCGAGCTCGTCGACCCGCGCTTCTACCACCTCGACACGGCCCTCGCGGTGCTCGACACCGCGGGCGGCGCCCCGACGGTCGCGTACTACCCGGACGCGTTCAGCCCCGCGTCCCAGGAGGCGCTGGCCGAGCGGTACCCCGACGCGATCCTCGCCACGGAGGCCGACGCGGCGGTCCTCGGGCTCAACGCCGTGTCCGACGGCCTGCACGTCTTCCTCACGGACCGCGCCACCGGGATGCACGCCCAGCTCCGGGAGCACGGCTACGTGCCCGTGGGGATCGACCTGTCCGAGCTGCTCAAGGGCGGCGGCTCGGTCAAGTGCTGCACGCTCGAGCTGCGACCCGCCGCCGGGCCCACCGCCGTCGGGCACACCACGAAGGAGGACCGCGCATGACCACCGTCCCGTTCCTGGACGTCCCGAGCACCGCCCGCTGGGTCGCCCGGCGCGGTCCGCAGGCCGTGGTCGCGGACCTGACCGACGCCCTCGAGCGGGACGTCGCGCGCTGGGAGGAGCTCGACAAGCGCCCGCGCATCGCCTCGCACTCGCGCGACGGCGTCATCGAGCTCATGCCGACGTCCGACGACGCGACGTACGGCTTCAAGTTCGTCAACGGGCACCCGCTCAACCCCTCGCGGGGGTACCAGACCGTCACGGCGTTCGGCGTGCTCGCCGACGTGCACAACGGCTACCCGACGTTCCTCGCCGAGATGACCCTGCTGACCGCGCTGCGTACCGCCGCGGCGTCGGCGCTGGCCGCTCGCCACCTGGCGCGGCCCGGCTCGCGCACGATGGCGCTCATCGGCACGGGCTCGCAGTCGGAGTTCCAGGCGCTCGGCATGCGGGCTGCGCTCGGTGTCGACCGGCTGACCGCCTGGGACGTCGACCCGCACGCCGTCGAGAAGTTCGTGCGCAACGCGCGCGAGCTCGGCTTCGAGGTGCGCGCGGCCCGCAGCGCTGCCGACGCCGTCGACGGCGCCGACATCGTGACGACGTGCACGGCCGACAAGGCCGACGCGACCGTGCTGACCGACGACATGGTGCGGCACCTGGCCGCGCCCGGCGTCCACCTCAACGCGATCGGCGGCGACTGCCCGGGCAAGACGGAGCTCGACGTGGCGATCGTCGAACGCGCGTCGGTGTTCGTCGAGTACGCGCCGCAGACGCGCATCGAGGGCGAGATCCAGCAGCTCCCGGCCGACTTCCCGGTCACGGAGCTCTGGGAGGTCGTCACCGGGCGCAAGCCCGGGCGCCGCTCCGCCGACGAGCTCACGCTGTGGGACTCGGTCGGGTTCGCGGTGGAGGACTGGTCCGTGCTGCGCCACGTCCGCGACGACGTCGAGGCGAACGACCCGGGCCTGCTGCAGCACCTCGACCTGGTCGCCGAGCCCGAGGACCCGAAGGACCTGTACGCGCTCGTGCGCGGTGCGCAGACGACGGCACCCGCGCACCGAGGTGCGCGGGTGCCGGTGGCCGACCCGGCCTGACGGGAGGCCGACCGGTCGACGTGGGTCGTCGCCGCTCGCCGTCAGGCGTGCGAGCGACGGCCCACGATGGCGCTGTAGATCAGCAGGACGACGATCGAGCCTGCGATGGCGAGGAGCCACGTCTGGATGGAGAAGAACTCCTCCAGACCTCGGTTGAACAGCACGGAACCGAGCCAACCGCCGAGGATTGCCCCGATGACCCCGAGGATCAGGGTCACGAGCCAACCACCGGGCTGCTTCCCGGGAAGGATCAGACGGGCGATGGCGCCGGCGATCAGACCGAGAACGATGAAACCAATGATGCCCATGGGTTGATTCCCCCTTCGTGTTTCTGGCGATCTTCACACTGGCATCACATTCGCCTGCTCGCACGCCAGAGCGGCACTTGGGCGATTTGCGTAGCCTCCCCGGCGCCCTGGCATCATTGCCCCGCCACTGACAGGAGGACGCCCGTGACCGCCACCGACGCGCGGACCCGTCCGCGCGCCGTCGACGAGGCGCTGCGCGCGATGCGGGAGAGCGCCCGTGCCGCGGGACGCCCGGACGGTCCCGGCGCACCCGGGAGCGTCGACGCGGAGGTGCTGCGGACGGCCCTCGCCACGTTGCCCCACGACGACCAGCAGCTGCTGTGGGAGGTGCACGTCCACGGCCGCGCCGTCGAGGCGATCGCGCGCGAGAAGGCGCTCCACGCCCGGGCCGTGCTGCAGCGGCTGCGCCGGGCCGAGGACCGGCTGGCCACGGGCCTCGCCGCGGCGCACGTGCGGTCCTGCCCGCCGGCGTGCCTCGAGACGCGGTCCGCCCTCCAGGCGTACGTCCGGCACAGGCTCGGCACCCGCCGGCGCGACCTCCTCGAACGTCACCTGTTCTCGTGCGAGGGCTGCATGCGGGCGTTCGTCGAGATCCGCCAGGCCGGCTGGGCGCTGCGGGACGGCGCCCCCGCACTGCTCGCCGGGACCGTCGGTCTGGCCGCCGCGGGGCCCGTCGTCATCGGTGCGGGCGGTGCGGCCGCCTCCGGGCTGGGCGCGTTCGCGTGGCTCGGGTCGGTGGGCGCGGCAGCGGCCGCCGCGTGGGAATGGGTGGTGCGTGCCGTCGGCCAGCTGGGCCGGACCGGCACGGCCGCGGCCGCGACGGGCGCCGTGACGGTGGCCGTCGCGGCGGTCGCGTTCGCCGTCGCGAGCGGCGGGGAGCCGGCCGAGCCGGCGGCGGCGCCACCCGCCGCCGAGGCCGCCGCACCTCCGGTCGAGGGCGGTCCGGCACCCGCCGCGCCGTCGGAGGCCGAGCCCGCCGCCGCGCCCGAGGAGGAGCCGGAGGCCGGGTCTGCACCGACGCCCGAACCGCCGTCCGCCGACGTGCCCGCTCGGGCGCCTGCCGTCGCGCCTGGTGAGGTGAGGGCCGACGTGCCGCCCGCCGTCGCGCCGGACTCCGCTCTCGCGCCGGGCGTCACGGGCGAGGCCGAGCCGGTCGACGGTCCCCGCCCGACGCCTGCCCCGACGCCGATGCCGACGCCGACGCCGACGCCGAGCCCGACGCCGAGCCCGACGTCGACGCCCAGCCCGAGCCCGACACCCAGCCCGACCCTCGAGGCGCCCGTCGTCGCCGAGGTCACGCTCGACGTCGGCAGGATCGGCGTGTTCCGCGTGGTGGCGCGGGGCGAGGGCGCCGAGGTCACGGGCGTGACGGCGCACCGGCGGGTGCAGGTGACCCGGGACGCGGACGGTACGTGGTTCGTGCGCACGCGCGGCCACGCCCACGGCCGGGTGACCGTCGAGGTGACCGGTCCGCCGGGGACGCAGCCGTGGGCCGCACTGGTCCCCGTCGCCCCGCCGAGGTAGCGCGCGTCCCGCCGACGTAGCGCCACCCGCCTCGCGAGGACGACGGCGGCCGCCCGGCG
Organism: Isoptericola sp.; assembly: GCA_031180595.1. GTDB lineage: Bacteria > Actinomycetota > Actinomycetes > Actinomycetales > Cellulomonadaceae > Isoptericola. Next base: position 2,134 of record JAPSLQ010000156.1, on the reverse strand, counting down.
GGGCGACCGCCGTCGGCGGGTGACGGTCAGCTGTTGCCGGGACCGCCCGGCGCGACGCCGTTGATCGTCTCGGTGCTCCATGCCAGCCTCTGCGCGGCGTGCCCGATCGCGCGCGACATGATGTCGAGCGCCGTCAGGTCGACGTTCGTGATGTCGTCGGCCGGGGTGTGGTAGTTCGGGTCCAGAGGGAGGCCGGCGGTGCCGCCGAAGATCTGGGCCTCCTCCTCGGTCTTGATCGCGTCGGCCCCGGTGAACAGACCCGATGCCGGGATGCCGTTGTTGATGAACGCCTGGTAGTCCGACCGGCCAGAGAACGGCGAGTCGACCCACGGCTGGCCGATCGAGTCGAAGTAGTCGGTGAAGATCGCCTCCGTCTCGACGGACCCGCCGGGCACCGGCACCGGCGCTTCGTACGTCGACTCGTTCGCGTCGTAGACGCCGATCGTGTAGTTGGGCGACCCGACCATGTCGAAGTTGAGGTAGGTCGCGATCCGGTCGAGCTCGTCCGGGTCGTCGGCGGCCAGGTCGTTCACGTAGTGCGTCGACCCGACGAGGCCGACCTCCTCGGCGCCCCACCAGGCGAACCGGACCTGGTTGTTGAGCGGGCCGGAGCGCGCGAGCTGGACCGCGGTCTCGAGGATCGCCGCCGACCCGGTGCCGTTGTCGTTGATGCCCGGACCGTCCTCGACGCTGTCGAGGTGCGCGCCGAGCATGACCACGTTGTCCGGGTCACCGGTGCGCGTGGAGGCCAGGACGTTGAACGACTCGAACTCCTCGACGTGCGACTGGTAGTCGTACGTCGCGACCGGCTCCCCGCCGTCGGCGAGTGCGTCGAAGATCTCCTCAGCGGCCTCGAGGCTGATGCCCACGGTCGGGACGGCCTCGGGGAACTCCGCGCCGAGCGTCGGGTTCAGCGGCCCCGACTCGTTGTTGTAGATGATCACCGCGTCGGCGCCGGCCGTGGAGGCGGCGAGCACCTTCTCCCCGAACGAGCACGTCCCGCGGCTCACGAGGGCGACGCCGTCGGTGGCGTCGACGCCGGACCAGTCGTCCGTCGTGCACCCGTGCTTGAGCTCGTCCGAGGGCTCGACGATCGGGCCGGTCAGTCCGCCCTCGGGCGTCTGGGGCGCGAACTCCCCGGGGTAGAGCGGCCCGGGCACGTCGATGCCGGCCGCGGTCAGGGACAGCACGTCGATGACCACGTCCTCGAAGGTGAAGTACTGCCGCTCCGGGGTGTAGCCGGACTTGCGCAGCACCGACTCGACGTAGGCGGCCGACGCCTCGTACCCGGCGGTGCCCATCGCGCGGCTGCCGCCGTTGGCGTCCGCGATGTCCTGGAAGGCCTCGACATGCTTGAGCACGCGCTTGCCCGTGACGTGCTTGGACAGGTCCTTGCCCGGCATCTCGGGCGGGGCGGCGGCCGCCGTCGGCGCGAGGGCACCGGCCAGCAGCAGTCCGGCGAGGGCGGTGGACGCGACGGCGGCTCCAGCGAGCTGTCTTCTCACTACGACCTCCTGCTCGGGTACCCCGCGCAGACCCCGGTCGGGTCGACGACGCACGACTCGCGACGCTGCGGGGTGCGGTTGCCCCGAGCGTAGGCCGAACCGTCGGCGATGGGAACACGCCGCCCGCGCGCCGAGCCGCGCCCTGACCGGGCGGCCGTCAGTCGCGCTCGAGCAGGACGAGCACCTCGTAGTGGCTCGTCTGCGGGAACATGTCGAGCAGCCGGGCGCGCCGCGGGCGCAGCGACGGCATCTCCGTCAGGTCCCTGGCCAGCGTCGTCGCGTTGCAGCTCGAGTAGAGCACGTGCCGGACGTCCGAGGCCTCGAGCCACCGCGCGAGGTCCGCGCCGATGCCACGTCGCGGCGGGTTCACGACGACCATCTCCGGGGTCCCGGCGTCGTCGGGCGCGACGGCGGTCGCGTCGCCCGCGGCGAAGGTGACGTCGCGTGTCGCCTCGCGCCACCACGCGGCGTCGCGCCCGCCGACGACGGCGCCCGCCGGCAGCGTCGCGAGCTCGCGTGCCGTCGTGGTCGCCGAGGCGATGGCCTCGGCCGAGATCTCGACGCCGCGCACCGTGCGGCCGGGGGCGGCGCAGTGCAGCGCGAAGCCGCCGACCCCGCAGTACAGGTCC
>JAPSLQ010000009.1 GCA_031180595.1 Isoptericola sp. | reverse complement strand
ACGAGCGCGCCGAGCCCACCCACGCCGGCCGCGATGAGCACCGCGTCCGAGACGGCGCAGATCGCCACCACGGCGCCGACGTGCTCGCGTCGCACGCCCTGGCGCAGCACGAAGGCGTTCTGCGCGCCGATGGCGACGATGAGCGAGAGGCCGAACCCGAGGCCGGCGAGGAAGGTGAGCACCCGACGACGCTAGGCGCCGGACGTTAATGCAGTCCAACTGTTCCTTCTTACGCCGATGAAGCGATACTTCACTCATGCGCTGGGACTCCGGACAGCTCGAGGCACTGGCCGCCGTGGTGGCGGAGGGATCGTTCGAGGCGGCGGCGCGCTCGCTCCACGTCACCCCGTCGGCCGTGAGCCAGCGCATCCGCGCGCTGGAGAACGCCGCAGGCGGGGTGCTCGTGCGCCGCACCCGCCCCGTGGAGCCCACCGAGCCCGGCCGCACGCTGCTCCGGCTCGCCCGGCAGGTCGAGCTGCTCGGGGCGGAGGCCGCGCGCGAGCTCGGCCCCGCCGCCAGCGGTTCCCCGGAGGACTCCCCCGACGGCGCCCGGCCGGTCACCGTCCCGCTCGCCGTCAACGCCGACTCCCTCGCGGCGTGGGTGATGCCGGCCCTGGCCCGCGTCGACGGCGTCTGCTTCGACCTGCACACCGCCGACCAGGACCGGACCGTCGACCTGCTGCCCGCAGGCGCCGTCATGGCGGCCATCACGTCCCAGCGCGAGCCGGTGCAGGGCTGCTCCTCGGTGCCGCTCGGCGTCATGCGCTACCGGCCCGCGGCCGCGCGCTCCGTCGTCGGGCGCTGGTTCCCCGACGGCCCGACGATCGAGGCGCTCGACCGCGCGCCCATGGTGGTGTTCGCCCGGACCGACGACCTGCAGGACCGCTGGCTGCGCGACCTCGCGGCGGCCGCGGGCGGGCCGGTGCCCGACCCGCCGCGCCACCACGTGCCGAGCACCGCCGAGTTCCTCGAGGCGATCCGCCTCGGGCTCGGCTGGGGCATGTGGGGCCCGATCGCCCGCCCAGGCGCCCGCTTCCCGCTCGTCGACGACGCCGCGGACGACGTCGTCATGCTCGACGACGACGCCGCCGTCGACGTGGCGCTCTACCTCCAGCAGTGGAAGCTGCGCTCGCAGGTCCTCGACCGCGTCGCGGACGCCCTGCGAGCCGAAGCACGCAGGACCCTGCTGCCGCTGTGACCTCAGCCGGCGTTCGGGCAGACACCCTCGCGCAGGGACGGGCTCGGTGACGGTGTGGGCTCGGCGCCCGCCGTCGCGCCGCCGGACGGTGCCGGCGTCGCGCCACCCGTCGCGTCGTCGGAGGGCTCGTCGTCCGAGCCTCCGCCCGTCGTCCCGGGCGAAGAGGATCCGGACCCGGGGGTACCGGGCGCAGGGCTGCCCGGCGACGACGCGGACGGCGACGGCTCCGGGCTGCCGGGAGGCGGCTGGTCCGCCTTGATGCGCTCCCAGATCTCGTCGGCGTCGCTCGTCCACACCACGCGGTTGCGGTTGGTCGGCGCGTCCACGACCGGGACGGACGTGAACACGATCTGGGCCGGGTCGATGTTGCGCAGGCTCCACGCGAGGCCCGCGAGCGCCGCCGGGTTCGCCAGGTCGGGTCCGGTGCTGATCGACTGGAGCACCTCGCGGACCACCCGGTACAGCCGCGCCGAGTCGGTGATGAGGTTCTGCGAGAGCACCTCGCGCATCATCGCGTCGAAGAAGGCCTGCTGGCGCTCGATGCGCCCCAGGTCGCTGCCCATCTCGAGCCCCATGCCCGAGCCCTGCCGGGCGCGCAGGAAGTTGATCGCGGTGTACCCGTCGAGCCGCTGCTCCCCCGCCTGCAGGTCGAGCTCCACCTTGCGGCCCTTGACCGGCTCGGGCAGGCACATCCGCACGCCGCCGATCGCGTCGACGACGTCGACCACGCCCGTCATCTCGACGACCATGTGGTCGGTGACGCGCACGCCCGTGAGGGACTCGACCGTCAGGATCGTGCACGCGGCCGCGCCCGTGACGTCCCGGTCGTCCCCGCCACCGATGGTGAACGCCGAGTTGAACATGGTGTCGCGGTGCGGCCTCGAGGTGCTGCCGTCGGTGCGCGGGCACGCGGGGATGTCGACGAGCGAGTCGCGCGGGATCGACACCGCCTCGATGCGGCTGCGGTCCCCCGAGATGTGCACCAGCAGCGTCGTGTCCGAGTGGAACTCGTCCCCCTCGCCGGCGATGGCGGCGTTCTCCTCGTCACGGAAGTCGGTGCCCATGACGAGGATGTTGAGCGCCTGTCCGGCGAACGGGTCGGTCGGGTCGTGGTTCTCCGCGACCACCGGCGGGCGGGAGCGTTCCTCCCCCAGCAGCGCGTCGACGTCGGAGACGTCCAGCTGGGACTGCAGGTCGAGGTACGACGCGAGGGCGCCCGTGGCGACGAGGGCGACCGCGCCTGTCACGACGAGCGCCACGGAACGGGCGATCCGGTGCGATGCCAGGCTGACCGCATGCCGGGGTGGGGTGCGCTGCACACGCCGAGCATAGGCGGTGCGCAGCGCACCCCGCGCAGGTCAGCCGCCGTTCAGCGCGCGGCGACGGCCGCGACGGCGGCGTCGGGGTGGTCGCTGAAGAGCCCGTCCATCCCGGCGTCGAGGAACGCCCGGATCTCGCCCGCGAGGTCGCCCGGCGCGGCCGGGTCGGACGAGGAGCGGAACTCGGCCGGCAGGAACTGGTTCTCGGCGCGGAACGTCCAGCCGTGGACCTCCAGACCGGCCGCGTGCGCGTCGGCGATGACCGACGTCGGCTCGCCCAGCGTGCCGTCGGGGCGGCGCGGGATCATGACGTTCTTCTCCAGCCCGACACCGTCGGCGTACGTGGCGATCTCGGCGAGGCCCGCGGGCGTCACCAGGTCCGCGTACGTGCGGGGGTCGCCCGCCGCGACGAGGTCGTACGGTGCGCCGTTGCTCGAGACGAGCTGCGCGAGCGGCACGTCCGTCATGGCGTCGAGCTCGCGCAGGTTGCCCGTCTCGAACGACTGGACGATGACCGGCGCGCGGGCGTCGTCGAACCCGTTGGCCTCGAGCTCGGCCACGAGCGGCTCCTCGAGCGACAGGCCGATCGAGTCGAAGTACGTGGGGTGCTTGGTCTCGGGGTACACCCCGACCGGCTTGCCGTCGCACGTGCGCGAGGTGCGGGCGAGGTCCAGGACCTCGTCGAGCGTCGGCACCTGGTAGAGGCCGTCGAACGCGGCGCTGCCGGGCCGCACGGCGGGGATGCGCTCGACTGCGCGCAGCGTCCGGAGCTCGGCGAGCGTGAAGTCCTCGGTGAACCAGCCGGTGATCCGGCGCCCGTCGATGACCTTGGTGGTGCGGCGGCCGGCGAACTCAGGCCGGTCGGCGACGTCGGTCGTGCCGCCGATCTCGTTCTCGTGCCGGGCCACCAGCACGCCGTCCTTCGTCGCGACGACGTCGGGCTCGATGTAGTCCGCGCACTGCAGGATCGCCTGCTCGTACGCGGCGAGCGTGTGCTCGGGCCGGTAGCCGGACGCCCCGCGGTGGCCGACGACGGTCACGCCGTCGTCGCGGACCCGCTCGCGCCGCAGCTCGATCAGCGCCATCTCCGTGTCGTCGGGCTCGCCGGGGACGCGCGCGTCGTTGCCCGGGTAGTTGTTGTCGTTGCCGATGAGGATGCGGCCGTCGCGCAGGCGCAGCACCGTCTCGAACGACTGCACCGGCAGCGAGAAGGTCTCGCCCAGGCCGTACCCCTCGCCGGCGTCGATGCCCAGCGGGTTCGCGACGCCGAGCGCGTCGAGCACCAGCTCCTTGGACACGTAGCCCTCGGCGTCGACCTTGCGCAGGTCGACCTCGTAGACGCGCTTGATCACGGACGCCTCGCCGTCCCAGTTGTCGCGCTCGACGAACCAGAACCGGTCCTTGCCCACGGTGAACGAGTCGCCCACGAGGTTGCCCGGGAGGTCGACCTGGTAGCTCCACGTGCGGTCGGTGTACTCGCCGCGGCGCGTGTCGAACTCGTAGATCACCCGGCGGCGCTCGTCGGTCTCGCCGGCGAGGGCGTTCTCGACGACCGGGTAGAGGTAGCGGCCGTCCGGCGAGGCGCTCATCGCCTCGAAGCCGCTGCTGGCGCGCACGCCCGGCGTCTCGCCGTCGGCCAGGTACGGGTTCTGCGGGGACTTCAGGCCGCCCGGCAGCCCGACGGGCGCGTCCAGCAGCGTGCCGTCGGCGTCGAAGTGCAGCACGAACGGGCCGAACTCCTCGCCGACCCAGAACGTGCCGTCCTTGGCGCGCACGACCGACTCGATGTCGAAGTCGGCGCCGGTGAGCAGGCGCTCGGTGGTGCCCTCGTTCACGATCGGGAAGTCGAGGACGCCGTTCGCGTCGTCGTAGTCGACGTGGTCGAGGATCTCGATCTCGCCCGAGCCCGACGAGCCGTCGTCCCAGCCGGGCCTCACGAGGTAGTTGCGCAGCAGGAAGTCGGCCGAGTTCCCCTTGGTGCCGAACCCGTTGTCCGGCTGGGCCCAGAACGTGCCGTCGCCGTTGTCGACCATCGCCGAGAACCCGGGGATGATCTGGCCGTCCCACGGGCCCTGGCGCCCGTTGGCCGGGCTGGCGTCGGCGCCCGACGGCGGGCCGTCGGCGAGGAAGTCGGCGTCGAGCGTCGCGCGCCCGACGAGGGTGGGCACGAGGTGCGTCGAGGTGCGGCGGTCCTCGCCGGGCGCCGGGCGGCCGGCGGCCGAGGCGCCGGCCGCGGCGGTCGTGAGCAGGAGGGTCGCGGCGACCGAGGCCGCGACGGTGCGGGCGAGCGGTGGGCGTGTCATGCCTCCGATCCCACCGGCGTCGGGCGACGACGGGCGGAACCCGGCGTGAAACCTTGCCGTCGCGCGGGTGAACTCCGGCGCGGCGTCGGGTCAGCCGTGGGACATCTCGACCCAGCCGCCGCGGCGGTAGGCGGGCGTCGCGACGGCGAGCACGATCAGAGCGCACACCAGCGCACCGAGCATCACGGACGCCATCGCGACGACGCCTCCGCCGATCACGCCCACCAGGGGCGAGACGAGGCCGGCGACGCCCGACTGCACCGCGCCGATGACCGCGGCGGCCGAGCCGGCGCGCTCACCGTGCCGGGACAGCGCGATCGCCGACGCGTTGGCGGGGATCAGGCCCTGGAAGGCGAGCACGACCCACAGCACGGCGAGCAGGCCGATGAGGCCGCCGACCTCCGTGAACGCCACGACCAGCAGCCCGACCGCGAACACACCCTGCATCGCCAGGGCCGCCCGCAGCAGCCGGATCGGCGCGATCTTGCGCACGAGAGCGGCGTTGACCTGGGCGGAGAGCACGAGGCCGAGCCCGTTGAGCGCGAAGAGCAGCGCGAACTCGCCGTGCGACAGCCCGTAGCCCTCCTGGAAGACGAAGGGCGAGCCCACGACGTAGCTCATGAGGACCGCCATCCCGAGCCCGGGGAGGACGGCGAGCGCCATGAACTGCCGGTCCGCCAGCAGCGTCCGGTACCCCGAGAACACCGAGCCCAGGCGCCCGGACTGGCGCCGGGCGACCGGGAGCGTCTCGGGCATGAGCCGCCACACGACCAGCGCCATCGCCACACCACCGAGCGCGAGGGCCACGAAGACCCAGCGCCAGCTCGCGGCCGCGGCGACGGCCGAGCCGAACGTCGGCGCGAGCATGGGCGCGACGCCGATGACGAGCATGAGGCGGGACAGGATCCGGGCCGCCTCGGCGCCCACGAAACGGTCCCGCACGACCGCCATCGCCGCCACGCCGCACGCGGCGTTGAAGAAGCCCTGCAGCAGGCGCAGCGCGATCAGCATCGTCATGTCCGGGGCGATCGCGCAGAGCAGGGACGTGAGGACGTGCAGGGCGAGCCCCCACAGCAAGGGGGCGCGGCGGCCGTACCGGTCGGACAGCGGACCGATCACCAGCTGGCCGGCGGCACCGCCGATGAGCATGACCGAGACGGACAGCTGCGCGAACGAGGGGGTGGACCCGAGGTCGGCGGCGACCTCGGGCAGCGACGGCAGGTACATGTCCACGGTGAACGCGGGCAGCGCGGCCAGCGCCCCCAGCATGAGCACCCAGCGGTACGGCGAACGGACGCGCACGGGTGTCGCGGAGGATGGCTCAGGCATGGCCGCCATCCTATCGAAACGATACGAGGATCGGGAGGGTGACACCCGTGATCCCCCTCACCGGGTCGCACGCGAGGCGCCACGCGACTGTCGGTGGCGTGCGCGACGATGGAGCCATGTGCGGCAGGTACGGGTCCTTCCGGGACGCCGAGGACATCGCTGACGAGCTCGCCGTGGCGCGGATCGCCGACGACGCGCGGTTGCTGCCGGCGTCGTGGAACGTCGCGCCGACCGACCCGGTGCGCATCGTCGTCGAGCGCCCCGAGCGCATCGACGGCAGGAGCACGGGCGAGATCGCGCGCTCGCTGCAGGTCGCGCGCTGGGGCCTGGTCCCCTCGTGGGCCAAGAGCCCGGGCGTCGGCGCCCGCATGATCAACGCACGCTCCGAGACGCTGCTCGAGAAGCCGGCGTTCGCCAAGCCCCTCGCCGTGCGCCGCTGCCTGCTGCCGGCCGACGGCTACTACGAGTGGCGCAAGCTGCCCGTGCCCGAGGGAGCGCCCGCCGGCGCCAAGGTCCCCAAGCAGGCGTACTGGATCCGGCCCGCGGACGGTGAGCTCGCCGCGCTCGCGGGCCTCTACGAGTTCTGGCGCGACCCGACCAAGGCCGACGACGACCCGGACCGGTGGCTGGTGTCCACGACGGTCGTCACGACCGCCGCGTCCGAGGACCTCGAGCGCATCCACGACCGCATGCCCGTGATCCTCCCCCGGGACGCCTGGGACGCCTGGCTGGACCCGGCCGTCGGGGCGGACGACGCGTTCGACATCGTGCGAGGCGAGCACGTCCGCATGACGACGACGCCGGTGAGCAGCCGCGTCGGCTCCGTGCGGAACAACGACCCCGGGCTCGTCGAGCCCGACCCCGAGCCGCTCGACCCCGACGTCGTGCGCGTCTGACCCCGGCGGTCAGGAGCCCCGGTACGCGCGCTGCAGCCGCACGGGCGTGATCGTCCCGATGCCCTGCACCTCCTGGGGCGGCTGCGCGGTGAGCGCGTAGCGGGACGACGAGGCGAGCAGCGCCGCCGTCGGCGGGTCGACCAGCACCGTCGACGGCTCGGCGAGCTCGGTGATGCGGGAGGCGAGGTTGACGTCGGGCCCGAACACGTCGCCGAACCGTGACAGCACGCGGCCCCAGACGAAGCCCACGCGCACGGGGATCTCCTCCTCCGTGGCGTGCGGCGCCGCGAGTCCGAGCGCGACCTCGGCACCGGTCGTCACGTCGTCGGCCACGAAGAGCACCGCGTCACCGATGGTCTTCACCACGCGACCGCCCGCCTCGACGATGACGTCGCGCGCCCTCGACTCGAACCCCTGGACGAACTCCGCGAGCTCCTGCGAGCCGAGGCCCGCCGTGCGCTTGGTGAACGACACGATGTCGGCGAACCCGACAGCCCGGCGCAAGGGGAGCTGGTCGCCGCTCGCCGCCTCGCCGCGACCGCCGCCGAACTCGGTCGCCAGGCGGCCGGTCAGCGCCGCGAGCTGGCGCCGCCAGGCGTGCTCGAGCTGCCGGGACAGACGGTCCGCCAGCTGCGGGATCTGGTGCAGCACGGCCTCGCGCGCGTGCGGGTCGTCGAGGCCGTCGCGCCGGCTGACGAGCTCGACGAAGGCCTCGACCTGCCACAGGGCGAGCCGGTCGGTCGTGTGGCCGAGCGAGCGGATGAGCGTCATCTGCGCGCGCTCGTCGAGCCGCGCGTCGTCGACGAGGTCGCCGATCTCGCGAAGCGCGCACATGTCGGCATCGGTGAACCAGGGCTCGGTCGGGTGGGTCACGGGCAGGCCCAGCCACCGCCAGTAGCTCTGGATGAACTCGGGCGAGAGCCGCGTGCCCTCGACCAGCTCGTCGAGCGTGTAGCGCCGGGGGCCGCCGAGGATCTCCTCGTCGAGCCGGGCGGCGGTGTCGGCGACCCGCGCCTGCTCCTCACGGTCCTCGGCGTCGCTCGAGGGGCCCGTCGTGTCGCTCGTCACGGGCCAACTGTAGTGCGCGTCACCTGTGCGCCCGCTGAACGTCAGGCGCCCGCGGGGGCCGCCCAGAAGGGCCGTCAGGGCGCCCGGCGCACGTGGTGCACGTCGCCGGCGGTGACCACGCGCTCCCCGTCGGCGGTCTCGAGCACGAGCGCCCCGTCGTCGGCGACCCGCGCCGCCGTGCCCTCGACGACCTCGCTCCCGCCCGCGAGCTCGACGCGCACGGCCGTCCCGAGCGTCGCGGACAGCCGCCCGTAGGCCTCCGCGACCCCCGCGACGGCGGCATCGCCGCCGGCCTGCTCCAGCTGCCCGACGGCGGTGGTCAGCTCGCGCACGATCCCCCCCAGCAGACGTCCGCGGTCGGGCCGGTCCGCCCCGGCGAGTGCCAGCGACGTCGCGGTCGGCACGGGGAGCTCGCCGGCCGACTGCGACACGTTGAGCCCGATCCCGACGACGACCCCGCCGCCCGGCACCACCTCCGCGAGGACGCCCGCCACCTTGCGGTACGGGCCCAGACCGCCGGCATCGGTGGCGGCCGGCAGCAGCACGTCGTTGGGCCACTTGAGCCGCGCCTCGACCCCCACGTCCCCGAGCGTCCGCGCCACGGCGAGCCCGGCGACGAGCGGCACCCATCCGAGCGCAGGCGCCGGCAGCCGTGGCCGCAGCAGGACCGAGACGGTGAGCGCGGCCCGGGGCGGCGTCTCCCACGTCCGGCCGGCCCGGCCCCGGCCCGCGACCTGGTGCTCGGCCACGAGCGCGCCCGGCGCGGCCAGGTGCGGGTCGTGGCGCGCGCGGTCGGCCAGCTCGGTGTTGGTCGACGCCGAGGTCTCGACGACGTCGAGCCAGGCGAGCGGCCCGGCGGGAGCCAGCAGGCCGCGCCGGAGCGCGGCGACGTCGAGCGGGGCATCGAGCGGGGTGTCGTCCACCGCCCGATCCTGCCGCACCTGCGGGCTCGTTTGTACGGTCCCTCCAAAGATGGGCGCCGCGTCGCAGCCCGTCACGCATCGAACCGTGGCATTCCACCAACTAGTGTCGGTCGGGTGAACGACGCCGCCGCGACCACCACCGCCACCGACGCCCCGCAGGCCATCGGCACGGCCGCCAAGCTCGCCGACCTCGAGCGCCGGCGCGCCGAGGCGATCACCGAGGCGGAGGTCACCGCCCAGGCCAAGCAGCACAAGCGCGGCAAGAAGACCGCGCGCGAGCGCATCGAGGCCCTGCTGGACGAGGGCAGCTTCGTCGAGCTCGACGCGCTCGCCAAGCACCGCAGCCGCAACTTCGGCATGGGCGCCAAGCGCATCGCGGGTGACGGGGTCGTCACCGGCTACGGCACGGTCGACGGCCGCCAGGTGTGCGTCTTCAGCCAGGACTTCACCGTGTTCGGCGGCTCGCTGGGCGAGGTGCACGGCCAGAAGATCGCCAAGGTGCAGGACCTCGCGCTGCGCACGGGCGTGCCGATCATCGGCATCTCGGACGGCGGCGGGGCCCGCATCCAGGAGGGCGTGGCGGCCCTGACGCAGTTCGCCGAGATGTTCCGGCGCAACGTCGCGGCCTCCGGCGTCATCCCGCAGATCTCGCTCATCCTCGGCCCGAGCGCGGGCGGCGCGGTCTACTCCCCCGCCCTGACGGACTTCATCGTCATGGCCGACGGCACGTCGAACATGTTCATCACCGGCCCCGACGTCATCCGGACGGTCACGGGCGAGGACGTCGACTTCGAGACCCTCGGCGGCGCCCGCACGCACAACAGCAAGTCCGGCGTCGCGCACTACATGGCGCACGACGAGGACGACGCGATCGACTACGTGCGCCACCTCGTCGGCTACCTGCCGCAGAACAACCTGTCGGACCCGCCGTCGTTCCCGCCGGAGGACGAGACGCCGCTCGAGGTCACGCCCGAGGACGAGGCGCTCGACGCGATCGTGCCGGACAGCGACAACCAGCCCTACGACATGCGCGCCGTCGTCGAGGGCGTGCTCGACCCCGAGTCGTTCCTCGAGGTCCAGCCGATGTTCGCCCAGAACGTGCTCGTCGGCTTCGGCCACGTCGAGGGCCAGTCCGTGGGCATCGTCGCCAACCAGCCGCTGGCGATGGCCGGCACGCTCGACATCGACGCGGCCGAGAAGGCCGCGCGGTTCGTGCGCACCTGCGACGCGTTCAACATCCCCGTGCTCACGTTCGTCGACGTCCCGGGCTTCCTGCCCGGCGTCGGGCAGGAGCACCAGGGCATCATCCGCCGCGGCGCCAAGCTCATCTACGCCTACGCGGAGGCCACCGTCCCGCTCGTCACGGTCATCACCCGCAAGGCGTACGGCGGCGCGTACATCGTCATGGGCTCCAAGCAGCTCGGCGCCGACGTCAACCTCGCCTGGCCGACCGCGCAGGTCGCGGTCATGGGCGCCGGGGGTGCCGTCAACATCCTGCAGCGCCGGGCGCTGCAGGAGGCGGCGGCCGCCGGGCTCGACGTCGAGGCCGAGCGCGCGCGGCTCACGGCCGAGTACGAGGAGGCGATCGTCAACCCGTGGGACGCGGCCGAGCGCGGCTACGTCGACGCGGTCATCCGCCCCTCGGAGACTCGCGTCCAGGTGGTGCGCGCCCTGCGCGCGCTGCGGACCAAGCGCGCGAGCCTGCCGCCCAAGAAGCACGGGAACATCCCGCTGTGACCGGCCTGCGTGAGGGACAATCTCCGGCATGAGCCACGAGGACGCCACGCACGGACCGGCCCCGATGCCGGCCGTGGACCCCGAGCCGATGCACCGCGCGGTCGACGCGCTCGCCGCCGCGCTGCACGAGTACGTGGGCACCGCGGTCGGGGTGCGTGCCGAGTTCGGCGCGGCCGAGGCCGACGAGGACCCGCGCATCCTGGCGCTCGAGAACCGCATCGGCCAGCTCAACGCGACGCTGTTCGACACCCTGCACGACGGGCTCGGCATGCACCCCGACCTCACGAGCTCGGTGTGGGGACCGGAGCAGGAGCAGGACCGCCACGAGCACGAGGTGCCCGAGGGCGCCGTGATCGCCGAGCCGTTCTACCTCGGCTTCCTCGTGGCCGCGCCGCAGCAGCCCGCCGACATGACGCTCGACGGCGTGATCGAGCGGCTCGACGAGGCCGGCGAGGAGGTCGCGAAGCGGCTCCTGGACGGCGGGTACGAGGTCGTCGAGTGGGCCGCCTCGCGCGGTCAGGCGGCCGCGTTCGGGGACGACGCCGACGACGACGAGGAGGACGACGACCGATGACGCCCCAGGTCCGCGTGGTGCGCGGCAGGCCCGACGACGTCGAGGTCGCCGCGCTGGTCGCCGGTCTCGCCGCCGTCACGGCCGACGACGGGCTGCCCGACGACGTCGCGCCCGTGAACGAGTGGACCAACCGCACCCGCACCATGCGCGGCGCGGGCGCCGGCGTCACGGCGAACAGCTTCGGCGGCCGGTCTGGCCGCCACAACGTCGACGCGTGGCGCTGGAGCCTGCGCTCGTGAGCGTGGTGTGGCAGCAGGTCGCGACGCCCGACGACGTCGACGGCCCGCTCGGCGACCCGCCGGCGCCGCCGCGCCCCGGCCTCGTGCGCCGGTGGCTGTGGGCGCCGGCTCTCGCCGCCACGGTGGCGCTCTACGTCGTGCGGCGCACGGTCGAGGACCCGTCGCCCACGCTCGAGGCGTGGCTCGTCCTCGGCATGTTCGCCGCCGCCCTGGTCACCGCCGTCGCGGCGCTCGTGCGCTACCGCGACGACCAGGACCGCGCGTCCGCGACGCGCGGTGCGAGCGCGCTCGCGACCGGCGCACGGTCGGCGACCGGCACGGTGACGGTCCGCGAGCGCCGCGTCCGCGGCGGTCGCATGCTCAGCGGCGTGCTCTCCTACCCGGGCGCCGACGGCACCGCGTCCGAGGCGTGGTCGCTGCTCGTGCGCGACGACGACGAGCTCGCCCCGCCCCGCGCGGGCGACCCGGTCGCCGTGTGGTGGGCGCCGGGGTCCGACGTCGTCGTGGCGCGCTACCACCGCGCCTGGGCCGACGACGTACGCCGCCGCGCGGGTTAGGACGAGCGACGCCGGACGCCTGCCGACCTGCCTCGACGCGCGAGCGGGGCCCGTCTTCGCGATGATCGATGGCGAGACGGGCGCCGGACGCCCGGGAATGGAGGCACGCCAGATGGGTATCGGGAGCGGCATCTTCCTCATCGTCGTCGGCGCGATCCTCGCCTTCGCGATCGCACCGGACACGTGGGACGTCGTCAACCTCAACATCGTCGGCTACATCTGCATCGCCGCCGGGATCCTGGCGTTGATCATGGGGCTCGTGTACAACCGGCAGCGGACGCACACGACGCACCGGGTAGAGCGGTACGACGACCGCACTCCCCCGCCGGTCTGACCGGGGACAGACGTGGCGCGGACGTGACCCAGCACACTCCCCGCACCCCGTCCGCGCTCGACGCCGTCGCGGACGCCTACGTCACCCGCTCGGCCGAGGTCAACCCGCTCCTGGCCACGGCGATCGGCGTGCCCGGCTACGACCACCTCATGACGGACCTGTCCCCCGCCGGCCATGACGCACAGGCCGCGGTCGACCGGGACCTCCTGCGCCGGCTCGACGAGCTCGAGCGCGACGGCAGCACCCCGGTGGACGAGGTCGACCGCGTCACTCTCGCGGCGATGCGCGAGCGCGTGGGCCTGCAGCTCGAGCTGCACGAGTCGGGCGAGCCGCTCGCGAGCCTGAACAACATCGAGTCCCCGGTGCAGCAGCTGCGCGACGTCTTCGACATCATGCCGACGGGCACCGTCGAGGCGTGGGAGAACATCGCGGCCCGCCTGAACGCCGTCCCCGACGCCATCGAGGGGTACACGGCCTCGCTGGCGGAGGCGGCCCGGCGCGGCAACGTCGCCGCGATCCGTCAGGTGCGCGAGGGCATCGCGCAGGCGCGCGAGCTCGCCGGCTCCGACTCGTTCTTCCGCGGCTTCGTCACCGGGGAGCAGGTCGACGCGGTTCTCGACTCCTCGAGCGCGTGCAGCCTCGTGCGCGCGGAGCTCGAGCGCGGGGCCGAGGCCGCGTGCGCGGCGTACGGCGGGCTCGCCCACTTCCTCGAGACCGAGCTCGCCCCGCAGGCGCCGGCCGAGGACGCGGTGGGCCGCGAGCGCTACGCGCTCTTCTCGCGCGAGTTCCTCGGCGCGACGGTGGACCTCGACGAGACGTACGAGTGGGGCCTGGAGGAGCTCGCGCGGATCGTGGCGGAGCAGCGGGAGGTGGCGCGCGAGATCGCCGGGCCGGACGCGACGGTCGAGGACGCGGTGCGCGTGCTCGACGCCGACCCGGCCCGCCGGCTCGAGGGCACCGACGCCCTGCGGGCGTGGATGCAGGAGACGGCCGACGAGGCGATCGACGGCCTGGCGGGCGTCCACTTCGAGATCGAGGGCGAGGTGCGCACGATCGAGTGCCGGATCGCGCCCACCCAGACCGGCGGGATCTACTACACGCCCCCGAGCGACGACTTCTCGCGCCCCGGCCGGATGTGGTGGTCGGTGCCCGCCGACGTCACGGAGTTCAACACGTGGCGCGAGAAGACGACGGTGTACCACGAGGGCGTCCCCGGCCATCACCTGCAGTGCGCGGCGGCGGTCGTCGCGAAGGACACGCTCAACTCGTGGCGCCGGCTCATGTGCTGGGTGTCCGGCCACGGCGAGGGCTGGGCGCTGTACGCCGAGCGGCTCATGGCTGACCTGGGCTACCTCGACGACCCGGGCGACCGCCTGGGCATGCTCGACGCCCAGCGCATGCGCGCGGCCCGCGTCGTGCTCGACATCGGCGTGCACCTGGGCAAGCCGTGCCCGCAGGAGTGGGGCGGCGGCACCTGGGACGCCGAGAAGGCCTGGCCGTTCCTGCTGGCCAACGTCAACATGCCCGAGTCGTTCGTGCGCTTCGAGCTCAACCGGTACCTCGGGTGGCCGGGCCAGGCGCCGTCGTACAAGGTGGGCCAGCGCCTGTGGGAGCAGACCCGCGACGCCGCCCGTGCCGCGGCGGAGGCGCGCGGCGAGACGTTCGACCTCAAGGCGTTCCACGCCCGCGCGCTCGGGCTCGGCTCGGTGGGCCTGGACGTGCTGCGCGACGCGCTCGCCTGACGCCCCGACCGGATGAACGGGATCCTGGCCGGCTTCGCGATCATCGGCGTCGTCGTGGCCGCCGGGTACCTCGCCGCACGGCTGCGGCTCGGGGGCCCGGAGGCCGCGACGACGCTCAACCGCATCGGCTTCTTCGTCGCGAGCCCGGCGCTGCTGTTCACGGTCGTGGCCGATGCCGACCTCGCGCGCCTGCTGCAGGCGCCGCTGCTGGTCCAGGCCGCGGCCGGGCTCGCGGCCGCCCTGCTGTTCCTCGTGGTCGACGCGGTGTGGTTCCGCCTCCCCGGGCCCGAGCGCACCGTCGGCGCGCTCTCGTCCGGGTACGTCAACGCCGGCAACATCGGGCTGCCCGTCGCGGCCTACGTGCTCGGCGACGCGACCGCCGTCGTGCCCGTGATCCTGCTGCAGGTGCTGGTGGTGTCGCCGCTGGTCCTGCTGCTGCTCGACGCGCAGACGAGCCGGCGGGTCTCCGTGGGCTTCGTGCTGAGCCAGCCCGTGCGCAACCCGATCATCCTCGGGTCGCTCGGTGGCGCCCTCGTGTCGTTCACGGGCTGGGCCGTGCCCGAGGTCGTGCTGGCGCCGCTGGAGATCCTCGGGGGCGCCGCGATCCCGATGATCCTGCTCGCCTTCGGCATGTCGCTGCACGGCTCGCAGCCCATGCGGCGCGGCGAGGGCCGCGCGTCGGCGGTCGTGGCGAGCGCGCTCAAGGCGGCGGTCATGCCGCTGGTGGCGTACGTCGTCGCCCGCCACGGCGTCGGGCTCGACGACGGCGAGGTCGTCGCGGCGGTGACGATCGCCGCCCTGCCCACGGCGCAGAACGTCTTCAACTACGCCGCGCGGTTCGGGCGCGGCGAGGTCCTCGCGCGCGACACGATGCTCGTGACGACGATCCTGTCGCCCGTCGTGCTCCTGGTCGCGGCGCTCGTCCTGACCTAGGGTTCCCTGCGTGCCGCACCTCGTCCTCGCCTCACGGTCCCCCGCCCGCCTCACCACGCTGCGCTCGGCCGGCGTCGAGCCGTCCGTCGTCGTGTCCGACGTCGACGAGCCCGCGGTGCTCGCCGCCGCGCGCGAGCGCTTCCACCCGCTCGAGCCCGCCGACGCCGTGCTCGTCCTCGCCCAGGCCAAGGCCGAGGCCGTCGCCGCGCAGGTCGAGGACGCCGGCACGTCGGCGCTCGTCCTCGGCTGCGACTCGATGCTCGAGCTCGACGGCGAGGTCGTCGGCAAGCCCGCGGACGCCGGTGAGGCGCGGGCCCGCTGGCGCGCGATGCGCGGCCGCTCCGGCGTGCTGCACACCGGCCACTGGCTGGTCGACGTGCGCGGGGACGACGACGGCGGCACGGGGGCGACGCTCGGGGCGACGTCGTCCACGACCGTCCACTTCGCCGACGTCGACGACGAGGAGATCGACGCCTACGTCGCGACGGGCGAACCGCTGCACGTGGCGGGCGCGTTCACGATCGACGGCCTCGGCGGCCCGTACGTCGAGCGCGTCGAGGGCGACCACCACGGCGTGGTCGGGCTCAGCCTGCCGCTCCTGCGCGAGCTCCTCGCGGAGCTGGACGTGCCGTGGCGGGCCCTGCGTTCGGCCCCCTGACCGTCGGCCCCGTTCGCGGATTCCACCAAGGCCGCCCCTCCAGGACCCCATACGGGGGCGGCAACAATGTGGGATACCTCCAAACCGGCAGGTGCGGGCTTTGGCACCCGGCACAGACTTCCCCGGCGACCTGCCCGGGAGTGCCGGGCGGGGGTCGCGGCGCGTTACCGTGAGCCGTGCCCACCATCACGAAGGTCCTCGTCGCCAACCGCGGTGAGATCGCGGTCCGCATCGTCCGTGCCTGCGCCGACGCCGGCATCGCCTCCGTGGCGGTCTACGCCGACCCCGACCGCGACTCGCTGCACGTGCACCTCGCCGACGAGGCGTTCTCGCTGCACGGCGCGCGCGCGACGGACACGTACCTCGACATCGCCAAGATCATCGACGTCGCGCGCCGCTCGGGCGCCGACGCCGTGCACCCGGGGTACGGCTTCCTCGCCGAGAACGCGGAGTTCGCCCAGGCCGTGATCGACGCCGGGCTGACGTGGGTGGGCCCGTCCCCCGACGCGATCCGCGCGCTCGGCGACAAGGTCAGCGCGCGGCACATCGCGCACTCCGCGGGCGCGCCGCTCGTGCCGGGCACGCCCGACCCCGTGACCGACGTCTCCGAGGTGCACGCGTTCGCGGCCGAGCACGGGCTCCCCGTGGCGATCAAGGCCGCGTTCGGCGGAGGCGGGCGCGGGCTGAAGGTCGCGCGCAGCCACGAGGAGATCGACGAGCTCTACGAGTCGGCGGTCCGCGAGGCGACGGCGGCGTTCGGCCGCGGCGAGTGCTTCGTCGAGCGGTACCTCGACACCCCCCGGCACGTCGAGACGCAGTGCCTCGCGGACGCGCACGGCACGGTCGTCGTGGTCTCGACGCGCGACTGCTCGCTCCAGCGGCGCCACCAGAAGCTCGTCGAGGAGGCCCCCGCGCCGTTCCTCACGCCCGAGCAGGAGGCCGAGCTCGACCGCGCGTCGAAGGCGATCCTGCGCGAGGCCGGCTACGTGGGCGCCGGCACGTGCGAGTTCCTCGTCGGCGCGGACGGCACGCTGTCGTTCCTCGAGGTCAACACGCGCCTGCAGGTCGAGCACCCGGTGACCGAGGAGGTCACGGGCGTCGACCTCGTGCGCGAGCAGCTGCGCATCGCGGCGGGCGAGCCGCTGGGCTACGACGCGGTGCCCACCCGGGGCCACTCGATCGAGTTCCGGATCAACGGCGAGGACCCGGCCGCCGGCTTCCTGCCCGCGCCCGGCCGCATCACCACGCTGCGCTGGCCGGGCGGACCCGGCGTCCGCGTCGACACGGGCGTCGTCGAGGGCGACACGATCTCCGGCGCGTTCGACTCCATGATCGCCAAGCTGATCGTCACGGGTGCGGACCGCGCCCAGGCGGTCGAGCGGGCACGGCGCGCGCTGCGCGAGCTCGACGTCAAGGGCATCCCGACCGTCGTCCCGTTCCACCGAGCCGTGCTCGACACGCCGGACTTCGTGCCGGCCGACGGCTCCCCGTTCCGCGTCCACACGCGCTGGATCGAGACCGAGTTCGCCGACACGCTGGCCACGCTCAAGCCCGCCCGGCCGGAGCACGCGACGCCCGACGCCGAGCCCGAGCCCGAGCAGGCCGCGGAGCGCGTCGTGGTCGAGGTCGGCGGCCGCCGGCTCGAGGTCGTGCTGCCCGCCGGCCTGGGCCGCGCCGCGGGCCGGGCGCGCGCGGCGAACGCGGCCCGGCGGCCGGGACGGCGTGCCGCGCGCGCGGCAGGCGGCGGCACGAGCGGCACCACGCTCGCCTCGCCCATGCAGGGCACGATCGTCAAGGTGGCCGTGGGCGAGGGCGACAAGGTCGCCGAGGGCGATCTCGTCGTCGTGCTCGAGGCCATGAAGATGGAGCAGCCCATCCTCGCCCACCGGGCGGGTACGGTCAGTGCGCTCGCGCTCGAGCCGGGGGCCGGTGTGACTGCGGGCGCCCCCATCTGCGACATCGTCGACTGAGGCGCAGGCGCAGCGGAGGGTGAGGGCCGAGGAACGAGGCACTCGCCCGCAGCGGAGCCGCAGCCTCGGTCGACCACAGGCACGACTGAGGCGCAGGCGCAGCGGAGGGTGAGGGCCGAGGAACGAGGCACTCGCCCGGGGCGTCAGGCCTGGGCGGCCGCGGGCTCCTGCACGGCCGGCCGCGAGATCGCGGCCAGCGACCGCCGCGCGGCCGGCACGGCGAGCACGGCCGCGACGAACGCGACGAGCAGGACGCCCGCGACGACGAGCAGCACCTCCACCGAGAACCGGTCCGCGAGCGGCCCGAACACGACCATGCTGAGCGGCATCGCGACCGTCATGACGATGCCCACGAAGCCGAAGACCCGGCCGTGCATCTCGGGTTCGACCGTCTCCTGCAGGATCGTCATGCTGGGCGCCGACAGGAGCGAGAAGCCCACGCCGATGAGCAGGCCGAGCGCGAAGAACACCCACATGTTGGTCGACAGCCCGAGCCCTGCCGTGAACGCGCCGACCGCGACGATGGTGCCCAGGATGAGCGCCACCCGGTTGGTCACGCGCGTGCCGAGGACGGCCATGGCCATGCCGCCGAGCAGCATGCCGGCGGCCCAGAAGAGCTCGTTCGCGGTGAGCTTCCACACCTCGGGCCCGAACGTGCGCGCGACCATGAGGGGCGTCAGGTAGGACGGCGCGCCGACGAGGACCATCGTCACGGCGAAGAGCGTCATGAGCCACTTCACCGGCCCGTGGTGCGCGATGTACCGCACGCCGCGGGCGAGGTCGGTGAAGTAGCCCGGCCGCGCCTCTCCGTCGTCGCTGCGGACCAGCCGCGGCACGGACACGAACAGCAGCAGCCCGACGCCGATCAGCGCCGTGACGACGTCGACGAAGAACACGGCCACGATCTCGAAGTTCGCGTAGATCGCCGCTGCGACCGCGGGCGCGAGCAGCATCATGCCCGACTGGATCGACTGGTTGATGCCGTTGATGCGCAGGAGCTGGGACGTGGGCACGATCTGCGGCACCATCGCGCTGACGGCCGGGGTCTGGATGCCGGCGAACGTGGAGCGCACGGCGAGAGCGGCGTAGATGACCCACAGGTCGTCGACGCCGGCCAGCATGAGCAGCGCCAGGCCCAGGGTCGCGACGGCGATCGTGGTGTCCGCGGCGATGATGAGCAGCTTGCGTGGGTAGCGGTCGGCCCACACACCGCCGAAGATCGAGACGAACGCCTGCGGCAGCATGCCGAAGACGATGCTCATCATGAGCACGGCACCGGACCTCGTGAGGATCGTCAGGTGCCACATGACGGCGAACTGCACGAGCATCGAGCCGAGCAGCGAGACCGTCTGCCCGACGAGGAAGATCGTGACGTTGCGCTTCCAGCCGGGCATGGTGTCCGTGTCGTCGTTCATGGCATCTCAGACTCCGCAGGGAGCGCGGACTCATCGACGCGCGCCGCACCCGGGTCCGACCGTTCTGGCAGAGTGGGGCCGTGCCCGACGCCTCGCTCCCCGGTCAGCCCGACACCCGCCTCCACCGGCACGCGGGCGACGCATGGGTCGCGTGCGGCGACCACCGCCACTGGGGCCTGCTCGGCGCGGCGGGGCTCCTGCTCGCCCGGCGCGACGGCGGGGGTGCGGTGACGCACGTCGTGCTGCAGCACCGCGCGCTCTGGTCGGACCAGGGCGGGACGTGGGGCGTACCCGGCGGCGCGCTCGCGCCCGACGAGTCACCGGTCGACGGCGCGCTGCGCGAGTCCGAGGAGGAGGCCTCCGTCCCGCCCGCCGCGGTGCGGGTCGTCGGCACGCACGTCCTCGACCACGGGCCGTGGTCCTACACGACCGTGGTCGGCGAGGTGGCCGACGGCGCCCGGGTCGAGCCGGCGCCGTCCGACCCGGAGAGCCTCGAGGTGCGCTGGGTCGCGCTCGCCGAGCTCGACGACCTGCCCCTCATGCCCGCGTTCGCCGAGGCGCTGCCGGCCCTCCTCGGGATGCTCGAGCGCTGAGTCAGCGACCCGTGAGCTGCCCGTGCAGCACGCGCGCGGCCTCGGCGATCGAGCCCGTGAGCGACGGGTAGACGGTGAACGCGTTCGCGACGTCGTCGACGGTGAGGCGGTGCGAGACGGCGAGCGTGATCGGGAAGACGAGCTCGCTCGCGCGCGGGGCGACGACGACACCGCCGAGCACCACGCCGGCCTCGGGGTGCGCGAAGAGCTTGACGAACCCGTCGCGCATGCCGTGCATCTTCGCGCGGGGGTTGCGCGCGAGCGGCAGCGTCGTCGTCACGTACCGCGAGCTCTGGGAGCGCAGCCGCTCCTCGCTGTACCCGACGGTGGCGATCTCCGGGGCGGTGAAGATGTTCGCCGCGACGGTGCCGAGCTGCAGCGGGGCGACGGCGTCCCCGAGCGCGTGCGACATGGCGATGCGTCCCTGCATGGCCGCGACGGACGCGAGCGGCAGCACGCCCGTGCAGTCGCCGGCGGCGTAGATGCCGCGCACCGTGGTGCGCGAGACCTTGTCGACCTTGACGTGCCCGGCCTCGGTGAGCCGGACGCCGGCCTCCTCGAGACCGATGTCCCGCGTCGACGGGACCGCCCCGACCGCGATGAGGACGTGCGAGCCCTCGACGACGCGCCCGTCGGCGAGGGTGACGGCCACGCCGTCGGCGGTCCGCTCGGCCGACGCCGCGCGCGAGCGCGACAGCACCGTCATGCCGCGGGACCGGAAGACGCCCTCGAGCAGCTCGGCGGCGTCCATGTCCTCGCCGGGCAGGACCCGGTCGCGCGACGAGACCAGCACGACCTCGGAGCCCAGCGTCTGGTAGGCGCCCGCGAACTCGGCGCCCGTGACGCCCGAGCCGACCACGATCAGCCGCTCGGGCAGCTCCGTGAGGTTGTACAGCTGCGTCCACGTCAGGATCCGCTCGCCGTCGGGCACGGCCGTGGGCAGCGTGCGCGGCGTCGCGCCGAGCGCGAGGAGGATCGTGTCGGCGTCGAGCGACGTCGTCGTGCCGTCGGCGTGGTCCACCACGACCTTCGCGGGCCCGTCGAGACGCCCGGTGCCGGCCAGGACCGTGACGCCCTCGCGCTCGAGCCGTGCGCGGATGTCGGCGGACTGGGCGGACGCGAGCGCCAGGAGGCGCGCGTTGACCGCCTGCAGGTCGACGAGGTGGCGACGCGCCTGCGACGCCGCGGGCGCCTCGGCGTCGCCGAGCGCGCCGGCACGGATGCCGAGCTCGGTCGAGCTCTCGGCGATCGTGAGCCACTCGGCGGTGGCGATGAGCGTCTTGGAGGGGACGACGTCGGTCAGCACGGCCGCGCCGCCGAGACCCTGCCGCTCGACGACGGTGACGCGGGCGCCGAGGCGGCGCGCGACGAGGGCGGCCTCGTACCCGCCCGGGCCGCCACCGACCACCACGACGTGGTGGCCGGGCTCGGCCATCACCTCGGAGGGCTCGGTCGCCAGGGTCGCGGCGGTCGTGTCCTGGGATGGGGTGTTCGCGGTGGGCACGTGCGCCATTCTGTCAGCACGGCACGGGGCGGGTGTCAGGCAGGGCGGCACACCCGGGGCGGGACTACCCTCAGGACCATGAGCACGACGCCGACGCGCACCGTCCCGGACCTCGACGACCCGGCCACCGACCCGTTCGACGTGGCCCACGCCGCCGCCGAGCACATCGCCGAGGTGACCGGCGTGCCGGGCCACGACGTGGCCCTCGTGCTCGGGTCGGGCTGGGGCGGCGCCGCCGAGCTCGTCGGCGAGGTCGTCGCGGAGATCCCCACGCACGAGATCCCGGGCTTCGCCAGGCCGTCGGTCCTGGGGCACGTCGCCACGACGCGCTCGGTCCGCGTCGAGCGTGCCGACGGGTCGGTCCGGCACGCGCTCGTCCTCGGCGGGCGCACGCACCTCTACGAGGGCAAGGGCGTGCGGCGCGTCGTCCACGGCGTGCGCACCGCCGCCGCGACCGGCTGCACCGCCGTCGTGCTCACGAACGGCTGCGGCGGGCTGCACGTCTCGTGGCGCCCGGGCCAGCCCGTGCTCATCAAGGACCACCTCAACCTCACGGCGACGTCGCCGCTCGAGGGCGCCACCTTCGTCGACCTGACGGACCTGTACACCCCCCGCCTGCGCGAGGTGGCCAGGCAGGCCGACCCCGACCTGCCCGAGGGCGTGTACGCCCAGTTCCGGGGCCCGCACTACGAGTCGCCCGCCGAGGTGCGCATGGCCGGGATCATGGGCGCCGACCTCGTGGGCATGTCGACCACGCTCGAGGCCATCGCCGCCCGGCACTGCGGCATGGAGGTGCTGGGCATCTCCCTCGTGACGAACCTGGCGGCCGGCATCAGCCCGGAGCCGCTGTCGCACGAGGAGGTCCTCGAGGCGGGCCAGAAGGCGGGCCCGCGCATCAGCGACCTGCTGGCCCGCATCGTGAAGTCCCTCTGAGACCCGAGGAGGGGTCCACCGATGAGCCTCGACATCGACGACCCGGCGTGGGAACCCACGTCCGGAGGCCCTCAGCTGTCGTCCCTGCTCGAGCGGGTCGAGACCTGGATCCGCGACGACGTCGACGACGACGACAAGGCGGAGCTCCGGGCCCTCGCCGACCGCGCGGCCGACGACGACGGCGCCCGGTTCCCCGCGGCGGTGCTCGAGCTGCGTGACCGGTTCAGCGGGACGCTGCAGTTCGGCACCGCGGGGCTGCGCGGCGCGATGGCGGCCGGGCCCAACCGCATGAACCGTGCGGTCGTCGTCGCCGCGGCCGCCGGCCTGGGTGCCTACCTCGGGGACGCGCTCGGCGTCGGTGCGACGCCGAAGGTCGTCGTCGGCCACGACGCGCGGTTCCGGTCGGCGCAGTTCGCCCGCGACACGGCCGCGGTGCTGACCGCGGCGGGCGCCGAGGTCATGCTGCTCCCGACCGCCCTGCCGACGCCCGTGCTCGCGTTCGCCGTCCGGCACCTCGAGGCGGACGCCGGCGTCATGGTCACGGCGAGCCACAACCCGGCACGCGACAACGGCTACAAGGTCTACCTGGGCGGTCGCGTCGTGACCGACGCGGGGCAGGGCGCGCAGATCGTGCCGCCGTACGACGCCCTCATCGCCGAGCGCATCGCCGCCGTCGGCCCGGCGGTGGCCGTGCCGCGCGCCGAGTCGGGCTGGACGGTGCTGGGGCGCGACGTCGTCGACGCCTACCTGGCGTCGGTGCGCACGCTGTCCGACGGCGCGCCGCGGCGCCTGCGGATCGTCACGACGTCGTTGCACGGCGTCGGCGGGCGGGTCCTCGCCCGCGCGCTGGCGGACGCCGGGTTCACCGACGTCCTGCCCGTGGAGGAGCAGCTCGACCCCGACCCGCGCTTCCCCACGGTCGCGTTCCCGAACCCCGAGGAGCGCGGGGCGATCGACATGGCGATCGCGCTGGCCTCCGAGGCGCGCGCCGACATCGTCATCGCCAACGACCCCGACGCCGACCGGTGCGCCGTCGCGGTCTACGACCCGACGGTCGGGACGTACCAGGGCGCCGAGACCGCCCGCTCGCACGGCTGGCGCATGCTGCACGGCGACGAGGTCGGCGCGCTGCTCGGCGTCGACGCCGTGACGCGGCACCGCCGGGAGCCCGGCGGGGCCCGTGACGGTGCCGGACGACGCCCGACCCTGGCGAGCTCGGTCGTGTCCTCCCGGGTGCTGGCGAAGATCGCCTCGGCGCACGGCTTCGCGCACGCGACGACGCTCACCGGCTTCAAGTGGATCTCCCGCACGCCGGACCTGGTGTACGGGTACGAGGAGGCGCTGGGCTACTGCGTCGACCCGGCCCACGTGCGCGACAAGGACGGCATCAGCGCCGCCGTCGTCGTCGCCCAGCTCGCCGACCGGGTCAAGACCGAGGGCCGGACGCTCGTCGACGCGCTCGACGACGTGGCACGCGCGCACGGCCTGCACGTGAGCGACCAGCTCTCGGCCCGGTTCGACGACCTCGAGCGCATCGGCGAGACGATGGCCCGGCTGCGTGCCCACCCGCCGCGCACCATCGGCGGCGCCGGGGTCGCGCGGTTCCAGGACCTCTCCGCCGGCGTCGACGGGCTCCCGCCGACCGAC
This sequence comes from Isoptericola sp., assembly GCA_031180595.1. Taxonomy (GTDB): domain Bacteria; phylum Actinomycetota; class Actinomycetes; order Actinomycetales; family Cellulomonadaceae; genus Isoptericola. Next base: position 16,751 of record JAPSLQ010000009.1, on the reverse strand, counting down.
GGCGTGCTCATCCTCGGCGGCGACGGCACGCGCGTCATCGTGCGGCCGAGCGGCACCGAGCCCAAGCTCAAGTGCTACCTCGAGGTGGTCGTGCCGGTCGCACGCGACGCGTCGTCGTACCAGGTCGGCAAGGCGCGCGTCGCGGCGCACGCGAAGCTCGACAAGGTCAAGGCGGACATGCGCCGGGCACTGGGGCTCTAGCCCCCGCGCACGGCCGCGAGCGCCGCCTCGACGGCCTGCTCGGGCGTCGCCGCGGCGAGCGGGGCGTCCGGCAGCTCCCGTCCGGCGGCGTCGCGCACCTGCCAGCCGCCGAGCGTCACCACGGGCGTCCCGCGGCGCCGGGCCAGCGCGACCTCGGAGAGCGTGCCCCACGAGCCCCCGACGACGACCACGACGTCGGCCGAGGCGACGAGCACCGCGTTGCGCGCCTCGCCGAGGTGCGTGGCGAGCGCGACGGACAGGTCGGGGTTCGCCTCCGTCCGAGCCCCGGGCAGCACGCCGACGGCGAGACCGCCGGCCTCGCGCGCGCCGGCGCTCGCCGCGGCCATCACGCCGGCCCCGCCGCCGGTGAGGACCACGGCCCCGGCCTCGGCGAGGAGGCGACCGACGGTGCGTGCCCGGGCCTGCTCGACGTCCGTGCACTCGCGCGGCCCGCAGACCGCCACCTGGAGCGTCACCGGCGTCAGACGGCGGCGAGCGCCGCGTCGTCCTGCTCGACGGCCGCGACCCACTCGCGCTTCTCGGCGCGCCACGTCTCGTCGCTGCGCCCGCGGCGCCAGTAGCCCGACGCCGAGAGCCGCTCGCGCGGCACGCCGAGCTCGGCGCGCGCCCAGCGGCGCAGCACGCGGACGCACTCGGCCTCGCCGTGCAGGAACGCGTGCGGGACGCCGTCGGGCAGGTCCCCGGCGGCGTGCGCCTCCATGACGGCGTCCTCGAGCGTGCGGCTGCCGCGGTGCACCCACGTGACGCGCGCGTCGGCGGCCGTCGCGATCGCCTGCTCGTCCTCGGCGCCGGCCACCTCGACGAACGCCCGCACGACCGCGCCGGCCGGCAGCGCCGCGAGCGCCGCCGCGATCGCGGGCAGGGCCGAGCCGTCGCCCGCGAGCAGGTGCCAGGGCGCCTCGGGGTCCGGCGCGTAGCCGCCCCCGGGGCCGAGGAACGTCACCTGATCGCCCGGCCGGACACGCGAGGCCCACGGTCCGCCGAGCCCCTCGTCGCCGTGGACGACGACGTCGACGTCCCACTCGCCGTCGCGCACCGCCCGGACCGTGTACGCGCGGACCGGCGGCCGTCCGCCCGGCTCGGCCGGCTCGCCGAGCACGAGCTTGACGTAACGGTCCGTGTACGGCGTGGGGTCGAGCGTGGCGAGCTCGTCGCCCCGCAGCGTGACGCGCACGGTGTGCGGCGTCAGGCGGCGCACGGCCGCCACGGTCGCGGTGTGCGGCACGCCCTTGCGGGGCGGTCCGCCGGGACGCTCGGTGCTCTCAGCCATGGTGAGGCAAGCCTAACCTGCGGCTCGCCGTGCCGCGGGAGGTGCCTCAGGCGCTCCGGAGGCGCCGCACGGCCGCCCGCACGAGCAGGCCCGCGAGGAGGACCAGCGGGAGCACGGCGCCCGTGCCGAACCGGAGCAGCACCCACGCGGCCCCGACGACGAGCAGCCAGCCCCGGACGTACCAGGCGGCCACGACCAGCAGGGACATGTCACCGGTCGGCCCGGCGACCGGTGTGAAGAGCTCGACCGGGGCCGTCGTGTCGCCGGCGACCCATGCCCGGGCCCCGAGCGCGAGGGTCACCAGGACCGCGAGCCCGACCACGGCTCGCCCGGCGCCGGGGCCGGTTGCCACCAGGCCGGTCCCGAGGGCGACGGCCGCCACGGTGGCCACGACCGCGGCGCCGACCGCGGCGGGCACGACGGCGTGGCCCGCGACGACGCGGGCGAGCGACCCGGGCAGCAGCCCGCCGGGCACGGGCTGGACCGCGAGGTCGCGCAGCCCCCCGGCCCACACCGCGCTCGCCGCGTACAGCAGCGCGGCCCCCGCGACGGTCGCGACGCCGGCGACGACCGTGCCGGAGACGCCCACCGCCACGAGGAGCCCGCCGACCACGCCGCTCGCGACCGACGCGAGCAGCGGTACCGGGCGCCGGGTGAGGCCGAGCAGGTCGCGCGCGGCGAGGGGCGCGCGCCGCAGCACGGCCGCGGGGAACGTGGCGCCCCGGCGCGCGAGCCGCTCGGGGCCCAGGACGCCGCGCACCCCGGACGCGTCACCCGCGGTCAGCGCCTGCGTGGTGAGGGTCGTGCGCCGGTGGGCCGCGGCCGTCGCGTCGAGGTCGACCCGGTCCGGCAGGACGCGCAGGACCAGCACGACGCACGCCGCCGCGACCACGAGCAGGGCCACCAGCACCGCGGTGCCCGGGCCCGCCGTGACGGGGCACAGCGCCGGTGCGACGTCGTCGCCGCCGACGCACGTGACGCCGCTCCCCTGCCCCGCCCGCTCCACCGTCAGCCATCCGGCGACCGCGAGCGCCCCGACCGCGAGGAGCGCGGCGGCGACGACGCGCGCCGCGGCCCGCGTGCGCGTGCCCTGCGCCGCGACACCGACGGCGAGCGCCACCTGGGCCGCGAGCGCCGCGACCACCCCCCAGGCGGCCACGTCCGCCGCGGTCCCGCCCGCCGCGTCGGCGTCCAGGGCGCCGGCCGCGAGCGCCGACCCGACGAACGCACCGAGCCCCGCTGCACCCGCCACGAGGAGCGCGCCGCGCCGCAGCAGCACGGCCCGCGCCGGGAACTGGCCGCTCATCGCGAACGCCACCTCGTGCGGGGTCGTCCACAGCGGTCCGCCCGCCCGGGCGGCGAGGACGCCCAGCACGCTCGCGGCACCCAGGCTCGCCAGCCCCACGGCCAGCAGCCCGTCGCGCCCGCCAGCCACGACGTCCGCGCCGGTGACGACCAGGTCCCCGGCCCCGAGCGGCGCACCCGCCTGGGCCAGCACGATCCAGAGCATCGGCCCGTACATGAGCGCGAGCAGCACGACGCCGTACGCCAGGTAGACCCGGTCGCCCCGGTCCCTGCCCTCCTCGGCCGCGCGGACGAGCGCCGCCCGGGCCCGCAGTGCACGCACCCAGCGTCGCCACCGGGCGTACGGCATCACGAGCGCGACGTCGTCGGCCCGCTCGGCTGCCGCACCCGGCACGCTCACCGCTCCCCCGGCGCTGCGAGCTCCACGACCTGGCCGCGGGCGGCGAGCTCGGCCCGCAGCTCGGCGTCGTGCGTGGCGACGACGAGCGCCCGGCCCTGGTCGAGAGCCCGCCGCACGAGCCGGCGCGCGACCGCGCGCCAGCGGGCGTCGAGCCGTTGCTCGGGCTCGTCGAGGACGACGAGGCGGGCCGGCCGGTAGAGCGTCGTGGCCAGCGCGAACATCTGGCTCTCGCCCGAGGACAGCTCGCCCGGGAACTGGTCGCGGACGCGGGTGAGCTCGGCGGCGGCCAGCGCCTCGTCGACGGACGGCCCGGGGTGCCGACCCGCCCACGCGACCGACACCAGCCGCAGGTGCTCCGCGACGGTGAGGTCCTGGTAGGTGGGCAGGCCACCGAGCAGCAGCGCGAGGTCCTCGCGACGCCGCTGCCGCGCCTCGCCCGCCGGCAGGCCCAGCGTGCGGACGGTGCCCGACGTCGGCTCGTCGACGCCGGCCACGAGCCGCAGCAGGGTCGACTTGCCGCTGCCGTTGGGCCCGACGACGGCCACCGCCTCCCCGGCCCGGACGCGCAGCGACGTGGGGGCGAGGACCTGGACGGTGCCGTGGGTGCGGGTGGCGGCCTCGACGTCGACGAGGACGTCCCCGGGCGGCATGACGGACGTGTCGTCGCTGGTCACGCCATCGACCCTAGCGCGCGCGGGTCAGTACGAGCCCTGGTCAGGCGCCGGGGCGGCGGCCCCGCCGTCGAACCCCGCCACCACGGCCGCCGTGCCGGAGAGGCCGAGGCGCGTGGCACCCGCCTCGATCATCGCCAGGGCGTCGTGCAGCGTGCGGACGCCGCCCGAGGCCTTGATCCCGAGGCGCCCACCCACCGTCCGCGCCATGAGGCGCACGGCGTGGACCGACGCACCGCCGGCGGGGTGGAACCCCGTCGACGTCTTGACGAAGTCGGCGCCCGCGGACTCCGCGGCCCGGCACACGGCCACGATCTCCTCGTCGGACAGCGCGGCCGACTCGATGATGACCTTGAGGACCTTGCCCGCGGGCACGGCGGCCCGCACCGCGGCGACGTCGGCCTCGACGGCCGCGACGTCGCCCGCCCTCGCGGCGCCCACGTCGATGACCATGTCGACCTCGTCGGCGCCGTCGGCGACCGAGCGGGCGGCCTCGGCCGCCTTGACCTCGCTCACGTGCTTCCCGGAGGGGAAGCCGCAGACCGTGGCGACGGCGAGCCGGCCGCGGGCCTCGGCCACCGCGTGCGCGACGAACGTCGGCGAGACGCACACCGAGAACACGCCGAGGTCGACCCCCTCCGCCACGAGCGCCGAGACGTCCGCAGCCGTCGCCTCGGGCTTGAGCAGGGTGTGGTCCACGAAGCGCGCGAGCGCGGCCGCGTCGGTGGGCAGGACGGCGCTCATACCTGCGCCCCCTCGATCTTCTGGTAGGCCGGGAGGATGACGTCGTCGACCAGCGCGCGGCGCTCGTCGTGGTGGATGAAGGCGCTCCACGCGGCGGTGAGGGTCACGTCGGCGAGGTCGTCGATCGTCCAGCCGGCCTCGGTGACCAGGAGCCGCATCTCGTGCGACATCGACGTGCGCGACATCAGGCGGTTGTCCGTGTTGAGCGTGACCGCGAAGTCGAGCTCCTTGAGCCGCGTGATCGGGTGGTCGGCGATCGACGCGCCGGCCGCGGCGGTCTGCAGGTTCGACACCGGGCACACCTCGAGCGGGATCTGGTGGTCGCGCACCCAGTGCGCCAGCAGCCCCAGCTCGGCCTGACGGTCACCCTCGGAGAAGGTGATGTCCTCGACGATGCGCACACCGTGCCCGAGCCGGTCAGCCCTGCCCAGGTGGACCGCCTGGGAGATCGAGTCGAGGCCCGCCGCCTCGCCGGCGTGGATCGTGACGGGCAGGTTGTGCTCGGCGAGGAACTGCCACACCTCGGCGTGCCGGGACGGCGGGAAGCCGTCCTCCGGCCCGGCGATGTCGAAGCCGACGACGCCGGCGTCGCGGTAGGCGACCGCGAGCTCGGCGACCTCCTGCCAGCGGTCGGTGTGCCGCATGGCCGTGACGAGCTGGCCGACCCGGATGATCTGGCCGCGGGCGGCGGCCTCCCGCACGCCCTCGTCGATGCCCGCCTGCACGGCCTCGACGGTGTCGGCGAGCGTCAGGCCGCGCCGCAGGTGCTGCTCCGGTGCCCAGCGCTGCTCGGCGTAGACGACGCCGTCGGCCGCGAGGTCGAGCACGGCCTCGCGGGCGACGCGGGCGAGCGCCTCGGGCGTCTGCATGACGGCGATCGTGTGGTCGAACGTCTCGAGGTAGCGCACGAGCGAGCCCGAGTCGGCCGACTCGCGGAACCACGTCCCGAGGGCGTCGGCGTCGTGGGCCGGGAGCTCGTGGCCCACCTCGTCGGCCAGCTCGAGCACCGTCTGCGGGCGCAGCCCGCCGTCGAGGTGGTCGTGCAGCACGACCTTGGGCAGGGACGGGATGATGTCCACGAGGGCTTGGGTCATGGGCCACAACCTACCGGCGTCACTCGTAACCGGGGTCCTCCGGGTCCTCCCCGAGCTCGGGCACCACCTGGGACTGCTCCACGACGTCGGCCTCGTTGGCCTCCCCGTCGAGGTCCGGACGCGAGGTCCGGGGACGGTACTCCTCGGTCTCCTCGGGCACGTCCTCCGGCGAGGCGACCTCCTCGACCAGGCTCGTCGTGTCCTCCACGCCCTCCAGACCTGCGTCACGCCAGGCGTCGTCCGGGACGGTGCTCATCGCGGGCTCCCTTCGTTCGTTCGAGGTCAGGGCGTTCCCATCGTGGCCCGGCACGGCCCGTCACGCCAGGGGGCGTCGCCCGCCGTTCGCGTCCCGCGGAAGCAGCGCCCACACGACGTGCGGCCAGCCGCCGAGCGCGGCCGTGAGCGCCGCGCGCTCCGCGGCAGCCTCATCCCCGCGGCCGAGCAGGGCCCGCTCGGGCACCGCGTGCAGCCTGCCCGACGACGGCTCGTACAGCCGTGCGGTCCCGTCGCCCGCGGACGTCAGCAGCACGACGTGCCGCGGCACCGCGGCGGCCGCGCCGCCCCCGAGGTCCCCGCCGCTGAACAGCGGGACGGGCACGCCCGCGCGTGCCGAGGCGAGCGCGGCGGCCAGCACCGCGGGCGCGCGCCGGCCGCCCACCACCCGGTGGGCGTACCGCACGGGCCCGTAGCGGGCGACCCGCGCCGCGCCCCACGGCGGGGTGCCGAGCGCGTCGGGCCACGTGCGCAGGCCCAGCGGGCCGCGGTTCGTGCGCTCCTTCAGGCTCCGCTGGAGCGCGGCGAACCCGGCTGTCGGGCCACCGGGCCACCGGGCCAGCTCGAGCGCGCGACGGGGGTCGCCCGCGAGCAGCAGCATCGCGAGCACGGCCGAGCCGCACGTGGACTCGTCGACCTGCCGGGCGGCCGGGGCCGCGGCGCCGGCGGCGGGCAGCCGCAGGGCACGGGGCCGGCCGACGGCCGGTGCCCGCTCGGCCCGCGCGAGCGGGTCCAGCACGCGCCCACGCAGGGACCGCGGGAGGCCTGCGAGCGCCGCCGCGACGTCGGCGGGCACCGGCGGGCGGGCGAACCGGCCGGCGGGCGGCTCCGGCGGCACGCGACCCGCGAACGCGCCGACGGCGCCGAGCACGTCGGTGAGGCGCAGCGCCACCTAGGCGATCCGGTCGAGGACCAGCGGCCGGGCGGGCACCTCGGTGCCGGCGGGCTCGACGCGCAGGCCGCCCTCGAGGGCCTCCCGGGCACGGGCGAACCGCTCCGGGGTGTCCGTGTGCAGGGTGAGCAGCGTCTGCCCCGCCACGACCTGGTCGCCGGGCTTCGCGTGGATCTCCACGCCTGCGCCCGCCTGCACGGGGTCCTCGCGGCGGGTACGGCCCGCGCCCAGGCGCCACGCCGCCACGCCCACCGCGTACGCGTCGAGCCCGGTGAGGACTCCGGTCCGGTCCGCGACGACTCGCTCGGTCTCGCGCGCGACGGGCAGCTCGGCGTCGGGGTCGCCACCCTGGGCGGCGATCATCCGCCGCCACGTGTCCATGGCCCGGCCGTCGGCGAGCGCGTGGCGGACCTCGTCCTCCGCCACGGGACGGTCCGCGGCCGCGAGCATCTCGACGGCGAGCGCGACCGTGAGGTCGACGACGTCGCTCGGCCCACCGCCGGCGAGCACCTCGACCGACTCGCGCACCTCGAGCGCGTTGCCCGCGGTGCGCCCGAGCGGCACCTGCATGTCGGTGAGCAGCGCGACCGTGCGCACGCCCGCGTCGGTGCCCAGGTCGACCATGGTGCGGGCGAGCTCGCGCGCCTGGTCGAGGTCCTTCATGAACGCCCCGGAGCCGACCTTGACGTCGAGCACGAGCGCCCCCGTCCCCTCGGCGATCTTCTTGCTCATGATCGAGCTGGCGATGAGCGGGATCGCCTCGACCGTGCCGGTCACGTCGCGCAGCGCGTAGAGCTTCTTGTCCGCGGGCGCCAGGCCGGCGCCCGCCGCGCAGACGACCGCCCCGACGTCGTCGAGCTGGGCCATGAGCTCGGCGTTGCTCAGCGCGGCCCGCCACCCGGGGACCGACTCGAGCTTGTCCAGCGTGCCGCCCGTGTGGCCGAGCCCGCGTCCGGACAGCTGCGGGACCGCCACGCCGAACGTCGCGACGAGGGGCGCGAGCGGGAGCGTGATCTTGTCGCCCACCCCGCCGGTCGAGTGCTTGTCCGCCGTGGGCCGCGACAGCCCGGAGAAGTCCATGCGCTCGCCGGAGGCGATCATGGCCCCCGTCCAGCGCGAGATCTCGCCCCGGCTCATCCCGTTGAGCAGGATCGCCATGGCGAGCGCCGACATCTGCTCCTCCGCCACGACGCCGCGCGTGTAGGCGTCGACGACCCAGTCGATCTGGGCGTCCGAGAGCCGGTGCCGGTCGCGCTTGGTGCGGATGACGTCGACGGCGTCGAACGGCTCGGCGACGGGCGTGGCGGTCATCGGGTCTCCAGGTCGTGGACGTCGAACGCGTCGGGCAGCACGGCCGTCATGGGGACGACGCCGCGCACCGTCTCGACCTGCAGCTCCGGGCCGCCGTGCTCCCACAGCAGCTGGCGGCACCGGCCGCACGGCATCAGGACGTCGCCGTTGCGGTCGACGCACGTGAACGCCACGAGCCGCCCACCACCGCCCACGACGAGCGCGGACACGAGGGAGCACTCGGCGCACAGCGTGACGCCGTAGGCCGCGTTCTCGACGTTGCAGCCGACGACGACGCGGCCGTCGTCGACCAGGGCGGCGGCGCCGACCGGGAACTTCGAGTACGGCACGTAGGCGCGCGTCACGACGTCGCGCGCGGCGGCGCGCAGCGCCTCCCAGTCCACGTCGCCGCCGGGGTGGGACCCGGGGGTCGGCACGGTCACGGTCACTCCTTGGTGTAGGGCACGCCGTCGGCCGCGGGCGCGCGCGAGCGCCCGACCAGCCCGGCCACGGCGAGCAGCGTGACCACGTACGGCAGCATCAGCATGAACTGGCTCGGCACGGGCGAGCCGACGACGGACAGCACGTTCTGCAGGTTCGTCGCGAAGCCGAACAGCAGGCCGGCGAGCGCGGCGCGCACCGGGTTCCACTTGCCGAAGATGACGGCGGCGAGCGCGATGAACCCGGCGCCCGCGGTCATCTCGCGGTTGAACTGGTTGATCGACACCACGGTGTAGAAGGCGCCGCCGATCCCGGCCACCGCACCCGCCACGAGGACGGCCCGGTAGCGGGTGCGTGCCACGTCGATGCCGACGGTGTCCGCGGCCTTGGGGTGCTCGCCCACGGCGCGGACCCGCAGCCCCCAGCGCGTCCGGTACAGGGCGAACCACACGACGAACACCATGACGAACATGAGGTAGACGACGATCGTCTGGTTGAACAGCACCGGTCCGACGAGCGGGATCCGCTCGAGGAACGGGATCGGGATCCGCGCGAACCGCGTCGTGGTGTTGAGCGTCTCGGCGCCGGGCACCAGCACCTGCGAGTACAGGAAGCTCGTCAGGCCGATGACCAGCACGTTGAGCACCACGCCGACGATGACCTGGTTCACCTTGTAGGTGATCGCGAACAGGCCGAGCACGAGCGCGACCAGGGAGCTGGCCAGCACGGCGGCGAGCAGGCCGGCCCAGGGGCTGTTCGTCAGCGAGCCGACGATCGCGGCGGTGAACGCACCGGCGAGCAGCTGGCCCTCGATCGCGATGTTCACGACGCCCGCGCGCTCGCCGATGACGCCGCCGAGCGCGCCGTAGACGATCGGGACGCACAGGACGACGGCGCCGCTGAGCAGGCCGACGACGGACAGGTCTCTCGGGCTGCCGGCGGCGGCCCACGCGAGGAACCCCAGGAGCAGGGCCGCTGCGAAGAGCGCGGTGGCCCACACGGGGACCCGCCGCCCGCCGAGCGTGCGCGCCACGGCGAGCCCGACGACGGCGAGCGCGACCGCCGCGCAGACCCACGCCGTGGCGAGGGCGGGCAGCTCGAGGGTCGGAAGGACGAACAGGTCGCGGTCCGTGGAGAGCCGGAACCGGGCGGTCCCGTCGTGCGGGGCGAGCAGCAGCAGGAGCGCGTACAGGGCGAGGACCACGCCGAGGACGGTCACGGTCTTCCAGGTGACGGTGGTGACGGCGCGCGGGGCCGCCGGCGCGGAGGCCGGGGCGCCGCCGACGGTCGTGGCGGTCATGCCTGTCCCTCCGTGGTCGTGGCGGTCGAGCGGACCGGCGGTGTCGGACGCCTGCGGGTCCCCGGCTGCGGCAGCCGGAAGATCGCGCGCACCAGGGGCGGGGCGGCGATGAACAGGACGATGAGCGACTGGACCACCAGGACGATCTCGATCGGGATGCCCTCCGCGGCCTGCATGGCCGACCCGCCGGCCCGGAAGCCGCCGAACAGCGCGCCCGCGGCGAGCACGCCCCACGGGTTCGACCGGCCGAGGAGGGCCACGGTGATGGCGTCGAACCCGATGCCGGCGTCGATGTCGGAGCTGAAGCCGGTCGTCACCGTGCCGAGGACCTGCTGCACGCCCGCGAGCCCCACGAGGGCACCGGCGACGAGCATGACCGAGACGGTCGTGCGCGGCACGTCGATGCCCGCGACCCGTGCCGCCTTGGGGTTCTCTCCCACCGCGCGGAACGCGAAGCCGATGCTCGAGCGGTTGAGCAGCCACCACACGAGGACGACCGCCAGCAGGGACAGCACGAAGCCCCAGTGCAGCGGGAACTGGCCGCCGAGCAGCGGCGGCAGGACCGCCGACTCCTGCATGGGCGGCGTCTTCGGGTTCGCCGACCCGGGCGCCTGGAGGAGGCCGGGCGTCGCCAGGAGGTAGGACAGCAGGTAGAACGCGACGTAGTTGAGCATGATCGTCACGATGACCTCGTGCGCCCCGGTCCGGGCCTTGAGGAGGCCCGCGATGCCGGCCCACAGACCGCCCGCGACGACGCCGGCGACGAGCGCGAGCAGCAGGTGCAGCGGGAACGGCAGGCCGGTCACGCCGAAGCCGATCCAGCCCGCGGCCGACGCGGCCACGAGCATCTGACCCTGGCCACCGATGTTGAACAGGCCGGCGCGGAACGCGAGCGCGACGCCGAGGCCCGCAGCGATGAGGGGTGCGGCGTTGGTCAGCGTCTGCGTGAGCGGGCGGATCCCCGCGGCGAACGTGTCGGCCTGGTAGTTGTAGACGGCGCCGCGGAACAGCGCCGAGTAGGCGCCGCCGACGGCGTCGCCCGCGGCGGCGAGCATGTCCGCGGGCCGGGCGAAGAAGTACCCGGCGGTCTCCTGCACCCGCTCGTCGGTGAGGACGATCATGATCGAGCCGGCGAGGACCGCCAGCACGATCGCGCCGACCGACACGACCCAGCCGCCCGAGACGACGTGCCGGAAGGCGTCGCGCCACCGGTCCCCCGTCTCGTCGAGGGCGGCCTCGCGCTCGCGGGCGCGCTCCTGCTCGAGCTCCTCGACGAGCCCCGGCTCGGCGGCGGGGTCGGCCGTCTCGAGCGCCTCGTCGAGCGGGTTCTCCGGCCCGCGGGGGCCGGGCGTCTGCGCGCTCACGCCGCGTCTCCTTCGGTCTCGGGTGCGATCCCCGCCATCATCAGGCCGAGCGTGTCGCGCGGCGTCGTCGACGGCACGATGCCCACGACCCTGCCGCGGTACATGACCATGATCCGGTCGGCGAGCGCGACGGCCTCGTCGAGCTCGGTCGAGACGACGACGACCGGGACGCCCGCGTCGCGCGTCTCGACGATCCGCTTGTGGATGAACTCGATCGACCCGACGTCGACGCCGCGGGTCGGCTGGGCCGCCACCAGCAGGCGCAGCTCGCGCGAGAGCTCGCGGGCCAGGACCACCTTCTGCTGGTTGCCGCCCGAGAGCCTGCCCACGGGCACGTCGATGCCCTGGGTGCGGACGTCGAACTCCGCGACCTTCTCGCGGGCGAACTCGTCGCGCGCGGCGAGCTGCAGCGACCCGCCCCTGACGAACGGGGGGCCGTCGGTGCGGTCGAGGATGAGGTTCTCGGCGATGGTGAACTCGCGGACGAGGCCGTCCTCGGTCCGGTCCTCGGGGACGAAACCCACGCCGGCGTCGAGGATCTGGCGCACCGAGCGCCCGACGAGCTCGGCGCCGTCGAGCCGCACGCTGCCGCGCACCGACTCCTGCAGCCCGAGCAGCGCCTCGGTGAGCTCGGTCTGGCCGTTGCCCTGGACGCCGGCCACGACGAGCACCTCGCCGCCGCGCACCGTGAAGCTCACGCCGTCGACCAGCAGCTGACCCTCGGGCGACCGGACGACGAGGTCGCGGACCTCGAGCGCGTTCTCCCCCAGGGCGGGCGCGTCCTTGCGCACCGTGAGCTCGACCGCGCGGCCCACCATGAGGGAGGCGAGCTCGGCGTCCGTCGCCGTCGGGCTGGCCTCGCCGACGACCTTGCCGTGACGGATGACGGTGATGCGGTCGGCCACCGCGCGGACCTCGCGCAGCTTGTGCGTGATGAACACGATGGCCGCGCCCTCGTCGCGCAGCTGGCGCATGATCCCCATGAGCTCGTCGGTCTCCTGGGGCGTGAGGACCGCCGTCGGCTCGTCGAGCACGAGGACGTCGGCGTTGCGGCTCAGCGCCTTGATGATCTCCACGCGCTGCTGGACGCCGACGGGCAGGTCCTCGACGAGGGCGTCGGGGTCGACGTGGAAGCCGAACCGTGCGGAGATCTCGCGGACCTTCTCGCGCGCCGACTCGATGTCGAGCACGCCGCCCGCTCGCGTCGACTCGTGGCCCAGCATGACGTTCTCGGCGACCGTGAACACGGGGACGAGCATGAAGTGCTGGTGCACCATGCCGATCCCCGCGGACATCGCGTCGCCCGGCCCGTCGAAGCGCCGGACCTCGCCGTCGAGCAGGATCTCGCCCTCGTCGGCCGTGTACAGGCCGTACAGGACGTTCATGAGCGTGGACTTGCCGGCACCGTTCTCGCCGAGGAGGCAGTGGATCTCACCCGGCTCGACGACGAGGTCGATGTGGTCGTTGGCGACGAGCGCCCCGAAGCGCTTGGTGATGCCTCGCAGCTCGAGCCTCATGGCGTGGTCCGCCTTCCTCGCGACGCGCTCCGTCGCGGTCAGCCTAGGACGTAGGTCGCGGCGGGTCCCGGGAGCCCGGGACCCGCCGCACCGTCGATCAACCTGGGGTCGCGGGCCCGATCACTCGGCGAGGTACGAGGTGACCTCGATCTCGCCCGAGATGATCTGCTGCTTGAGGGCCTCGACCTCCTCGACCAGCGCCGGGTCGACCTTGTCCTCGAAGTCGTGCAGCGGGGCGAGGTCCACGCCGCCGTTCTCGAGCGTGCCCACGTACGGCTCGGGGTCGAACTCGCCGTTGCCGGACGAGAGGACGGCCTCGTAGGTCGACACGTCCATCTTCTTGAGGATGGACGTCAGCACGTAGGGCTGCGTCGACGGGTCGGTCTCGTAGAAGTCCGCGTCGACCCCGACGAGGGCGATGTCGCGGCCCGAGTCCTGGATCGCGGCGATCGCCGACTGGTAGATCGGACCGCCGACCGGCAGGAGCACGTCGACGCCCTGGTCGATGATGTTCTGCGCGGTCGTCTTCGCCGTCTCGTTGGCCTCGAAGCCACCGGTGAACGAGCCGTCCTCGCCGCCGGTGTAGCCGACGACCTCGACGTTCGTGCCGTTGACCTCGTTGTGGTGCTCGACGCCCTGCTTGAAGCCGTCCATGAAGATGGTGACGGTCGGGAACGGCTGACCGCCGAACGTGCCGACCTTGCCGGCCTCGGAGTAGCCCGCGGCGAGGTAGCCGGCGAGGAACGCCGCCTGCGCCGTGTCGTAGAGCAGCGGCTTGATGTTCTCCGCGTCCGTGGTGCCGTCGAAGTCGGCGTCCGCGGCGTCGTCCACGAGGATGTAGTCGATCTCCGGGTTGGCCGTCGCCGACTCGATCGTGGTGGCCGACAGGGCGAAGCCGACGCCGACGATGGCGTCGCAGCCCTGGCCGACCAGCGACTCCATGTTGGGCTTGTAGTCGCTCTCGGACTGCGACTGGACGTCCTTGACCTCGACGCCGAGCTCGTCGGCCGCCTTCTTGGCGCCCTCGTAGCTGAGCTGGTTGAAGCTCTTGTCGTCGAAGCCGCCCTGGTCCGAGACGATGCACGGCGTGAAGTCGACCGCCTCGCCGTTCGAGCCGCTGCCCGGGTCGGATTCCTCGGGGGCCTGGCCGCACGCCGCGAGCGCGAGCGCGGCGACACCGGCGAGGGCGGTGAGCTGGGTCGCTCTCTTCACCTGTCGCTCCTGTCGATGGGGTGGGTGCGCGGCCGGAGGGTGCCCGGTCCGCCGTCACGGGGCAGCCTAGCCGTCGCCCGATGATCGGAACGTTTCACCGGGGTCACGCGCCCGAGTCGTTATCGAAGCGTCACCGGGCCCGGCGACGGGCGTCAGGCCTGCAGCGCGAACCGCGCCAGGACGCGGGCACCGACGCCGATCGCGCGCTCGTCGACCACCAGGTCGCCCTGGTGCAGGTCGTAGCGGCGGCCGCCCGGCGTCCCGGTGCCGAGCCGGGCCATCGCGCCGGGCACCTTGGTCAGGTACCAGGCGAAGTCCTCACCGCCGAGCGACTGCTCGGTGAGGACGACGCCGTCGGGCCCGAGGACGGCGGTCGCGGCCGCCTCGAGGCCGGCGATCACCGCGGCGTCGTTGTCGACCGGCGGGACGCCGCGCGCGTGCCGGACGGTCACGTCGACGTCGTAGGCCGCGACGACCTGCTCGACGGCGTCGTGCAGCACCTGCCCGGCGCGCTCCCACGCGCGCACGTCGAGGCAGCGCAGCGTGCCGCTCACGCTGCCCGTGGCCGGGATCGCGTTGTGCGCGTTGCCGGCGTGGACCGCGCCCCACGTGAGGTTGACGCCCGAGCGCGGGTCGAGCCGGCGGCCGAGGACCGCGGGGACCTGCGTGATGACCTGGCCCAGGGCGTAGACGACGTCTCCCGTCAGGTGCGGTCGCGACGTGTGCCCGCCCCCCGAGGAGATCGTCACGGTCACCGCGTCGGACGCCGACGTGATCGGGCCGATGCGCGTGCCCACCTTGCCGACGTCGAGCTTGGGCTCGGTGTGCACGGCGGCGATCTGGTCGACGCCGTCGAGCGCGCCCTGCGCCACCATGTCGTGGGCGCCGCCCGGCATGGTCTCCTCGGCGGGCTGGAAGACGAGCCGCACGCCGTGGGGCAGCAGCCCCTCGGCGTCGAGCCGGGCGAGCGCGAGGCCGGCGCCGAGGACGACCGCCGTGTGGACGTCGTGACCGCACGCGTGGGCGATGCCCGGCACCTGCGAGCGCCACGGCAGGTCGCACGAGTCGGTCAGCGGCAGGGCGTCGATGTCGGCCCGGAGCGCGACGCGGCCCCGGCCCGGGACGTCCGGGCCGATGTCGCACACGAGCCCGGTGCCCTCGGTGGGCACAGGGTGCAGCCCCGCGCGGCGGAGCCGGTCGACGAGGAGGCGCGTCGTGCGGACCTCCTGGCGCGCGATCTCCGGGTGGGCGTGGATGTCGCGGCGCACCTCGACGAGCTCGGGCTCGAGCGCCGCGACCGTGGCGTCGAGGAGCGCACCCGCGTCCGTCGTCGTCACAGCAGGTCCTCCCGCCCGTGGTCGCGGACCGCGGCGACCATCTCCTTGACCTGCTGGGCGCGGGCACGCGTGGTCACGAGCAGTGCGTCGGGCGTGTCGACGACCACGACGTCGTCGACGCCGAGCAGCGTCACGAGGCGTCCGCCGGCAGGCACGACGACGGAGCCCGCGCTCTGGACGCGCACGACGTCCTCGCCGTCGCCGAGCACCTTGGACCCGGCGTCGTCGTCCGACGGCAGCAGCGCGGCGAGCGAGTTGAAGTCGCCGACGTCGTCCCAGCCGAACGTGCCCGGCACGACGGCGACGCCGCCCGCGGCGGCGACCGGCTCCGCCACGGCGTGGTCGATCGCGATCTTCTCGAGGCTCGGCCAGACCTCGGCGAGGACGCGGTCGCGGTCGGGCGTGTCCCACGCGGCGGCGACCTGCCGCAGCCCGTCGTGCAGCGCCGGCCGGTGCTCGGCCAGGTGGCCGAGGAGGACCGAGGTGCGCGCCACGAAGATGCCGGCGTTCCACCGGTACTCGCCCGACGCGAGGTAGGCGCGCGCCGTGGCGGCGTCCGGCTTCTCGGTGAAGCCGCGCACGTGCAGTGCGCTCGGGGCGCCGTCGACGTCGAGCGGCTCGCCGCTGCGCACGTACCCGAACGCGACCGACGGACGCGACGCCGCGATGCCGATCGTCGTCACGTACCCGGCCCGCGCGGCCGCGACGGCCTCGCGCACCGCCTGCTCGAACTCGCCGCGTCCCGTGACCACCTGGTCGGCCGCGAACGAGCCGACGACGACGTCGCCGTGCCGCCGCTCGAGCACCGCGGCGGCGAGCCCGATGGCCGCCATCGAGTCGCGCGGCGCCGGCTCGGCGAGGACCTGCTCCTCGGCGAGGCCGGGGAGCTGCTGCCGGGCGGCGTCGACGTGCGGGCGGCCCGTCACGAGGACCACGCCGTCCGGGCCGGCGAGCGGGACGAGCCGGTCGACGGTCTCCTGGAGCAGGCTGCGGCCGGAGCCGGTGAGGTCGTGGAGGAACTTCGGCGCCCCGGCCCGCGACAGGGGCCACAGCCGCGTCCCCGCGCCGCCGGCCGGCACGATCGCGTAGAACCCGTCGACGGGCTCGGGGCGTGCGCGGGCGCTGTCCGGGACGGCGGGAGTCATGTCCCGAAGCATAGTGACGCGGCTCCGTCCGACGACATCAAGCCTGTGCAATGCCTCACAGATCCGCCCGGTACGGGCCGATTTGGGCCCCCGACAACCCCCCGTGGTGACCTGATGTCACTACAGTGACTTCACGTAACCCGCCGAATCCGCCAATGGAGGCTCCCCCCGTGCCTACAGCTCCCGCTGGCACGCTCTACCGCGGCCGTGAAGGCATGTGGTCCTGGGTCGCGCACCGCGTGACCGGCGTGCTGATCTTCTTCTTCCTGCTCGT
>JAPSLQ010000155.1 GCA_031180595.1 Isoptericola sp. | reverse complement strand
GCAGCGTCGTCGACTTGCCCGCCCCGTTCGGCCCGAGGAACGCCACGAGCTCGCCCTCGGCCACGTCCACGTCGATGCCCTTGACGGCCTCGACCACGTCCTTGCCCCGCTTGAAGGTCCTCGTCAGGCCCCGTGCTCGGATCATGCGGAGACACTCCCGTCGTGTCGTCGGATCGCCCGTACCGACCGTAGACCCGGCCGCCGACACGAGGTCATCGTCGTCGGCCACCCTCAGGCGAGCTCGCGGGGGTACGCGACGACGTCGACGAGGGCGCCGTGGCGCCACACGGTGACCTCGATGCGGCGGTCGATCGTGCCCTCGACCATGGCCTTCTGCACCGCCGTCACGGTGACCACCGGGTCGCCGTCCAGCTCGACGACGATGTCGCCCCGCAGGAGGCCGGCGTCCGCCGCGGGGCTGCCGGGCGTCACGCCCGCGATCTGCACGCCCGTCGGCGAGCCGAGACGCTGGGCGAGCCGCGGGGGCAGCGGGACCTGCGCACCCGCGATGCCGAGCCACGCCCGCCGCACGCGCCCCGTGGCCATGAGCGTCGTCACGATCTCGCGCGTGGTCGTGTTGATCGGCACCGCGAGGCCGACACCGATGCCCGCGACGGCCGTGTTGACGCCGACCATCCGCCCGGTGCTGTCGGCCAGGACGCCGCCGCTGTTGCCGGGGTTCAGGGCGGCGTCGGTCTGGATGACCTCGTCGACCACCCGCCCGCTGCCCGTGGGCAGCGACCGGCCCAGCGCCGAGACGATCCCCGCCGTGACGCTGCCGGCGAGCCCGAGCGGGTTGCCGAGCGCGACGACGAGCTGGCCCACGCGCAGCCGTGCGGCGTCGCCGAGCGGCACGGGGGCCGGCACGTCGGCCCGCGCGTGCAGCACGGCGAGGTCCGACAACGGGTCGCGGCCGACCACGTCGGCTCGCGTGCGTGTCCCGTCGCCGAACGCGGCGTCGGCCACGTCGGCGCCCGCGACCACGTGCGCGGACGTGAGCAGGAAGCCGTCGCGCGTGATGACGCTGGCGCTGCCGACCCCCTGCCCGCGCCGGGTCGCGATGGTCAGGCTCGCGACGCTCGGCAGCACCGCGTCCGCGACGGCGACGACGGCGCGCGAGTACGCGTCGAGCGCCTCCGCGTCTGCGGCGTCGGGACGCGGCGGCTCGGCGCCGTCGTCCTGCGGGGTGTCGAGGGCCACACCTGTGGAGCGTCCGGGGAGCGGGCGTTGTGCCCGTGTTCGCCGACGGCGGAGCCCGCGTCGCAGCGTCTCGCCACCTCGGCTCGGACGCCGCGGCGCGGCATCCCTCGTCAGGACCGCCTCGACCCTCTACGATCGACTGGTCCAGACCAGCTGTCCAACGGAGGACTCGTGGAACGCACCGTCGTCGTCGCCATCACGGAGGGTCTGCACGCGCGGCCCGCCGCCCTCTTCGCCCAGGCCGCGCGCCGGCAGCCGGTGCCGGTGCGCATCGCCAAGCCGGGCGGGACGGCGGTGGACGCGGCGAGCATCCTCGGTCTCATGACCCTCGGCGCCGACGCGGGCGACGAGGTGGTCCTCAGCACCGAGGGCGACGGCGCCGACGCGACCACCGCGCTCGACGCGCTGGCCGAGTTCCTGGCGCAGGAGTCACCCTCCTGACGGGTCCCCGAGCGGGTCAGAGCGCGAGCTCGTCCAGCACGTCGTGCAGCTTCCCGCGCACGGCGGCGCGTGCGGACTCGGCGTCGGGCTGGTCGCACGCGAGGCGCGCGAGCTCGGCGCACTCGTCCGACGTCGTCGCGGCCAGCACGGCCGCGACGTCGCCGAGCGCGCGGATCGTCATCGACAGCGACGTCACGCCGAGCCCCACGAGCACGGGAGCCAGGGCGGGGTCGGACGCCGCCTCGCCGCACACGCCGACGGGCCGGTCGTGGGCGGCCGCACCCTCGCACGTGGCGCGGACGAGCTCGAGGACCGCCGGCTGCCACGGCGTCGACAGGGCGGCGAGCTCGCCCAGCACGCGGTCCGCGGCCATCGTGTACTGGATGAGGTCGTTCGTCCCCAGGCTGCCGAAGGCCGCGTGCTCGAACACCGACCGCGACCGGATCGCGGCGGCCGGGACCTCGACCATCACACCGGCCTGGCTCAGGCCGTGCGCGGCGCACGCGGCGACGAAGTCGCGTGCCTCGCCCGGCGTGGCGACCATCGGCGCCATCACCCAGACCTCCGCGTCCTCGGCGGCGGCGGCCTCCGCGATCGCCCGGAGCTGACGGTCGAGGACGTCCGGGTGCCGGCCGGCGGTGCGCAGGCCGCGCACGCCGAGGGCGGGGTTCGGCTCGTCGTCCGCCGTCACGAAGCCCAGCGGCTTGTCCGCCCCCGCGTCGAGCGTCCGCACCACCACGCGCTTGCCGGGGAACGCGCCGAGCACGCGCCGGTAGGCGTTGACCTGCTCGGCCACCGACGGCTCGGCGGCCCTCCCGAGGAAGCAGAACTCGGTGCGGAACAGGCCGACACCCTCAGCACCGGCCTCGGCGGCCGCGCGGGCGCCGTCCGGGTCGGCGACGTTGGCCATGAGCTGCACCGGCACCCCGTCGGCGGTCCGCCCGTGCCCGTCGAACTCCCGGCGTGCGGAGTCCCGGTGCCGCGCCGCCGCCACGGCGTCAGGGTCGGGGTCGCGCACGACGGAGCCGGCGCCGCCGTCGACCAGCACCGTCTCGCCGTCGCGCAGGTCGCCCGCACCCGCGACGGCGACCACCGCGGGGATGCCGAGCGAGCGCGTCAGGATCGCGGTGTGCGACGTCGGCCCTCCCCCGATCGTGACGACGCCCACCACGGTCTCGGGGTCGAGCGACGCCGTGTCGGCGGGTGCCAGGTCGTCCGCGACGAGGACGAAGGGGTGGCCCGGCTCCGGCACGCCCGGCGGCCGGGCGCCCGTGAGCTCCGCGACGATCCGGTCGCGCACGTCGCGCACGTCGCGGGACCGCTCCGAGAGCGGTGGGCCGAGGGCCTCGAGCTGGGCGGCGAGGCCGCCCGCCGCCTCCCAGACGGCGCGCTCGGGGCTCAGCGCGTCCTCGCGCACGCGCCGCTCGGCCTCGGCCGCGAGCGTGGGGTCGCCCGCCATGGCGGCGGTCACCGAGAGGACCTCGGACGCGGTGCCGGTCACGCGGCCCGCCTGCTCGGTGAGCCTCTCCTGGACGGTCCGCGCGGCGGCCGCGAGGCGGTCGACGGCGTCGTCCACCTGGTCCGCCGGCAGTCGCGTCGTCGCGGGCTCGGGGACGGGGGCCGGCATCGTGACGACGACGCCGGCTGCCCGCCCGGGGCTGACCGGGGCGCCGGTGAGGGTGCTGCTCATCGGTCAGATCCTCCGCCGGCCCGCCGCTCCTCGCCCGCTCTGGGCTCCGTCGCGGCGGGACGGGTCTCGTCCTCGGGCGGCACGTCCGTCGCGACGCCGGCCGTCGCGGCGGTCGGCTCGTCCTCGCGGCCGGGCGTCTTGAGGTTCCAGCGCGTGATCACCCAGCGGAACAGGAGGTAGTAGATCACCGCGTACCCCAGGCCGATGGGGATGATCAGCAGGGGCATCTCCGCGATGCGCAGGTTGAGCAGGTAGTCGAGGACGCCCGCCGAGAACCCGAAGCCGTCGCGGATGCCCAGCGCGTTCGTCAGCGCCATCGACGTGCCCGTGAGCACCGCGTGGATCGCGTAGAGCGGGTACGCGACGTACACGAACGCGAACTCGAGCGGCTCGGTCACGCCGGTGACGAACGAGACGAGGGCGGCCGAACCCATGACGCCGGCGATGGCCTTGCGCTGGGACGGCTTGGCCGTGTGGACGATGGCGAGCGCGGCGGCGGGCAGGGCGAACATCATGATCGGGAAGAAGCCGGTCATGAAGGTGCCGGCGGTCGGGTCGCCGTGCAGGAAGCGTGCGATGTCCCCGTGCCAGACGGCGCCGTCGGCGTCGGTGTACGCGCCGAACTGCAGCCAGGGCAGCGAGTTCAGCAGGTGGTGGAGGCCGACGGGGACGAGCAGCCGGTTGAGCGTGCCGTAGACGAACGCGCCGAGGACGGTCGACCCGGTGACGAAGGTGCCGATCTGGTCGTTGATGAGCCAGTCGAACGCGGGGTAGACGAGCGCCCCCACCACGGCGATGAGCACGGCGGCGCCTGCCGTGACGATGGGCACGAACCGGCGGCCGCCGAAGAACGCGAGGTAGGCGGGCAGCTTGATCCGGTAGTACCGCTGGTAGAGCAGGGCGGCGGTCAGTCCGATGACGATGCCGCCGAGCACGCCGTAGTTGATGAGCTCCTGCGTCTCGCCCTCGGCGGCCTCACCGAGCGCGTAGGGCGAGAGCACGTCGCTCACGCCGTCGAAGACCAGGTAGCCGATGAGCGCCGCCAGGCCGGTGGACCCGTCGGACTTGCGCGCGTACCCGACGGCGACGCCCAGCGCGAAGATCAGCGGGAGGTTCGCGAAGAGCGCGTTGCCCGCCGCACCGAGGACGTCGGCGACGGGCTGCATCCAGGCGACGGTCCCCGCGACGCCGTCGGCACCGAGCATGTCGGGCTGCCCGAGGCGCAGCAGCAGCGCGGCCGCCGGCAGCGAGGCGATGGGAAGCATGAGCGAGCGACCGACCCGCTGCAGCTGCGCGAGGCCCGGGAAGCCACGCTTCGGCGTGGCCTCTGCGACCGTGGTCATGTGGAGCTCCTCTCGGAGGTGGCGTCGTTGCCAGGGCCCGACGGCGCGGTGCCGCGACACGTCTGGACCACTTGCAGGCAGAGTGGTCTAGACCTCATGATGTGTCAACCCCTCGGGGTGATCCACGACACGGTCTCGAGGACGAGGACGCACGCGACGATGGGCACAGCACGGTCGGGCGACGGCGAGCACAAGTACCTCACCGTGCGCGCCTACCTCGCCGACCTCGTCGCCCAGGAGCTGGCCGTGGGCGACGCCGTCCCGTCCGAGCGCTCCCTCACCGAGAAGTTCGGCGTCTCGCGCATGACCGTCCGGCAGGCGATCGACGCCCTGGTCACCGAGGGCGTGCTCCAGCGCGAGCAGGGCCGCGGGACCTTCGTGGCGCCCCCGCGCGCGGACTTCGAGATGCGCCTGACGACCTTCGGCGAGGAGGCGCGGCGGCGCGGGATGGAGCCCGGCACCCAGGTGCTCGAGGCCGAGACCGCGCCCGCGCCGGCGTCCGTGTGCGAGGCGCTCGGCCGCCCGGACGGTGCGGCGATGCACCGCGTGCTCCGTCTGCGCACGGCCGACGGCTCGCCCATGAGCATCGAGGAGGCATGGGTGCCGGTCGACCTGGCGCCCGACCTGCTCGACGACGGCGTGCCGGCGAGCCTGTACGGCGCGCTGCGCGAGCGGGGGCTGGCACCCACCTGGGGCGAGGAGACGATCACCGCCTCGGACGCGACGCCTCCCGAGGAGCACGCGCTCGCCATGACCGGGTCGCGCGCCGTCATGCGCACGGTCCGGCGCACGTTCTCCGGCGACACCCCGCTGATGTACTCGCGCTCCAGCTACCGGGGCGACCGGTACAGCGTGTTCGTCCCGCTGCGCGAGGCCAGACCGACACTCGTGCCGACGCGGTCACGAGCGACCGAAGGGAACGACCGATGACCCAGTCCCGCGCACCCTCCGACGCCGAGGTGGCGGCGAGGATCCTCGCCGGGCTCGGCGGTGTGGAGAACATCGACGAGATCGACCCCTGCACCACCCGGCTGCGTTCGCTCGTCAAGGACCCGGCGCTCGTCGACAAGGCCCTGCTGCGCAGCGCCGGCGCGTTCGGCGTCATGATCAACGGGCGCGTCGTGCAGGTGGTCGTCGGCCCACGCGTCGACACGATCGCCTCGGACCTCGCCGACCTGATGTGACCACCCGGGCAGACCGGCAGATGAAGGAGCAACCGTGAGCAAGGCAGAGCAGATCCTTCGCGCCCTCGGCGGCGACGACAACGTCCTCGACCTCGAGCCGTGCATCACGCGCCTGCGGGTCGAGGTCGAGGACCCGTCGCTCGTCGACGAGGCGGGCCTGCGCGCGGCCGGCGCGGTCGCCGTCGTGCAGTCGGGCCGGGCCGTCCAGGTGGTCGTCGGCCCGGAGGCCGACACCCTCGCCTCCGACATCGAGGACCTGCGCTGATGGCGACCCTCACCGTCCTGGCGCCCGTGTCCGGGACCGTCGTCGCCACCGCCGACGTGGACGACCCGGTCTTCTCGGCCGGGCTGGTCGGGCCCGGCACCGCCGTCGAGCCGGACGGCGAGGCGGGCGCCGAGGTCGTCGCACCCATCGCGGGCCGGATCGTCAAGATGCACCCGCACGCGTTCGTCGTCCAGCACGACGACGGCCGCGCCGTGCTGGTGCACCTCGGGATCAACACGGTCCAGCTCGGCGGCGAGGGCTTCGCGCTGCACGTCGCCGAGGGCGACGTCGTC
>JAPSLQ010000008.1 GCA_031180595.1 Isoptericola sp. | reverse complement strand
TGTGCGCGGGGTCGGTCGAGACCACCAGCACGCGCCGGCCGGCGCGCGCCTGGGCGAGCGCGACGGCCGACGCGATCGACGTCTTGCCGACCCCGCCCTTGCCGCCGCAGAAGAGCACCCGGCGGCGCGAGGCGAGGTCTAGCAGCACGAGACGTTCTCCAGGGGCGAGCGCTCCATGCCGAGCCGGGTGTGCCACTCGTGCACGCGCTCGTTCAGCAGCGGCAGCAGCTCGACGGTGTAGTACGACGCCGGGTTGGGCACGCCCAGGGCCTCGGCCATGACGACCAGCATGAACAGGTCGTCCTCGTCGCGCCGGGCGCGGGAGAGCGTGCGCCGGTACGGCGCCTCGTAGAGCTCCCGCAGCCCGGCGGACAGGCTGCGCAGCGAGCTGCGCAGGGACATCAGGCCTTCCGCGACCCCTCGAGCACGGGCTCGTCCGTCTCGGGGTCGAACGTGCCCTTGCGCGCCGCGTTCATCGCCGCGACCGCCTCGACGGCGACCCACAGCGACGCGATGAGGATGATCACGTCGAGCACCAGCAGCAGCC
The DNA here is from genome assembly GCA_031180595.1 of Isoptericola sp. Taxonomy (GTDB): domain Bacteria; phylum Actinomycetota; class Actinomycetes; order Actinomycetales; family Cellulomonadaceae; genus Isoptericola. The sequence goes on along the minus strand of JAPSLQ010000008.1, from coordinate 40,153 downwards.
AGCTGCGGTCGGTCCAGAAGGTGCCGAGCTGCACGATGAGCGCGTAGATCGACATCACCATCACGAACACCAGCGGGATGAGCACCGGCACCGGGTTGCGCTTCTTGCGCAGCAGGATGATCGCCACGATCGACAGCGTCAGCGAGGCCAGCAGCTGGTTGGTGGTGCCGAACAGGGGCCAGATGAGCATGCCGCCCGCGCCGTCGCCGCCCGCGCTGAACGTGAGGGACACGGCCACGACGAGCACGACGAGCGTGCCCACCGCCTTGTTGATCCGCAGCCCCATGATCTCGCCGGCCTCCTGGACCACGAAGCGCTGCAGGCGCACGCCGGTGTCCATCGTCGTCGCCGCGAACAGCACGGCCATGGTCGCGAGGATCGTGGCGGACAGGGAGACCGGGATGCCGAGGCCCGCGTTGACGATCGCGCCGCCGCCCTGGACGAACGCGGACACGCCGCCCTCGTTGAACGCGGAGTACACGGCCTCCCACTCGGCGAGCGTCCGGTAGCCGGCGGTCGCCGCCAGGATCGCGCCGAGGGCGAGGAGCCCCTCGCCGACGGCGCCGAAGTAGCCGACGAACCGCGCGTCGGTCTCCTTGTCGAGCTGCTTGGCCGACGTGCCCGACGCGACCATGCCGTGGAAGCCGGAGATCGCGCCGCACGCGATGGTGACGAACAGCAGCGGCACGAGGCTCGGCGTGCCCTCCGGCAGGTTGCCGTTGACCGCGGGCGCGACGACGGACGGGCTCGCGAACATCACCGCCAGGTACAGGATGCCGAGGCCGATGAAGAGCTGGACCCCGTTGATGTAGTCGCGGGGCTGCAGCAGGACCCACACCGGCAGCAGCGACGCGATGCCGGCGTACACGAAGAGGGCGACGATCCAGAACGTCGCGGGCGACATGCCGAGGATCGGGTCGGGCAGGACGACCGGGAAGCGGTCGCCCACCAGGATGAGCGAGTACAGGGCGACGACGCCGATGACCGTGGTGAGGAGCAGGTTGATCTTCCAGCGGTAGATCATCTGGCCGATGACCGCGGCGACGGCGATCGCGCCCCAGACCGGGATGACCGACGTCGGCGTCGCGATCAGCAGGTTCTTGATGACCGTGGCGAACGCCGCCACGACCATGAGGAGCAGCAGGAAGATCACGACGAGGAACAGGTTGCGCCCGCGCGCGCCGATGTAGCGGCCGGAGAGCATCCCCATCGACTGGCCCCGGTTGCGCACCGACGCCCACAGGGCGCCGAGGTCGTGCATGCCGGCGAAGAAGACCGTCCCGATGGTGACCCACAGGAACGCGGGCAGCCAGCCCCAGATGACCGCGACGGCGGGCCCGACGATGGGCGCCGCGCCCGCGACGGAGGTGAAGTGGTGACCCCACAGGACGAACTTGTTCGTGGGGACGTAGTCGACGCCGTCGGACAGCTCGTGGGCCGGCGTCGTGTAGGAGGGCGAGAGCTTGTAGATGCGCGTGGCGAGGAACTTCGAGTACAGGAAGTACCCGGCGAGCACCATGGCCACGCCGATGAGCATGAGCACCAGGGAGTTCACGGGGGGCTCCGATCTGTCGTCGTCGACGTCGGTGGGGGTCGAGCGCTGTGCGGAGAAATTGTAGAGGTTGTGCAGGCAGGACAGGCAGGCCCTGCGGCGAGGCGATGGTTCGTGACGCCGATCACATGTGGGTAGACTCGCGCGCATCCCGTCGTCAACGGCGCCGGCGGGACCCTTGCCCTCTCCGGCATCAGGGACGCCAGCAGCACGTCGAGGAGGACGGATGCTCACACTCGGTACCACCAGCATCACGATCGTCGCGGTCATCGGGATCGTGGGGCTGGCCGCCCTCCTCGTGGCGGCCACCCTCCGGCGGCAGGTGCTCGCCGCACCCGAGGGCACGGCGAGCATGCAGGACATCGCACGCGCGGTCCAGGAGGGCGCGTCCGCCTACCTGAACCGTCAGTTCCGCACGCTCGCGCTGTTCGCCGTCGTGGTGTTCGCCCTGCTGTTCCTCCTGCCCGGCGACGGTGGCGTCCGGGTCGGGCGCTCGATCGCGTTCCTGGTGGGGGCCGGGTTCTCGGCCTCGATCGGCTACCTGGGCATGTGGCTCGCCGTGCGTGCCAACGTCCGCGTCGCCGCGGCGGCGATGCGCGGCCGGACGGGGCGCCAGGAGGGTGCGCGCATCGCCTTCCGCACCGGCGGCGTCGTCGGCATGTCGGTGGTGGGTCTCGGCCTGCTCGGCGCGGCGATCGTCGTCCTGGTCTACCGTGCCGACGCCCCGGCGGTCCTCGAGGGCTTCGGCTTCGGCGCCGCGCTGCTCGCCATGTTCATGCGCGTCGGCGGCGGCATCTTCACCAAGGCCGCCGACGTCGGCGCCGACCTGGTCGGCAAGGTCGAGCAGGGCATCCCCGAGGACGACCCCCGCAACGCCGCGACGATCGCCGACAACGTGGGCGACAACGTCGGCGACTGCGCGGGCATGGCCGCCGACCTCTTCGAGTCGTACGCCGTGACGCTCGTGGCCGCGCTCATCCTCGGCAAGGCCGCCATGGGAGAGCAGGGGCTCGTGTTCCCGCTCATCGTCACCGCGATCGGGGCGTTCGTCGCGCTGCTCGGCGTGATCGTGACCCGGGTGCGCGGCGACGAGAACGGTCTGAAGGCGATCAACCGCGGCTTCTACCTGTCCGCCGTCGTCGGGGCGGTGCTCGCGGCGATCGCCGCGTTCGTCTACCTGCCCAGCTCCTTCGCCGAGCTCTCGGGCACGGCAGACCTGGGCGACGTCGGCTCGGACCCGCGCGTCGTCGCCTCGCTGGCCGTGCTCGTCGGCGTCGTCCTGGCCGGCGTGATCCTGTGGATCACGGGCTACTTCACGGGCACGACGTCGAAGCCGACCCTCCACGTCGCGGCGACGTCGCGCACCGGAGCGGCCACGGTCGTGCTGTCGGGCATCGGCGTCGGATTCGAGTCCGCCGTGTACACCGCCGGCATCATCGCCGCCGCGATCCTCGGCGTCTTCCTCCTGGCCGGCGGGTCGATCTGGCTCGCGCTGTTCCTCGTGGCGCTCGCTGGCTGCGGCCTGCTGACGACGGTCGGCGTCATCGTCGCGATGGACACGTTCGGCCCGGTGAGCGACAACGCCCAGGGCATCGCCGAGATGTCCGGCGACATCGACGAGGAGGGCGCGCAGATCCTCACGGACCTGGACGCCGTCGGGAACACCACCAAGGCCATCACCAAGGGCATCGCGATCGCGACGGCGGTGCTCGCGGCGACGGCGCTGTTCGGCTCGTACGCCGACGCGGTCGAGACGGCGCTCGAGCAGGTCGGCGCCGTCGGCGGCGGCCTCGTCACCTCGATGCTCAGCTACGAGATCATCTCCCCGGTCACGCTCGTCGGGGTGATCCTGGGCGGCGCGACCGTCTTCCTCTTCTCGGGCCTGGCGATCGACGCCGTCACGCGGGCGGCCGGGGCCATCGTGTTCGAGGTGCGCCGCCAGTTCCGCGAGCACCCGGGCATCATGACGTACGAGGAGCGGCCCGAGTACGGCAAGGTCGTCGACATCTGCACGCGCGACTCGCTGCGCGAGCTCGCGACGCCGGGTCTGCTGGCGGCGTTCGCGCCCATCGCGGTCGGCTTCGGCCTGGGCGTGGGTCCGCTCGCGGGCTTCCTCGCCGGGACCATCGGCACGGGCGTGCTCATGGCGATCTTCCTCGCCAACTCGGGCGGCGCCTGGGACAACGCGAAGAAGATCGTCGAGGACGGCGCCTACGGCGGCAAGGGCTCCGAGGCGCACGCCGCCACGGTCATCGGCGACACGGTGGGTGACCCCTTCAAGGACACGGCCGGCCCGGCGATCAACCCGCTCATCAAGGTCATGAACCTGGTGTCGCTGCTCATCGCGCCGGCCGTCGTGATGCTGAGCGTGCCTGAGGACGCGAACCAGATGCTGCGCATCGGGATCGCCGTGGCGGCCGCGCTCGTCGCGTTCGGTGCCGTGGTGATGTCGCGGGTGCGCGCCTCGCGCGTGGAACGCGAGTCGGAGGCGACCGAGGCGGAGCGCGTCGTGGCTCGCTGACGCCTGCTGCCGCTGTGAGCGGACTCTTGGCCCTTTTTCCGCACTGGGAGCGGGCCAAGAGTCCGCTCACAGCGGGACCCGTGCTGCGAGATCGGCCGGCTACCAGCAGGATTGGGGCAGAAACGCTCGTCGGAGGAAGGACGCTCGATGCCAGACCTGAGGCAGCTGGCCCGTCAGCACCTGGAGGCCGCCCGGGCGTCGGAGCACGGGCGCAGCGCCGACCGGATCCTGCACGACGGTCACCTGCGGCAGTCCGTCATCGCGCTCGTGGCCGGGACCGAGCTGAGCGAGCACAACTCTCCCCAGGCGGGGAGCATCCACGTGCTCGAGGGCGGGCTGCGGGTGACCGGGCTCGAGCCGGCGGAGGTGCCCGCCGGCGAGCTGGTGCTCCTCACGCACCGCCGGCACGCCGTGACGGCGCTCGCGGACACGGTCTTCCTGCTCACCACCGTGACGGGGCTCGAGGACGAGGAGGCGCACGGGGACCCGGTCTGACCGGACCCGGTGCGTCAGAGGCCCGTGCGGCCGTCGATGCACTCGCGCAGCAGGTCCGCGTGCCCCATGTGGCGCGCGTACTCCTCGATCATGTGCACGACGACGTCGCGCACCTCGACCGTGCCGCCCTGGAAGGGCACCTCGCGGTCCATGTCCTCGCCGATCATCCACTCGTCGGCCACCTCGACCGCCCGGTGCCAGGCCGCCCAGGCCTCCGCGACGCACTGGTCGTCGGCGAGCGCGCCGTCGAAGTCGATGTCGGGCACGCCCGGCAGCTCGAACGGGCCGCGCTCCGTCGCCCCCTGGAGCACGCGGCGGAACCAGTGGTGCTCGCCGTTCGCCAGGTGCCGCACCAGGCCGAGCAGCGAGAGGCTCGACGGCGGCACGGAGCGCCGCGCGAGCTGCGCGGCATCCAGACCCTCGCACTTCATGACGAGCGTCATGCGGTACCGGCACAGGTACTCCCAGAGCGTCTCCTTCTCGCCGACCGGGTCGAACCCGGTGGCGCGGGGGTCGTCCTCGGGGTCCACCCAGGTGCCGGGCGCGGTTGGAGTCACGCGCGTAATCTGGCGGTTCTCGAGTGCCCGGTCAAGCGGCTCCGGGCAACGATCTCGACACCGTCGCAGACGGGACCGGTAGCCTTCGCCGCCATGAGGGGCACGAGGTCTCGCCGACGCGACGGGGGTACCCGAGCTCGCCGGAGCGACGCCGGGACGAGGTCTCGCAGGCGCGACAGGGGCAGGAGGTCTCGCCGGCGCGACGCGGGCCGCCTGACCGCGCTGCTGCGCCGCCCGGTGCCCGCCGGCGTGCTGGCGCGCCGGTCCACGGTCGCCGCGACGGGCATCGTCGCGCTCGGCCTCGGCGTGGCCTGCGGCCTGGGCGTCGGTGCGTTGCGCGGCCCCGACGCCCCCGAGGCGGAGGCGCCCCTGCCGACGACGCCCGAGGCGTGCGCCGTCGCGCAGGTCGCCTGGTCCCGCGCCGCGTCGGCGCAGGCGTCGATGTCGCAGGACGAGCCGGCGACCCTGCGCGAGGGCTATCTGGGTGCCCGGGACGTCGTGGACGGCGTCGAGCCGCCCCCCGCCGTCGCCGACGACTGGGGCACGTACGTGCGTTACGTCGACACCGTGGCGGCCTCGGTCGCCGACGCCACCGACGACGCCGCGATCGCCGACGCGGTCGGGTCGGCGCTCGCGAGCGTCGACACCGCGGAGGTCATGGCGGCGGCCGAGCGCATCACCGCGTACCTCCAGGCAGGCTGCCCGGCGGAGCCGTGATCCGCCTCACGGCCGGCGCCCCCGATTTCCCGCGTGCGCGACGCGTGGGTCACCATGGGTGGATGCACCCTGACCGCCTGCGTACCCCGCGCACGGCCGCGGCGACCGCGGCGGCCCTGCTGTCGGCCCTCCTGCTGAGCGCCTGCGGCGCGTCCGACCCCGAGACCGCCGAGCCCGCGAGCGAGCCCGCTCCCGGTGTCTCCGTCCCGGCCGACCTCCTGATCGACGGCCAGTCGCCCTCGACCGGCGCCTCGCCCGAGGCCTCCGCCGCGCCGTCGGACGACCCGAGCGCGTCCCCCGAGCCCTCCCCGTCGGACGAGGCGGCGTCGGAGGACCCGGCTGCGGCGTGCGCCGACCTGCAGACCGCGTGGGCGGCGACCAACCGTGCGCTCGTGGGCCTCAGCCCCGAGCACCCGCGCTCGCTCGTCGCGAGCTTCCGCGAGGCGCACAAGGCGATCACGTCGGTCGAGCCGCCGTCGGACATCGAGCCGGCCTGGTCGGAGATGACCGACTACCTGACCTCCGCCGTCGACGCGCTGCGCGACGTCGACGCGGACGACGCCACGGCCGTCACGACGGCCGTGACCGAGGCCCTGGACGCGGACGACACCGCACGCGCCACGGCCGCCGGCGAAGAGGTCACGGCGTACGTCGCGGACTCGTGCAGCGCGAGCTGACGAGCCCGCCACCGCCGGCGGAGCCGCCGGGCGCGCCCGGCCTCGTCGCGGCGCTGCGCGCCGACCTGCTCGCCTCCGGCTTCACCGTCGACGGCGTCGGCGACCTGCTGGGCGACGTCGCGTCGGCGGCGCTGCACCGCGAGCAGGCCGTCCCGGCGCGGCGGGTGCTCGCCTCCGGGCCGACCGACGACCCCCGCGCCGCTCTCACGCGGCTCTTCCTCCTCGGCGACGACGTCCCGCGCGCCGCGCTCGACCGCGCGCTTCCCGGCACCGGCACGGCCGGAGCAATGCGGCTCGGGCTGGTGGACGCAGCCGGAGCGGGCGACGACGACGCGGTGCGCGCCGTCGTCGACCTGCGCCCGTACGCGGCCGAGGACGCGCGCGGACCGGTCGCGTGGTGGCTCAGCAGCGACCTCGGCGAGCTCGCCACGGGCGGCCGGCTCCCCGGCGACCACGTGCTCGGTGCGGGAGGTGCGTCGATCACGCTCGCGCAGGTGACGGTGCGGACGCCGACCGGTCGTGTGCTCGACCTCGGCACCGGCTGCGGCCTCCAGGCCTTGCACGCGGCCCGACACGCGCGGTCGGTCGTGGGCACCGACATCTCCCGCCGTGCGCTCGGCTTCGCGCGGTTCAACGCGGCGCTCAACGCGCCCGAGACCGAGCTCGAGCTGCGGCACGGCTCGATGCTCGAACCCGTCGCGGGCGAGCGCTTCGACCTCGTCGTGTCCAACCCGCCGTTCGTCATCACGCCGCACTCGGGTGCCGCGGGGCGCGCGGTGGCCGACGCGCTGGGCGACTACGAGTACCGCGACGGCGGCCGCGCGGGCGACGACCTGGTCCGCGACCTCGTCGTCGGCGTGGGATCCGTGCTGGCGCCCGGCGGCGTCGCGCAGCTCCTCGGCAACTGGGAGCACCGCCGCGGCGAGCCGTGGACCGAGCGCGTGGGGGCCTGGCTCGACGCCGCCGGCCTCGACGGGTGGGTGATCCAGCGCGAGGTGCTCGACCCGGCCGAGTACGCCGAGACGTGGATCCGCGACGGCGGCACGACGTCCGAGCGCGAGCCCGACGCGTGGGCCGCCGCCTACGCTGCCTGGCTCGACGACTTCTCGGCCCGCGACGTCGAGGCCGTCGGCTTCGGCATCGTCACGCTGCGCCGGCCGCACGACGGGGCCCGCTCGACGTTGCGGCGCCTCGAGGAGCACACCGGCTCCGTGCGCCAGCCCCTCGGCGACCACCTCGCGGCGTCGCTCGCCGCGCACGACTGGCTCGCGCAGCGCGACGACGCCGCGCTCGCCGCGGCACACCTCGTGGTCGCCGACGACGTCACCGAGGAGCGCTACCTCACCCCCGGCGCCGCGGACCCGAACGTCGTGGTGGTCCGGCAGGGCGACGGCCTCGGACGCGGTGTGCACGCGTCCACGGGCCTGGCGGCGCTGGTCGGCGCGTGCGACGGCGAGCTCGCCGTCGGGCAGATCGTCGGGGCGATCGCCGCGCTGTTCGGCGTCGGGGCGGACGAGCTCGCCGCGGAGCTCCTGCCCGCGGTGCGCGGGCTGGTCCGCGACGGGTTCCTGCGCCCAGCCTGAGGCGCGGCGTCCGGGTGGCCTCGGCTACCTCGGCCCCAGGTACTGGTCCGCCCAGGCGCTGATGATCCGCGCGGCACGCTGAGCCTGCCCGGGCCGGGTCAGCAGGTGGTCCGACTCCTCGAGCGACACGAAGCTGCGCGGGTGGCGTGCGGCCCGGAAGATCTCGCTCGCGTTCTCGATGCCGACGACGTCGTCGGTGGGGGAGTGCATGACGAGCAGCGGCTTGCGCAGCTCGCCGATCCGGTGCGCGAGGTCGGCCTGCCGGACGTCCTCGACCATGCCGCGCTTCAGGTTGAGCCGCTTGCCGCCGACCTGCCACACCGCGTGGCCCTCGGTCAGGACGCGGTCGACCAGCTCGTCGTAGTGGTGCTCGGCGTGGCTCGGGTCGAACGGCGCGGACACCGACACCACGGCGCGCACCTCGGCCTCGGGCGCGGCGGCGATCGCCGCGGCGCCACCCCACGAGTGGCCCACGAGCAGGTCGGCGGGCGTGCCGCGCTCGGCCATGAACCTGGCGGCCAGCACCGTGTCCGCCACCTTGACGGTGAACGAGCCGTCGCCCCAGTCGCCCTCCGAGTCGCCGAGGCCCAGGTTGTCGAACCGCAGCATGCCGATGCCCTCGGCCGCGAGCTGCTTGCAGACGCGCGCAGCCGCGGGAGAGTCCTTGCCGAGGGTGAACCCGTGCGCGAACACGCCCCAGCCGCGTACCTCCCCCTGGGGCTCGTCGATGATCCCCGCCAAGCGCGGACCGGTGCTGCTCGGGAACGTCACCCGCTCGCCCATCCGTGGTCTCCCTGTCCGTCGACTCGTCACCCTGAGTGTTGCCCACCCGCGCGCGTGCCGCGGCCCGGGCCACCGCGGAGCCTACGCACGGCGGAAACCCCGGCTCGGCCGCTTCCACCCGGGGGTTCCGAGCCCGAGGCAACCGACCTAGCCTGGACGCACGCCGGGGAGAGGCCCCTGGCGCACACCGGAAGGACGCTGGAGATGAGACGCACGCAGTACAGAGTGCTCGCCGTGGCCACGGCCTCGCTGACGCTCATCGCAGGTTCCCTGTCACTGACCACCGCCTCGGCCGCGCCCGGCGCCCCCGACGACGACGTCGCGGGCGCCGAGCAGTACGCCCCGGGCCTCCTGCGCGCGATGGAGCGCGACCTCGGGATGCCCGCCGATCGTGCGGTCGAGCGCCTGGAGTTCCAGGCCCGTGCGGCGGAACGCTCCGCCCGCGCGGCCAAGACGCTCGACTCGTACGCCGGGTCGTGGGTGCACCCGACGGCAGACGTGCTCTACGTGGCCGTCGCCGACCGGGCCGAGCGCAGGGCCGCCGAGAGGCTGGGCGCGCGCGCCGTCCTCGTGGAGCGCACCACGGCCGAGCTCGAGGAGCTCCGGGGGGCGCTCGAGGGGGCGCTCGAGGGCGCCGGGGTCGACGCGACGGCGTCGTACGTCGACCCGACCACGAACCACCTGGTGGTGGGCGTCGTCGAGGGCGACGATGCCGAGGCCGCCCAGGCCGCCGCGGACGCCGGCGTCCCGGCCGACGCGGTCACGGTGGTCGTCGAGGAGGCCCCGCGCACGCTCATCGACGTCGTCGGTGGCAACGCCTACTACATCAACGGCTCCTCGCGCTGCTCGGTCGGGTTCACGGTCGGCGACGGGTTCGTGACGGCGGGGCACTGCGGCCCCACGGGGGCGACCACGACCAACCCGACCGGCACGTTCGTCGGGTCGAGCTTCCCGGGTGACGACTACGCGTACGTCCGCACCGCGGCGGGCAACAACCTCGTCGGCGCGGTCAACGACTACTCCGGCTCGACCGTCGGCGTGGCCGGGTCGAGCCCCGCCGCCGTCGGCGCCGCCGTGTGCCGCTCCGGCTCGACGACGGGGTGGCACTGCGGCACGATCCAGGCGTACGGCGCGACGGTCACGTACGCCCAGGGCACCGTCACGGGGCTGATCCGGACGACGGTGTGCGCCGAGCCCGGCGACTCTGGCGGCTCGCTGCTCGCCGGCAACCAGGCGCAGGGCGTGACCTCGGGAGGCTCGGGCGACTGCCGCCGGGGCGGCACCACCTACTTCCAGCCCGTCAACGAGATCCTCAACCGGTACGGGCTGGCGCTGCGGACGAGCAGCGGCGGCGGGACCCCGGCGCCGGCGTCCTGCTCCGGTCACGAGAACACGGCGAGCTCGTCGCTCAGCAATCGCGGCTCGGCGGCGACGGGCTCGTTCTCCGCGGCTTCCGGGAAGCATGTCGGGTGCCTCGACGGCCCGTCGGGCGCCGACTTCGACCTCTACCTGCAGCGTCTCAGCGGCGGGTCGTGGCAGACGGTGGCGCAGGGGATCACGGCGTCGGCGGACGAGCGCGTCGAGTACACCGGCTCGGCGGGCACCTACCGCTGGCTCGTGCGCTCGTACTCCGGCTCGGGGGCGTTCACCCTCGGCTGGGACGTGCCCTGACCCTGACGTTGTGAGCGGGATTTCGGCCCCCTTCCGCGACCGGAAGGGGGCCGAAATCCCGCTCACAACGGGTCAGCCGCCCGAGCGGCCAGTCGTGCACCGCGGCCTGCCGACCCCTCAGCCCGCGGTCAGCCGGCGCAGCAGGGACAGCGCCGTCATGTCCACGCCGCGCGCATGGTTGGTCAGCACGACGACGGCGTCCCCGCGGTCGGGCCGCAGGCACACCATCGACCGGAACCCGCCCGTGCCGCCGTTGTGCCACACGAGCGTCTCGCCCCCGCGGGCGGGCGTGCGCTGCCACGCCAGCCCGGTCCGGGGCCCGTGCTCGGCGACGGCGAGCCGCACGGCGTCACCGAGGGCACCGTCCGGCGGGTCGAGGTGGGCCCGCGCCCAGGCGAGCAGGTCGGTCGCCGTGGACAGCAGCGCACCGGCGCCGGGCAGGCCGTCGAGCGGCCACGCCGGTGCCGGTGCCCGACGGCGGTGGTGCCCCTGGGCGGTCCGCCCGGCATGGTCGTCGCTCGCCTCGTGGCGCAGCCGCGTGTCGGTGAGGCCCAGCGGCGCGGTGACGCGCGCACGCACCAGCTCGCCGTAGGTGGTCCCGGAGTGCCGGGCCAGCGCGATGCCGAGCAGCCCGAAGCCGCTGTTGGAGTACGCGGGCCGCCCGGTGCCGGGCGTGCGGCGCAGACGACCTGCACCGATCGCGGCGAGCAGCGACTCCTCGGTGGCGTCGCGGTAGGGGTCGCGGCCGAGCAGCATGTCGACCGAGCCCCGGACGGTCGGCACGTGCGTCCGCGGCAGACCGGACCGGTGCGTGGCCAGGTGGCCCAGCGTGACGCGCGTGCCGTCGCGCCCCAGGTCCCCGACCTCGGGCACGAGCTCGCCGACCGGCGTCCGGAGCTCGAGGGAGCCGTCGACCACGGCACGGGCGAGCGCGAGCGCGGTGAACGTCTTGGTGACCGACCCGATCTCGAAGACCGTCCGCCCGTCTGGGGTGGCGCCCTCGGGCAGGCGGGTGCGGCCGGCGGCCCGCAGGGTGGTCGTGCCGTCCGGGGCCGCGTACCCGACGACCACGCCCGCGCGTCGGCGGGCGGCTCCCGCCGCGGCCCGTTCGAGCAGGTCGGAGACCTTCGCGTCCACCGGGGCTCCCCTCCCGTCGGTCGTCCTCGGCATTCTTGCGGTGTCCGTACGACCTGGCCAGCGCGCGCACGCGTCCCTCACACGAAATGGGTAGCGTGGCGCCATGCTCGCCGACACCCGTCCGCTGCCCGCACCGGATCCCTCGGGGCCCGTGCCGGCCGGGACTCCCCGCGTGGAAGGGTCCCGCGTCCGCACGGGCGCGCGCGTCGTCGCCGGGCTCGTGGCGTTCCTCGCCCTGGTCGCCGTAGGGCTCACCTACCGCCTCTTCGTGACCACCGCGGCGGGCCAGCGCGTGGACGAGCTCGCGTTCGCCGGCGCCCTGTACGGGCAAGGCCGGCTGTGGGTCGTGGCCGAGCCCGTGCTCGACGTCGTCTCGGTCGCGTTCGTCGTGGTCGCGATCGGTGCAGCGATGCTCGTGGCCGTCGCCCGACGCCGGTGGGTGCTCGCGGTGCAGGTGGCCGCGCTGGTCGTCGGCGCGAACGTCACCACACAGCTCCTCAAGCACCAGCTCCTCGAGCGGCCGGACCTCCTCCCCGGCTGGAACGGTCCCAACACGCTGCCGAGCGGGCACACGACGGTCGCGGCGTCGGTGTCCGCCGCGGTGCTGGTCGCCACCCCGCGCACCTGGCGGCCCGCGGTGGCCGTCGTCGGCGTCCTGTACACGGGGGCCACCGGGATCTCGACCCTCGTGGGCCAGTGGCACCGGCCGTCCGACGTCGTCGCGGCGCTCCTCGTCGTGCTCGCGTGGGGCGCGGCGGTCTGCGCGTTCACGCCGGCGGGCGCGCTCGACTCGCCCGGCGCGCCCGGGGCCTCGTTCGCGACTCCGGGGTCGTCGGTGCTGGCGGGGCTGCTGATCCTCGGCGCGGTGGTGGGCGGCGGGGTCGCCGCGGCGACCATGGCCGGGCTCGTCGGCGCCTGGTCGGTGCCGTTCGCCCCCGACGTCACCGCGTACGCCGTCGGAGCGCTGGCCGTCGCGTCCGTGACGGCGGCGACGTTCGCCGTGCTCCTGCTGGTCCGGCAGGCCACCGCCCGCCCGCCCCGCTGACGCGCGAGGGTGGCGCGTCGGTCAGGCCGGCGCGCAGCAGGGCTCGCCGGCGCCGGACGCCGCGGCGAGGCCCGGCCGTTCGGCGCGCGCCCACGCCGCGGCGCGCGCCCACGCCGCGAGGCGTGCCCGCGCCCGGCCGACCACCGCGACGAGCGGAACGCCCCGCCGGGGTGCCGTCCGCCCACGGGCACCCGCCGCCTGCCGCCAGGCGATCGCCTGCTCGGCCTCGCGGACTCGGTCCTGGTGCATCGCGAACATCAGCTCCGGCTCCATGCTCCCTCTCCTCACTCCTCGCATCGAAGAATGTCGATGCGACACCACTGTGGATCACCCATCGACAGTTGTCAATGTGACGGGCAGGGTGAAAGTCGTGGGAGGGTCTGTCGTGGGCTGTGGAGGTGGGTAGAGTGCCGCCGTCGCGGGTGGCGTACCGTGTCATGACCGGTCCACCGGCAGCCCCCGAGTCTCGAAAGCAGGAACGGATGCCCCACCCACGCAAGCTCGTGATCGTCGAGTCGCCGACCAAGGCTCGCAAGATCCAGGGCTACCTCGGCGACGACTTCGAGGTCGAGGCGAGCGTCGGGCACATCCGCGACCTCCCGCAGCCGTCCGAGCTCCCGGCCGAGATGAAGAAGGGGCCGTACGGCAAGTTCGCGGTCGACGTCGGGAACGGGTTCGAGCCCTACTACGAGGTCTACGCGGACAAGAAGCAGAAGGTCCGCGAGCTCAAGCGTGCGCTCAAGGACGCCGACGAGCTCTACCTCGCCACCGACGAGGACCGCGAGGGCGAGGCCATCGCCTGGCACCTGATCCAGGAGCTCAAGCCCAAGGTGCCGGTCAAGCGGATGGTCTTCCACGAGATCACCCGCGAGGCGATCCAGCGCGCACTCGAGAACACGCGCGAGCTCGACGAGCACCTCGTCGACGCGCAGGAGACCCGCCGCATCCTCGACCGTCTCTACGGCTACGAGGTCTCGCCCGTGCTGTGGCGCAAGGTGCGCCAGGGCCTGTCGGCCGGGCGCGTGCAGTCGGTCGCGACGCGGCTCGTGGTCGAGCGCGAGCGCGAGCGCATGGCGTTCGTCGCGGCGGGCTACTGGGACGTCTCCGGCTCGTTCACGCCGACGTCCGGGGACGACGCCGGCCAGGCCTTCCGTGCACGGCTCACGGGCCTGGGCGCCGACCGCGTCGCCGCGGGCCGCGACTTCGACGACCGCGGGCGGCTCAAGGTGCGCACCGGCGTCGTGCAGCTCGACGAGTCGGCAGCTAACGCCGTCGTCGTGGGCCTGGCGGACGCCGCGTTCGCGGTGCGCTCGCTCGAGACCAAGCCCTACTCGCGCAAGCCCGCGGCGCCGTTCACGACGTCGACCCTGCAGCAGGAGGCCGGCCGCAAGCTGCGCATGAGCGCGCGGCAGGCCATGCGCACGGCGCAGGCGCTGTACGAGAACGGCTACATCACGTACATGCGTACCGACTCGCCGGCGCTGTCGGCCGAGGCGACCGACGCGGCGCGACGCCAGGCCGCCGAGCTGTACGGGCCCGAGTTCGTGCCCGGCGCGCCACGGCTCTACGCCTCGAAGAACAAGGGCGCCCAGGAGGCGCACGAGGCCATCCGGCCCGCGGGGGACTCGTTCCGCACCCCGGCGCAGGTCGCGCGGGAGCTCTCGGGCGACCAGTTCCGCCTCTACGAGCTCATCTGGAAGCGCACGGTCGCCTCGCAGATGGCCGACGCCAAGGGATCGACGGCGTCGGTGCGGCTCGCCGCGACGCTCGGCCGCGACGCCGGCGAGCTCGCGGGCAAGGACGCGGTGTTCTCGGCGTCCGGGACGGTCATCACCTTCCGCGGCTTCCTCGCCGCGTACGAGGAGGGCCGCGACGTCGAGGCCTCCGACGAGGCGGCCTCGGGTCGCGAGACCCGGCTGCCGCGCATGGCCGAGGGCGACGCGCTCGCGGGGACGGGCCTGGCGGCCGAGGGCCACTCGACGACCCCGCCGGCCCGGTACACCGAGGCGAGCCTGGTCAAGGCGCTCGAGGAGCTCGGCATCGGCCGCCCGTCGACGTACGCGGCGACCATCTCGACGGTCCAGGACCGCGGGTACGTGCAGACGCGCGGGCAGGCGCTGGTGCCGACGTGGCTCGCCTTCGCGGTCGTCAAGCTGCTCGAGGAGCACTTCGACTGGCTGGTCGACTACGACTTCACGGCCGAGATGGAGGCGGACCTCGACCAGATCGCCGCGGGCGACCGGGAGCGGGTCGCGTGGCTGAGCCGGTTCTACTTCGGCGACGGCTCGGGCCAGAGCGAGGGCTGGGGCCTGCGTGACCTCGTCGAGAACCTCGGCGAGATCGACCCTGTCGCGGTCAACTCGGTCGAGATCGGCGAGGGCATCCGGGTGCGCGTGGGCCGATACGGGCCCTACGTGGAGGACCTCGGCGCCGAGGTCGGCGAGGGCCAGACCCCGCCACGGGCGTCGATCCCCGACGACGTCGCGCCCGACGAGCTCACCGTGGCCAAGGCGCGCGAGCTGCTCGCCGCGGGCGCGGACGACGGCCGGGTGCTCGGGACCGACCCCGAGAGCGGGCACGAGATCGTGGCCCGGGCCGGCCGCTACGGGCCGTACGTGACCGAGGTCCTGCCCGAGCCCGAGCTCGACCCCAACCTCTCCGCGACCGCGCGGAAGAAGGCCCTCGCGGCGCTGCCCAAGCCCCGCACGGCCTCCCTGTTCAAGACGATGTCGCTCGAGTCGGTCACGCTCGACGACGCGCTCCGGCTGCTGAGCCTGCCGCGCGTCGTCGGCACCGACCCCGAGTCGGGCGAGGAGATCACCGCGCAGAACGGGCGCTACGGGCCGTACCTCAAGAAGGGCACGGACTCGCGCACGCTCGCGTCCGAGGAGCAGCTCTTCACGGTCACGCTGGACGAGGCGCTGAAGATCTACGCGGAGCCCAAGCGCGGGCGCGGGGCAAGGGCGGCCACCCCGCCCCTGCGCGAGCTCGGCGACGACCCGACGAGCGGCAAGCCGATCGTCGTCAAGGAAGGGCGGTTCGGCCCGTACGTGACCGACGGCGAGACCAACCGGACGCTGCCGCGCGACGTCACGCCCGAGGAGATCACGCCCGAGCGGGCCGTCGAGCTGCTCGCCGAGAAGCGTGCGCAGGGGCCGGCGAAGAAGCGGCGCACCTCCACGACGACGCGCAAGAAGGCGCCGGCAAAGAAGTGAGGTCGGTCGTCGGCCCCTAGGCGACTCCGCGGGGACGGTGGTTCACTGTGTCCTGGGTCACATAGACGTGACCCATGACTCATCTCCGTCCGGTCTCGCTCGAACCGGCACCCCGGGTCGGGCGAGGCGCCCTGCACAAAGGGGAACCGCTCGTGCTCAGAACACGTACCTTGCCTCTCCTCGCCGGCGGCGCCGCCGCGATCCTGCTCGCGGCGACCGCCGGTCCGCCGGCGGCGGCCGACGACCACGAGAACCTGCCGGGTGAGCCGACCATCACGCTGCCGATCAACGACAGCGCGGCCGGCGGCACCTACGACCAGGACTTCACCCGCGTCTACGCGGGCACCACGACCGACGGCACGCCGGTCTACCTGTACGTCCCGGAGGGCACGCCGCTCGACGGCTCCGCGCCGGAGGGCGTCGCCAGCCTCGACCCGGCGTTCGACCACGACCCGGACGACGAGTTCGTGCCGTGCGCCGAGCACGACGTCGCCGACTTCACGCTCACGCAGGAGCAGATCGACTACCTCGGGGACCTGCTGGCCAGCCAGATCGTCGCCGTCGACGAGGCCCACTTCGGCGCCATGGACGCCGCCGACCCCGCCCACCCCGAGAGCGACTCGCTCGCCATGGTCGTCTACAACGTCCAGGACGAGAACTACTACGACTGCGAGGAGACGACCTACACGGCCGGCTACTTCGCGCCCGACTTCATCGACTCCATGGGGATGAACGTCATCGTCATCGACGCGCTCGACTGGTCCAACCGCGTCGGCGACGCGGACGCTCCCTGGAACGACGGCGACCCGGACAACGACAGCCCCCAGCTCTACGAGGGCGTGATCGCGCACGAGCTCGAGCACCTCCTGCACAACTACAGCGACCCCGGCGAGCTGTCGTGGGTCGACGAGGGCCTGGCCGACTTCGCGGTGTTCCTCAACGGGTTCGACGTGGGCGGCTCGCACCTGACGTACCACCAGGTCTTCTACGCGGAGACGTCGCTGACCCGCTGGGGTGGCGGCCTCGAGAACTACGGTGCGGCGTACACGTTCTTCCAGTACCTGTGGGAGCGGGCCGGCGGCAACGGCGACGGCACCTTCGAGCCGGACCTCGAGTACGACGGCGCCGGCGGCGACCTGCTCATCAAGCTCGTCTTCGAGAACCAGGGCGACGGCATGGAAGGTGTGCAGGCGGCGATCGACGAGTTCAACGCCCAGACCGGGGCCGACCTGCCCGACGTCGAGACGCTCTACCAGGACTGGGCCGTGGCCGTGTACCTCGACGACGAGGACAGCGACGTGTTCGACATCAAGGCTGTCGACTTCGGTGACCCGGCGTTCACGAGCTGGACCATGGACATCGCCGACGACCAGTTCTGGGGCGGGCGCGGCAGCAACCGGGGCGCGCAGCCGGAGGCGAAGTGGGTGCGCCGGGACAACGGGCAGACGCCGGTCGCGCTGCCGTACGGCCTCCAGGTCGAGAGGTTCCGCAACCCGGGCCCGCGCGTGACGGTCGAGTTCGAGGGCGAGCCGGTCTCCGTCGTCGCACCGCACTCCGGGGACACGCACTGGTACGGCGGCTACGAGAGCCAGGCGGACAACGTGCTCGACGTCGACGTCGCGGGCGAGGCCGGCAGCCTCGACTTCTGGACCTGGTACTTCATCGAGGAGGGCTGGGACTACGGGTTCGTCGAGGCGCTCGTCGACGGGGAGTGGGTCACCGTCCCGCTCGTGGACGACTCGGGCGCCACGGTCACGACCGACACCGACCCGCACGGCAACAACGCGGAGGGCAACGGGCTCACGGGGACCTCGGGCGGGGAGTACTTCGTCGACGACCCGGTCTACGTGCACCTCTCGGCCGACCTGCCCGCCGGCACCACCGACGTCCGGTTCCGCTACTCGACCGACGCCGCCTACCTCGACACGGGCTGGTTCGTGGACGACGTCATGGTCGACGGCGCCCCCGCGGCCGTCTCGTCCGAGGAGGGCCAGTGGATCGAGACCACGGGCGAGCAGGACAACAACTGGGTGGTCCAGGTCGTCGCCACGTGCGACCTCACGCCCGGGGTCGAGAACGAGTTCGAGATCGTCGACGACGCCGGCAACCACGTGTACCGGCTCGCGGGCGACTCCATCTCGCAGGCTGGGTTCGTCACCAGGTGCGCCAACGGGCCGAACCGCGACTTCGCGACCCTCGTGTCCAACCTGCCGACCGGTGACCTGACGTTCCTCGACGCCGGGTACACCCTCTCGGTGCGCAACCAGCGCTGAGCGCCCTCGCGGCACCGACGGAGCTCTGGCCCGCTGCCCGTCCGGGGCGGCGGGCCGGAGCTCCGGTCGCGCGGAGGCGGTCCGGTCAGGTCGCGTCGGTCCGTTCGACGACGGTCCGCTCGACGACGTAGGTCCGGCCGTCGGGGCCCGTCACGCGGTCGAGCGTGCGGCGCAGCTCCGCGTCGCGCGCGCGGTCCTCGGGGCGCACCGGGCGCGGCGGGGTGCGGCGGATGGAGGCCGGGCCGAAGAACGGCAGCAGGCTCTCGGTGACCCGCATGCCCCACGTGCGATCGTCCTGCGGCCGGGTGCGCTTGCCCATAGCAACTCCTTGGTGCGCCAAGTATTGGTCGTCGAAGCATAGCTCGTCCTACCCTGGAGCCATGGACCGGCCGGAGGACCCGCTCGCGCTCGAGGCGCAGGTCTGCTTCGCGCTCTCCGCCGCCGCCCGGGCGATGGTCGCCCTGTACCGGCCGATCCTCGAGCCGATGGGCCTCACGCACCCCCAGTACCTCGTCATGCTCGGGCTGTGGGAGGACTCCCGTACCGGCGCCACGACGACGGTCACGGGTCTCGCGGCCCGCCTGTACCTCGACCCCGGCACCCTCTCGCCGCTGCTCAAGCGGCTCGAGCAGCAGGGTCTGGTGGAGCGCCGCCGGGCGGCCGGCGACGCGCGCGTCGTCGAGCTGCACCTCACCGAGGCCGGTGCCGCGCTGCGCACCGAGGCGCTCGCGGTCCCCGCGCGCGTCGTGCAGGCGACCGGGCTGAGCCTCGAGGAGCTCGAACGCGTCAAGACGGCCGCGGACGCCGTGATCGCCGCGGCGCACGGTCCCCGGAAGCCTGCGGCGGCCGCCGGCGTCCTGCACGGCGTGGACGACACCGCCGCCGTCCCGGCCGCGGCGCTACCGTGAGGCCATGACCGTCGTCGTCGACCCGTCCTCCTACGCGCCCCGGCTGAGCCCGAGCGACCTCCCCGGTACCGTCCCCGACCTGCTCGCGGCACCGCCCGTGCGCTGGGGCGTCCTCGGCGCGGGAGGCATCGCGGCCTCCTTCAGCGCCGGCGTGCGCGAGCGCACGGCCTCGAGCGTCGTCGCGGTCGGCTCGCGCGACCTCGCCCGGGCCGAGGCGTTCGCCCGGTCCCACGCCCCCGGTGCCCGCGCCCACGGCTCGTACGCCGACCTGGTCGCCGACGACGAGGTCGACGTCGTCTACGTGGCCACGCCGCACTCCCACCATCTCGAGCACGCCCTGCTGGCCGTCCGGGCCGGCAAGCACGTGCTCGTGGAGAAGCCGCTCACGCGCTCGGCCGCGGAGTCGCGCCTGGTCCTCGACGCGGCACGCGAGGCGGGGGTGTTCTGCATGGAGGCCATGTGGACGCGGTTCCTCCCGCACGTCGCGGCGCTGCGGTCGGTGATCGCGCGCGGCGAGATCGGCGAGGTGGTCACGGTCGCGGCCGACTTCGACGTGCTGTTCCCGTTCGACCCGGCGCACCGGCTGTTCGCGCCCGAGCTCGCGGGCGGCGCCCTCCTCGACCTGGGTGTCTACCCGGTGGCGTTCGCGCACGACCTGCTCGGCGCGCCCGCATCCGTCACGGCGGTCGGGACGCGCGCCGCGACCGGGGTCGACGACCACGTCGCGATGATCCTCGGCTACGACTCGGGCGCGCACGCGGTGCTGCGCACCTCCTCGCGGTCCCCCGGCCGGGCGGCCGCGACGATCACCGGGACGCGGGGACGCATCGAGATCCCGGAGGGCTTCCTCAGGCCGACCGGCTTCCGCGTGGTCCGCGCCGACGGTTCGACCGCGGCGTTCGAGAGCCCCGCCGGCGAGGGCAAGGCCTACGAGGCCGCGGAGGTGGCGCGCCGCGTCGCCGCGGGCGAGGTCGAGAGCCCGCGCATGACGTGGCAGGACACGCTGGAGGTCATGGCGATCCTCGACGAGGCGCGTCGTCAGGTCGGGGTCGTCTACCCGGGCGAGGACGGGCACCGCCCCGTAGCGTGACGGGGTGCGTCGCCGAACCATCGGGCCCGACGACCCCGTGCTGCCGGTGCGGTGGTCGCCGGCGCAGCGCGTCTACCGGACGTGGGCGCGCCACCCAGGGTGGTCGGTCGCGCTGCGCGGGGCGGCCGCCGCGGCGATCGCCTGGCTCGTCGGCCTGGTCATGCCGGCGCCCTTCTCGGAATACCCCTACTACGCGCCCCTCGGCGCGGTCGTCGCGACGACGGGGACGGTCGTGCGCTCGGTGCGCGCGGCGGTCCAGGCGACGGGCGCGATCCTCATCGGTGCGGCCGTCGCCCGGCTCGTCGACCTCGTCCTCGAGCCCGGCGCCGCGGCCGTCGCGGTCGCGGTAGGGCTCGCGCTCCTGGCGTCGACGTGGCGCCCCCTCGGGGACATGGGCCTGTGGGCGGTGACGTCCGCGCTGTTCGTGCTCATCCTGGGCCAGGCGGACCCCGAGGGGTACGTGGGCGCCTACGGCGGGCTCGTGGCGCTCGGCGCGGGGATCGGTGTCGCGGTCAACCTCCTGGTGCCGCCGCTGCCGCTCACACCGTCGGAGGAGGCGCTCGACCGGCTGCGCGACGTCCTCGTGGACCAGCTCGACACGCTCGCGGACGGCCTCGACGGCGAGGTGCCGCCGTCGGGCGACGAGTGGCCGGAGCGGCAGCGGTCGATCGACCCCGTCATCCGGCAGGCCCAGGAGTCGGTGAGCCAGAGCGACGAGGCGAGGCGGGTCAACCGGCGGGCACGCCGGTACGGGGAGTGGGCCGACGCGCAACGGCGCCGGGCGCGGGCCCTGATCGCCGTCGCCGGCGTCGTCGACGACCTGGTGCGCCTGGCCGTCGAGTGGGAGCGCCGGGACCGCGAGGAGGTGGCGCTCGGGAAGGCGCTGCGGCCGGCGGCCGTGCGCGCGCTCCACGCGCTGGCCACGGCCCTGCGGGACCACGACCTCCACGGCCTCGGCGAGCCGGAGCGGCAGGCGCTCGACGACGCGGTCGAGGACCTGCGGGTCCGCGTCCGCGAGGTCCAGGCCGAGAGCGACCAGGACTACTTCGTGGCCGGCGCCTTCGTGCTCGACCTGCGCCGCGCTCTCGAGGAGCTCGCCGTCAGCGGTTGAGGTGGCGGCCGGTGACCTCCGACGGCGTGATCCTCACCCAGACGTCCTTGTGGCCTCGGGCGAAGGTGACCACGCCCGTCGCCTCGGCCATCGTCCGGTCCGAGCCGTGCTCCAGGACCTCGGCCGTGCCCTTGACGACGACGCTCTCGGCGACGTCGAACCCCAGCCGGTCGGCCTCGAACGCGACGTCGGCGCCCTCGGCCAGCCGGGCGAGCCTGGTGCCCGGGCTGGTGCGGACGTAGATCGTCCGGTCCTCCACCGTGTAGCCGACCGGGACGATGTCGGGCCGGCCGTCGTCGACCGTCGCGAGGCGGCCGATGCTCTGCTGGGCGAGCAGCTCCCAGGCCCTGTCCTCGGTGAGCGTCGTGGTGGTCGGCTGTTCTCTCATGAGCGCCTCCTCGTCGTCCTCCTCCCATCCTGGGACGGCACGGAGCTCTCCGCTCCCCGGCGGGGGACGACGCCGCGAGGTGTGGGCGAGCGCGGATAGTGTGTGGCCGTGAGCAGCGCACCCGGGTTCTTCGTCTCGTTCGAGGGCGGCGACGGCGTCGGCAAGTCCACGCACGCGCGGCTGCTGGGCGAGTGGCTGGGCGCGGTGACGGGCCGCGAGGTCGTGGTGACGCGCGAGCCCGGCGGCACGGAGTTCGGGCGCGAGGTCCGACGGCTGGTGCTGCACGGCGACCACGTCGACCCGCGGGCCGAGGCGCTGCTCTACGCGGCGGACAGGGCCCACCACGTCGCGACGCTCGTGCGGCCCGCGCTCGAGCGCGGGGCCGTCGTGGTGACCGACCGCTACCTCGACTCGTCGGTCGCGTACCAGGCCGGTGGTCGCGAGCTCGCGGAGGACGAGGTCGAGCAGCTCTCGCTGTGGGCCACGCGCGGGCTGCTGCCGGACGTCACGATCCTCCTCGACCTCGACCCGGTCGTCGCCGAGGCCCGGCGCACGGGCGAGCCCGACCGGCTCGAGCGCGCCGGCGACGGCTTCCACCGCCGCACGCGCGAGGCGTTCCTGCGCCGCGCCGCCGCCGACCCGGGCCGCTGGGTCGTGATCGACGCCGGGGGCGAGGTCTCCGACATCCAGGCGCAGATCCGGGTCGACGTCGCTGCCCGCCTCGACCTGACGCCCGTCGTCGAGGAGGCCGTGCGGGTCGTCGACGCCGACTCCCTGCCCGGGGCGAGCCCCGCGAGCCCCGAGGGACTCTCGTGACCGTGTGGGACGACGTCGTCGGTCAGCCGGAGGCCGTGAGCGTGCTGCGGCGGGCCGCGACCGACCCGGCGGCGATGACGCACGCCTGGCTGGTGACGGGCCCGCCCGGCTCGGGCCGGTCCGTGGCCGCGCGCGCGTTCGCGGCCGCCCTCCAGTGCGAGCAGGGCGGCTGCGGCCGGTGCAAGGCGTGCACGACGACGCTCGCCGGCACGCACCCGGACCTGACGGTGGTCGCGACCGAGAAGGTCGTCATCCAGATCGAAGAGGTGCGCGAGCTCATCGGCACGGCGTCACGCACGCCGTCCTCGGGCCGGTACCGCGTCATCGTGGTCGAGGACGCCGACCGCATGGCCGAGCGCACCACCAACGTGCTGCTCAAGGCGATCGAGGAGCCGCCCCCGCACACCGTGTGGGTGCTCTGCGCGCCGAGCGCGCAGGACGTGCTGCCGACGATCCGGTCGCGGTGCCGCGGGGTCGTGCTGCGGGTGCCGCCCGCCGAGGCCGTGGCCGAGCTCCTGGTTCGCCGTGACGGCGTCGATCCCGCCGTCGCGCTGACGGCGGCACGCGCCGCGCAGAGCCACGTCGGTCTGGCCCGCAGGCTCGCCCGCGACCCCGGCGCACGCGAGCGGCGCGCGTCGGTGCTCGAGATCGCGCGCCGCATCCGCGGCGTGCCCGACGCGGTGCTCGCCGCCGGCGAGCTCGTCGACGTCGCCAAGGCCGAGGCCGCGGCCGCGACGGTCGAGCGTGACGCGGCGGAGAAGGCCGAGCTCCTGCGCGCCCTCGGCGTCGGCGAGGGGGACACGCTCCCGCCGCGCCTGCGCTCCCAGCTCCGCCAGCTCGAGGAGGACCAGAAGCGTCGCGCCACGCGGCACCAGCGCGACGTGCTCGACCGGGCGATGGTCGACCTGCTCTCGCTCTACCGGGACGTGCTCGTGGTCCAGCTCGGCGCCGACGTCGAGCTCGTCAACACCGAGCACGCCGCGACCGTGCGCGCCCTGGCGGCCGACTCGACACCCGAGCAGACGGTGCGCCGGATGGACGCGATCGGGCTCGCGCGCGAGCGTCTGGAGGGCAACGTCGCGCCGCTGCTGGCCCTCGAGGCCATGGCGATCGCGCTGCGTCCCCAGGGCTGAGCCGGGCCGCGCCCGCCCGGGCGGCACTTGCCAGGAGGGCCCGTCGTGGCCTGTGATGTTCCACGGCGTCGACCGGTGCCCCACCGGTCGGCCACGAGGGGGAGTCGTCTTGAGGATCTTGCTGCTGGTTTCCGCGTTCAACGGCCTCACGCAGCGCGTGTGGTGCCACCTGACCGACGCCGGGCACGACGTCGGCGTCGAGCTCGCACCCGCCTTCGCGACGCCCGAGGAGCTGACCGCCGCCGTCGAGGAGATCGACCCCGACCTGATCCTGGCGCCGTTCCTGAAGCATCGGGTGCCCCGCGAGGTCTGGGACCGCTGGCCCACGGTCGTCGTGCACCCGGGCCCGGTGGGAGACCGCGGTCCCTCGTCGCTCGACCACGCGATCCTGGACGGGCGCGAGCGGTGGGGCGTCACCGCGCTGTCCGCCGTCGAGGAGATGGACGCGGGTCCGGTCTGGGCCACCGCCACGTTCCCGATGCCCCGGGTGCCCGTCGCCAAGAGCGCCCTGTACAACGGCCCGGTCGCCGACGCCGCGATGCGCTGCGTGGACGAGGTCCTGCGCAAGGTGGCCGCCGGCGAGGCGCCCGTCCCTGCCGAGGACCTCGAGCGGGAGGTCACGGGCACGGGCGAGCTGCCGCTGCTGCGCCGCGCCGCGTTCGAGCTCGACTGGTCCCTGCCGGCCCCCGAGCTGGCGCGCCGCGTCGCGGCCGCCGACGGCGCCCCGGGTGCCCCGGCGGTCGTGGACGGGCGCCGGGTCTGCCTGTTCGACGCCGTGGCGACGTCCGAGGCGCCGGCCGCGGAGCCGGGCTCCGTCGTCGGGCACGACGGCGAGGCGGTCGCCCTCGCGACCGGCGAGGGGACCCTCTGGGTCGGCTACGCGGCCGAGCTGGCCGAGCGGCGCGGTCCCAAGCTGCCCGCGCGCCTCGTGCTCGACGCCGGACGCCGCTCGCCGTACCTCGAGGCGCCGGCGGCGCTCGCGGAGTCGGTCTACGAGCGCGACGGCGACGTCGGTTACCTGACGATCCGCTCCTACAACGGCGCGATGCACACCGAGCAGTGCCTGCGGCTGACGGCGGCCGTCGAGAAGGCCCTCACGGAGGACACGACGGTGCTCGTGGTGCGCGGCACCGAGCACACCTTCTCCAACGGCATCCACCTCGGCATGATCGACGCGGCCGACGACCCGGCCGTGGAGGCGTGGGCCAACATCCAGGCGATCGACGACCTGTGCGAGGCGCTCGCCCGGGCCGAGCAGACGACGGTCGCCGCGATCACGGCGAACGCCGGGGCCGGCGGCGTCATGGCGGCGCTGTGCGCCGACGTCGTCGTCGCACGCGACGGCGTCGTGCTCAACCCGTACTACGACATGGGCATCTTCGGCTCGGAGCTGCACACCTGGGCGCTGCCGGCCCGCGTGGGCACGGACGTCGCCGAGTCGCTGCTGGGCGAGAAGCTGCCCGTCGGGGCCGCGCGCGCCCAGCAGCTCGGGCTCGTCGACGCGGTGGGCCCGCGCGACCCGGAGGAGTTCGCCACGTGGCTCGCCGCGCAGGCGCGCGCGGCGGCGTCGGCCCCGCCGGCCCGTCGCCCCGAGGGAACCGACCCCGACGCCGCGGGCCGCCCGCTGTCGTACTACCGCACCGTCGAGCTGGCCGAGATGGCGCGGGACCTGTTCGACGACCGCCACGGCTTCGCCGCGCAGCGCCGGGACTTCCTGCGCAAGGCGGCCCCGAGCGAGACGCCCGCGAGGCTCCGCTTCGCCCGGGACTGACCTGCGGGTGCAAGCGGGGCCCGTGTCGCCACACGTACGTGGTGGGAAGACCACGTACGGGGGGAGACGCTGATGGGTCGCGTGAGACCGACGGCCGCGGCGGCGCTGGGTGCCGCCGCGCTGGTGCTGGTGCTGGTGGCGTGCGCCCAGCCGACCGACCCCGGTGCGCCGGGCCTGCCGACGGAGGAGACCGTGCCGCCGACCGAGGACAGCCCGACGCCGACCGAGCCGTCGACCCCCGCTCCTGACTGGGCGGGCGTCGAACCCGCGCCCGGCGTCGTCGTGCGCGGGCTGCCCGAGGGGGTCGAGGGGGCGACGGACAGCCCCGCCGGGGCCGCGTGGGCGCCCGGCGACGGCCTGCTGTACGTCATCACGTACGGCTCGTCGTCCTGCCCCACCACGGCCCAGGCGCAGGCGGCCGACGACGAAGGCACCGTCGTCGTGACCCTGGTCCCGCCGCCCGCGGACGCCATCTGCACGATGGACTACGCGCCCACGACGTCGGTCGTCGGGGTTCCCGCGGGAGCGGGCTCTGGTGGGCCGGTGAGCGTGCGGCTCGGGGACGCGGGGACCGTCGAGGTCACGCCGCGGCCCGCCCCGGGCGAGCCTGGACCGGCCGCGTGGGTGGCGACCTCGTGAACGTGCCGTCGGGATCGTGGTCCGGGTCCTCGACGCACAGCGGACACCCAGGCGGGGACCGGTAGGTTTGGTGGGTGACGTTCTCCTCCCGCCGCACGACAGTCGCGCGCGCTCTGGCCGCGGGCGCCGCCGTCGCAGCCCTCCTGGTCGGCTGCTCCGCCCCGGGGAAGGTCCAGAGCCCTGTCGAGAGCGCGGCCGCCGGCGGCTCGGCGACCGCGGACGGCGCGCCGGAGGGCTTCGAGGAGTACTACACCCAGTCCCTCGAGTGGACCGACTGCGGCGAGGGGTTCGAGTGCGCGACGGCGTCCGCACCGCTGTCGTGGCAGGACCCCGAGGCCGGGAGTATCGAGCTCGCGCTCAGCCGCGTCGCCGCGCGCGGTGAGAAGGTCGGCTCCCTGCTGGTCAACCCTGGCGGGCCGGGCGGCTCCGGCGTCGACTTCCTCCGCGGCGCGGTGGGCACCTTCGGCGACCGGCTCAAGGACTCGTTCGACATCGTCGGCTTCGACCCGCGGGGCGTGGGTGCCTCGACCCCGGTCACCTGCTTCGACGACGCGCGCAAGGACGAGTCGCTGAGCAAGGACTTCGACCTCGAGACCGACGAGGGCGTGGCCGCGGCCCGCGAGGAGGCGCGCGCGTGGGCCGAGGCCTGCGCGCAGAACACGGGCGAGCTCCTCGGCAACGTCGACACGCAGAGCGCCGCGCGGGACATGGACATGCTGCGGGCTGTCCTCGGCGACGAGCAGCTCCACTACCTCGGCTACTCCTACGGCAGCCAGCTCGGCGCGACGTACGCGGGCCTGTTCCCCGAGCGGGCCGGGCGCCTCGTGCTCGACGGCGGCATCGACGTCACGCTGCCGGCCGAGGAGACGTCCAAGGGTCAGGCCGTCGGGTTCGAGAACGCGCTGCGCGCGTACGTCACCGACTGCCTCGCGGACGCGAGCGGGTGCCCGCTGACCGGGTCCACCGACGACGGCATGCAGCAGGTGCGCCGCGTGCTGGACAACGCGTTCGAGCGGCCGTACCCGACGTCGTCGGACCGCGAGGTGACCCAGACGCTCGCGTTCTACGGCATCGCCGTGACGCTCTACGACGAGGCGAGCTGGCCAGTGCTGACCCAGGCGCTCGACGAGGTCATCACGACCGGGAAGGGCGACGTGCTCCTGTACCTCGCCGACTTCTACAACGACCGGAACTCCGACGGGACGTTCAACACCAACTCGTCCGAGGCGTTCCGCGCCGTCGGGTGCCTCGACGACCGCAGCAGCGCCGACATCGAGGAGATGCGGGCCCAGGTGGCCGAGATCGAGGAGGTCGCCCCGACGGTCGGGACCTTCTTCGGCTACGGCGGCATCACGTGCGCCGACTGGCCGTACCCCGAGGTGGAGCAGGAGTACGACGTGACCGCCGAGGGCGCAGCGCCGATCCTCGTGGTCGGCACGACGAACGACCCCGCGACGCCGTACGTGTGGTCAGAGGGCCTGGCGAAGACCCTCGACTCCGGGGTCCTGCTCACCTACGAGGGCGAGGGCCACACGGCGTACGGCAGGTCCAACGACTGCATCGCGGACGCCGTCGACGCGTACCTCGTCGACGGCACCGTGCCCGAGCCCGGCACCACCTGCTGACCGCGGACCGGCGGTCGGCGGCTGTGACGCACCCGACGGCGGCGGGTCCCGGATCGCTTTTGTCGTCCGGCCCCCGCGTCAGGTACTGTGGGGGCCGCTCGCCGGTCCGGAGCAGCGCCCCGGACGTACGAGCACGCCGCCTTAGCTCAGTCGGCAGAGCGATTCACTCGTAATGAATAGGTCGTGGGTTCGATTCCCACAGGCGGCTCCCTCACGAAAACCCTCGCTGACCTGGACACACAGTCCGGGGGAGGCGGGGGTTTTCCGCATCTCAGGCACCCACCCGGCCATTTCGCGCACCCCCGGCGCTCCCCGGACCCTGATTCAGCCTGTCCAGACCGGCCCGATCGGCGCCCGTCCCGAGGAAGTGGACGTACAGATTCGTGGTCGCGATCGACTCGTGACCGCACCACGCCTGGACCGTTCCCGGGTCCACCCCACGAGCCAGCCACAGGCACGCGGCCGTGTGCCGCAGATCGTGCAGCCGCCGGCCGCGACCGGTCCCGACGTCGTGCCGCGCCCGGTCCTTCACCGACCAATCGAGCGCCCGGAGCGTCTGGGTGCGCCACAGTTGCGCGCCGCTCGACGTCGTGAACAGCAGGTCGCGCGACGACTTGCCCGCCGCGAGCTCACGGACGATGGGTAGCACCCGGTTCGCCACCGGCACACGACGAGTGCGCCGGCCCTTCGTCGCCTTCACCGCGTACCGCTCGGGCTGGTTGCGCCGGACCATCAGCGCCGGCGTGGGCACCTCGAGGAACGACGAGACCTGCATAGCGCGCATCTCGCCCCAGCGAAGCCCGGTCCAGCCCATGACGAGCAGCACGTCCGCGAGCCGCTCGTCCTTCTGCTTCCAGTCCAGGTACGCGGCTTCGAGCTCGTCCTCGCTGAACGGGTCCATCTCGTCGACCTCGGCCGAACCCTTGGGCACCTTGACTCCGGTCACCGGGTTCCGGCTCACCAGCTTCTCCCGAAGGCACCAGGCGAAGAACGCCGACAGGCTCGCCCGGTACCGGACGACGGATGACTCCGCGAGGCCGTGCGCCAGCAGCGTCTCGAACGACCGTGCCACCTCGCGCTCGGTGATCGCCGACAGGTGCACGTTCCGCATGCTCGTCGGAACGATTCGGACCATGTTCTTGTCGGCGTAGTAGGTCGTCGGCGCGACCGTCCGCTCCCGGATCGCGAGCCAGCGGCTCAGCACGACACCCATTCGCTCCTTGCCGGCGCGCGGGTCGTAGCCGCCATCCAGCGCTGCACGTTCCCGGCGAAGCCAGGCGTCGGCCTCGCGTTTGGTGTCGAAGGTCCGTGACGTGACGAACTCGCGCCCACTCTTCAGCTGCGCCCGGAACCGGCCGCCCGGTGTCTTGCGGACCGTCATGCCGCCGCCCCTTCCAGCCAGGCGAGCAGGTCTGCCTTGCGGTAGCGGGGCAGCGACGGGGACAGCCACGTCACCCGCGGCCCCTTCCCAGCCAGCCGCCACCGGCACACCGTCGACGGCGCGACCTTCAGCCACGTCGCCACTTCCTCTGTCGTCAGGTACTCGTCCATGGTTCCCCCTCACTTCGTGACTCTGCGATGTGGCCGGCTATCGCGCCGGGCGGGTGGTGCGCTGGTCTGCTCGCCATCGCGCGTACTCGCGGGCGCGGGAGGCGGCGGCGTCGGCAAGGGCCTTGTCTCCCGCGCGTGGCCAGCCGGTGCCTTCGTAAGTCCAGGAGCCGACGACGAGCGTCGTTTCCGCGTCGTCCTCGGCCATGAGCCGGGCTTCGAGGTCCCGGGTGTCCAGGGTGCGCCCGTTGCGGTGGGCATCCGCGGCGAGCCGCTGGAACCGTCGCCGGGCGCGCCGGAGGGCGCCAAGGGTGACGGAGTAGCGGCGTGACTTGGTGGAGAAGTGCCCGCGGAAGCCGAGCATGGACGACCAGTGACCGAGCAGCGCGTACGGGTTGGCGGAGCAGTCGCCGCACAACCGCGGGTGCCGGTGGGCGGCGCGCTCGCCGCAGTTGAAGGAGCAGCCGGCCAACGCGCGGGCGGCGAGCGACTGACACGCCGCGGTGAGCGCGGCCAGGTGCGGGCGCGGCCTGGTCGGGTCGACGCCGGTGGACTTCGTGGAGTACTTGGCCAGATACGCGGCGACCTGCTCCGCGGTGACGTCCTCGCCCGCGAGCGTCCCTTCGCGCACGATGCGCACGTCGGTCTGTGCGCCGAAGCGCAGGACCCGTTCGGCGTCGTGGTCGCCGACGGCGGGGGCGGTGTAGCGCACGGCGGCCGCGGCCTGGCGCACGACGTCGGCCAGCGCGGTCGCGGGGATCGGTGCGGGTGAGCCGGGACCCTCGGCGCCGTCGATGCGGACGAGGGCGTGGAAGTGGACCAGGCCGCGGGCCTGGAACTCGGCCACCTTGGCGTACTCGAGGCGCAGGTGCTCGCCCAGCCCGGACGCGGGCACGTCGAGTGTGGCGGCGAGGCGCCGGCGCAGCGTGATGGTGAAGCGGCGCCACAGCTCGGGCGCGTGCCATTGCCAGATCGCGGCGGAGTCGAGGTCGTAGCAGTCCGGGCACAGCGGGGCGCCCACGGACGGGTCGTTCTCGTCATGGTGTGCCCAGCAGGTCAGCCGGCGCCCGTGCTCGCACACCGCGGCCCTGGACCGTGGCCGGCACGGCCGGTTGCCGTCACGCACCCCGTGGACCGCGCCGAACGAGGGCGCCGTGAGAGTGACGAACAGCAGCGGGTTCGCCTTGACCGCCTCGGGAACGCCTTTGCCGCCGTGCAGGCCGGTGGAGATGAGCTCGAAGGTGTCGCGGGCGTAGATGCGTGAGCAGGCCGGGCAGACGTCCTCGCGGCGGTTGCCGCACGGGGTGTAGAGCATCCCGAGCGGCTGATCGGCCGAGCGGAACGTGTCGACGATCTCGCCCGTGCGGGTGTCGATGGTGTCCGAGCGGCCGACGAGGCGGACGGGGTGGGCGCAGTTGCCGACCCGGGCGAGGGTGTCCGTTAGGGCGGGCATGCTGCGGTCGGCGAGGCGTGAGGCGATCGACTCGACCTCGGCCCGGGTGAGGTCGGCCAGGTCGAGGGGAGCCTCGGGGGAGTGCCCCCAGAAGCCCGCACCGACCGCCTCACCGACCGAACCCGCCGTGACCATCACGCCACCTCGGCACCTTCACTGGCCGACTCGGCCGAGCTCGACGTCGAGCGCGCCGAGCGGGGCTTGCGCGGTGCACGACGGCGAGGCGCCGGACGCTCGGTCGTGACCGGCTCGGCCGACTCAGCGGCCGAGGGCGCCTCAACAACGACGGGCGCCGCGGTGGGCGGTTCCTCTGGCAGCGGCGGCGCGGGCGGCGCCGGGTAGGTGGCGGCGACCATGCGGATGAAGTCGTCAGCCCAGAAGTCGGCGCGCACGCGCTCGACGACGCCGTCGTCGGTGACGGCGTAGCCGGTCCCGGGCATGGTGTGGGCAATGTGGTGGGCGGGCGCCACGGCGGCCATGCCCTCGCCCAGCACCATGCGCGTCTCGGCAGCGGAGGCCAGGCGCAGGGCGATGGTCTGGGTGAACAGGTCCCGCATGCCCACGGTCTCCTTGCGCGGGTCCTGCACGAACGCCACGACCATGACCCCGAACGCCCGTCCCTGGGTGAGCACGAGCTTGAGCACGTTCGCTGCCTCGTTCACGACCTCCTTGGACGCGTACGCGGTCAGTACGGCGAGCTCGTCGATCATCAGCACGTGCACCGGGTCACCCGGCGACGGTTCGAACAGCCGCGACCTGCCGCGCATCACGCGTTGCCGGTCCACGATGACCCGGTTCAGGCCGCGCAACAGCCGCACCGCGGCCTGTTCGTCCATTGCGACGTGGGAGAACATCTTCTTGCCGACCGCGACCTCGACGCCGCCCTTCAGGTCGACGCCCCACAGCTGGACCAGGCCCGCGTGTGCGGCGGGGGCGAGGTTGCCTGCGATGCCCCAGAAGATCGACCCCTTGCCCGCCCCGGAGCGCCCGACGACGAGGGTGTGCCGCCCGGCGAGGTCGAGCCGCCAGGGCGACCCGTCCGCCTTGCGCCCGAGCGTCACCCCGGCCGCGTCGAGGTGCTGGGGGATGGTCGGCAGGGTCGGCACGTCGAGCAGCTCGCGCATGGTCAGCGCCAGTTCAACCGTGCCGGGGCCGACCCGGTGGGTCTCGACGGACTCGGCACCGAGCGAGGTGGCGATGGCCTCGGCGGCGGCGTTCAGGTCGTCCACGGTCTGTCCGAGCCGGGCGCGGACCTGGAAGGTGAGCGTGTTTCCGGCCGCGCGGACCCGCCGCAGTCGCGGGATCGCGCGGGGCTCGTCGCCGCGGGGCGCGGTCGCCAGCCCGCAGCGGTCGGCGATCCGCTTCCAGTTCCGGCGCACACGACGCCGCCACCCGTGACGACGCAGCGGCCCGCCGAGCACTGCCTCATAGCTCAGCGGATGGACCGCGTGCCAGACCGCGCGAGCGAGGCTGAACCCCGGAACGCACCACAGCACCGCATAGCCGGCCTGGGGGTGGGAGCCGAGCAGGAGCAGGTTCCCGAGCACGACGCACGCCAGCAGCAGCCGCCACGACTGGACCGTCCAGGCGAGCAGGTGCCACGCCGCGGCGAGCACCCGCCTGGCGACGGCTTCCACCCCTCCCATCACGCCACGCGCCCCAGGCCAGACGGACGAGGAAACGCGCGCACCGGGCGGACCAGGTTCCCGTTGCAGAACACCTCGAACCGCGGTGCCGGCCAGTCGCCGCCAGACCAAACGGTGAAGCCACGCCGCCCATCGCGCGGGGCGTACTCGGTTACCGTCCCCAGCCCGAGGCGCCAGGCCAAGTGCTCGGCGTCCCCTTGGCCGCTCACGTGCACCGTCACCTGCCCGGACGCCGACACCGACACGAACTCGACCCGGTCGTCGTCCAGCATCTCCACGACGTCAGCGGCGATCGTCAGCAGATCGCGCAGCGGACCGACCTCGTCGGCCGTCAACGGACCCGGCGACGGCCCCACGCCCTGAACTTCGGCGGCCTGCACCTGGGCGCCGGACATCACGCGGCGTCCTTCGACTCGCCGGACTTGCCCGCCTGCCCCGGCGTCGCGAACCCCTGCGCCCGGAACGACCACGCGATCCTCGGCCGGTTGCCGTTGTCGTCGATGTACGGCAACGCGGTCAGGCCGACGAACTCCACCGGCGTCCACGGCAGCGGCGAGGTGTTCTTCGGCGGCACCGGCTGCACCTCGGCCGCAAACTTCACCGTGACGCCAATGTCCTTGCGGTTCGCGTCGTCGTCCGCGTCGATCACCGTGCACTGCCACAACGGCAGCCCGGTCTCCTTGTCGCGCTGCTGCGGCCGCGACCCGTCCGGGCGCTGCTCGCCCTGGAAGTCCGCGACCGGCTCGACGAACCCGCGCAGGAACGCCCCGTTCGGGAACGCCAGCCCGTGCGCGATAGGAAAACGCTTGGCGATAGCCATTTCGACCACTCTCCGAATCGCTCATGGAGCGCGACAGTCGCTACTCCTGCGATCTACTACACGACGAGACAAGTCGCGTGTCAAGCGATCAGGGTGGCGCACCTCGCGTGTCAGGCGATCCATGCAAGAATCGAGCGCATGGGTGCAACATGGGATGCCGTGGTGCGAGAGGTGCTTGACCAGGCCAGACGTGCGGCCGGTGGCGGTGCACCGCTCGCTGCTGCGCTGCGCGCCGCCGACGTGGGTCCCGAGTCGGGCGTCTACTCAGAATCGGCCGTGAGCAACTGGATCAAGGGCCGTGCCCGACCGCCGGCGGACGTCGTGCTCGCGGCTGCTTCGCTCTATGGCCTGTCGCTGGACTCCCGCATTGGCCTGGCACCACAGACGACGGTTGCGAGCGAGGCGACCGACGTCGAGGAGTTGCGGCTCGCCTTTCAACGGCTCGAGGCGCTGGTCCATGAACGGCTCGCCCCAACGAGCGAACCGGTGTCGTTCACCACCAGGGATGTCGTCGGGGTGTTCGCCACCCGTTCTGAGGCCCAGGTCGCTGTGCCGGTGCTCAGAACTCTCGCGACGGCACAGCACGTGGACGCAATGGGTATTGGTCTTAACGCGATCTGCCAGGGTGTCTCCGACGTCACCCTCGCGGAGCTGATCGAGAACGGCTTGACGCTGCGCTGCCTGTTCCTCGATCCGGATAGCGCGGCCATCGCAGCGCGTGAGGCAGAGGAGGAACAGCCCCCGGGCCACCTCGCGGACCTCACCCGGGCCAACATGCTTGCTCTAGGGCGGATGCGTGAGCGCCTGTCGCCCGAGGCCCGCGATCGAGTGCACGTGCGCACCTACGACGAGCCCGTGCGGTTCAGCATCACCACCATCGATGGCACCCGTTCCCTCGTGCAGCCCTACCTGCCCAAGGCGCGCGGGCTGGACGCTCCGGTGCTCCTCATCGATTCCGACGACGCCCACCCGCACGGACTGTTCCCGGTCTTCGAGCAGATCTTCACCGAGACCTGGGAGCGCGCCCGTGTCGTCGACAACTGAGCTTGCAGCCAACGCCGCTATCGACCTCGCCCTGTCGCTGCTCTACGACGGCAGCATCGAGGATCGCGTCTACAAGACCGACCGCGACTTCGCGACCGCGACCGACTTCGCCATCGAGGATGCGGTGCGCGAGTTGCTGGCCCGGCAGACCCCCGATCTCGGGTTCCTCGGAGAAGAACGCGGCCACACGGGCGACCGCAAGCGGTACTGGTGCCTCGACCCCGTCGACGGGACCACGAACTTCACGCGCGGCCTGCCGAACTACGGCGTGTCGCTTGCCCTCATCGAGGATCAGGCGCCCGTCTTCGGGACCATCGCCCTACCGGCGCAGGGGGAGCGATACATCACCCGTGACGGGGCCGCACACCTCAACGGTCAACCGATCTCCGTCAGCGACACGGCGGATCTTCGCGATTCCGTCGTCTCTATGGGCGACTTCGCCACCAGCGCAGACCGCGATGAGAAGAACCGCCGGCGCCTCGCCATGCTCGGCCAGCTCGCCGCTTCCGTTGGGCGTGTTCGGATGTACGGTTCGGCCGCGACGGACCTTGCATGGCTTGCGGCCGGCCGCCTCGACGCTGTCGTCATCGATGCCAACCGGACATGGGACGTGGCCGCTGGCGTTGCCCTCGCCCGAGCGGCCGGCGCGGTCGTTACGCACGTCGACGGCAGTCCTTACAGGCTTTCCGGAACCGACGTGCTCGCTACGACCACCCTCATCCACGACGCAATTGCGTCAACCCTGGCGAACGTCCCCTGAACCTGTGGTCCGGTGTAACAACGGTACAAAGCAGTCCGCTACTTCAAATCACCCCACTGCCCCGTCTTCCGATGACCCGATCGCCAAGATGGAAGGATTGGCAGACTTGAGGGACGAAGAAATTGTCACCGGTCGAAGAGTTCGAAACCAAGAAGTCCGAGATTCTCAACCGGATGTGATGGCAATACCGCTAGTTCGCCGCGGCGCGCAGCACGAGAACGATATTCAGAAGTTCCTTGGCGAGAACTCGAAAATATTCGGCCGCAGACCGTACATACCCGGCATCAGGGAACTCAGTATCCTTCGTTGGATGTGCAATCTTATTCCTCTCCTTCATAAGCGCCTCGAGCTTGATCTTTGCCATTCTGGTACAGTCACCATCGCGGACTTCACTGAGATGCAGCTTTACCGACGCCTGCTTGCCTAATGTTTCCCATACTTCGCCAACACCGACTCGCTTCAGGACATCTGTCAGAGTCCCCGGGTTCATGTTGGACTCCGTAATGGTGATGACGTCCGTAGTGACGGAAAATCCCGAATCTCCGGAACTGAATCCGTGGGCCCATTCAACGGCAAGTGCAGCAGCAGCGTCCGGATCGTAACCATATCGCCCGGGAGATTGATTGATCGCCAGAACGCGCGACAGGTGTTCCTTCTTAAGCGCAGGCGGAAGATCGACGTACTTCGCTGTGCTGTCGACGAGGTCTTCGACCACAGACCCTGCAAGTTCGCGGACAAAGTTCTCGAACCGACCGCAGAGATAAAGCAAGAGAGATCCAGCCAGAACCGGCAGGTCAGTTCGGACTTCACTCGCCTGACTCCAGAGTCGTCCTGCCGCCGAACGCTCGGAGTTCTCGACCAACTCGGGCTCCGGGTCCCGTTGAGCGGCATAAGACCTAAAGGATTCCAGGAAAGTTAGGAGAGACTCGACTCTCGCAGCATCACTGTCGAATTCTTCCTGCGCGGCTCGCGCGGCCGCCTCGATCATCCTCACTGCTACGCCTGAGTCGACCGCAGGATCGACTCAGCCGAGTCGACCCTGTCCTTGATGGCGCCGATCGTGTTGCCCCGCCCGACCAGTACGTCGTAAACGGCCGGCTCGGCCAATGCACTCCTTAGTGCCTCTCGGACGGCGTGCTCATCGAGCTCCATCGAGCGGTTTCTGCTCAACGCGATCATCAATGCGTCATAGAGCGGTCGACTCGGTCGTCCTGTGGTCGGCAACCTGAACGGATCGCCATTGAACAGATCGACGAGCCGGCCCAGGAGATCGATGTACTCGCTCTCCATGCGGTCGGCCGAAGCAGGATCAATGGAGGCGTTCGCAGCCATGTACCGATCGAGGATGCGCCGTAGAGACCCCCGCTTATCGCTTTCTAGTGCGTCGCGAAGAGCAAAGAAGCGTAGCACGAGTTCCGCATCTGCGAGCGACGCATAAATTGGATTTCCGAGTAGGTGCTCTGAGGGTTCTGCCTCCTCCCCTGGCGTGTATGGCGGGATGCCCCATGCCTGCGTGAACGGTGCTGAGCGGGCGAGTCGGATAAGCAGAGCGTTAAGAGCACCCGGATAAAGTGCATTCCGCAGCTCTTGTGGATTGAGTTGGATTCCACCGGTATTCAAGCGATCGAAGAGCACGCGGCGAACGTCGATCTCCTCTTCGCCGGAACTGTGGGTTTCTGCGAGAAGGACGACTGCGGGCAGGCTCCTACGCAGCAATCCGCGCTGCAAGATTTGCGGCAGATCGGTAAACCGCTTCCGATTTAGTTCCGGCCAGTACTCGAGCCCCGAGAGCGCGTACTCGTTCGCCAGGAAGGTCGAAACGGCGTCGAGCCGCTGGCGCCCATCGATCACCTCATATGCGTTGTAGTCGCGCTCGAACAGAAAGATGGGCGGTACGGGGATGTTCAACAAGAACGACTCGATCAGGAGCGACTTCTTCTTGTTGGTCCACCTAAGCCTTCGTTGATACGCGGGCGAAATGTCGATCAGTTCGCGACCGGGCTGTAGGGCATGGCGCAGGTAGTCGAGCGCGTAGTCCTTGGTCTCCCGAACCACACGGAGCTGGCTTTTCGCATACTTCTCTGCCGGATCCGTCGGCGATGGGGCGGCGGCACTCGCACTCGGTTCCTGAAACTCTTCATCCGATTCGTCCTCGAACCAGGTGTTGACCTCGTCTTCGTCCACGGCGGGTGCATCAGATGTCATGCCTCGACTCTAGGGGCTCCTACCCGCAAAGCGCGGTACCTCGGCCCCGGTGTAGGCGTGGCTCACGTGGTCAGTGTCGTGGCGCACGACGCTCTTGACACTTCTGTCCCAGGACCCGCTTGTCAGATCCCCTAGGGAACTAGGGGCGTACTGAGGGATCTCGGGTCAGGCCAGCCGCCAAGGTGGCCGAGCCAGGCGACGGCGAGCCAGGGGCCACTGATCCTGAACTCCACTCCCTGTCCGGTGATGGTCGCGACGCAGCGGTCTGCTGGTCCAAGACGCTGGTCGTCCGGAGTGAGCTGCACGAGCCGGTAGGCCTCGACGTCCAACTCGATACGACGGGGCAGTCCGGGTGGAGTGATCCAGACGGCGGTCGCGCTCATTCGCAGCCATGCCGGGTCCGCGTGCCTGCTGGGCACCCACGCTGCGTTGCCGTCAACGACCTTGCATTCGAACCCGCTGATTTCCTCGTGCGGATCGCACGGTAGCCGCTTGCGCGCGAGCGCGTTCGGCGAGTCGACCTGTGAAGCACCACCGACCATGTTCGACGCCAGGTCGATAGCCGCGCCAAATGCCCAGACGAGCCCGCCGAGCACGTTGCGGGCCAGCCTCAGACCGCGGGATCGCTTGCTCGGCGGCCGCCAGGTTACGACGTCGCGGATGCGTGGCTGGCGGCTCATTGCTCAACTCCGTCTCTGTCCCTGGGCCACGACGGGCCGGATGGGGCCCGCTGTGCCGTCATCGTGCCAGTTCTCGCCTCTAGGCACACCGCGGCGACAAGCACGTCCTGATACAGATGTGTCAAGCACGTCCCGAGACAGGACATCGACACGTCGGCGCTGCCGTGAGACCGGTGATGTGCGACATCGGAGTGCCAGCTGAGGTGCGACATCGGGGCTAGGAGATCGAGGGTTGCGCGGTCCGCGGCCACTGTTCTTGATGCTACGTCGATGGAGGTCTGGGGTCCTCGGCCGGGACCGGTCGCTTGGGTACCCTTCGTCGAGAAGCGCCGGGGTGCCCGCGCGCACCGCTGGCCCAGGAGGCACCGCTTTGATCGAGCTCTTCGGGGACGTCTTCGGCTGGCTCCTTGGTGGCCGATTGGGGCGACGGATCGTCAGGAGACGTAACGACCGCTTGCGAGCAGAGAGCAAGACCGAGGCGTCGGTTCGTCTGGTCGACGGCAAGGTGCGCGGCTTGTCAGAGCAGTGGATGCCAGCGGTCTGGTCGGTCGCACCCGGGCGCCTGACCAACTTCTCCGTCGTCGTGCCGGTCACTGACCTTCGGCGAGACGAGTCACGGCCCCCCGGATTCCGCGAGTCTTGGTCTGTAGACCCCGAGGCTCACATCTATCGGGCCAGGAGCAATGGAGCGACGATCAAGATCGCGCTGGCCTCGTCTCAGGCCGAGTGGGTCGTCGCCCTCCTTGTAGGGCATGAGTGCCCATAGACGGCTCACGCGTGTGGCTAGGAGACATCGGGCTGTGAGGACGATGAGGCGGACCTGACCATGAACTTGGCCGAACGCGTCACCCGTGACGTTCGACATTGGGCGGGGAGGTTCCATGAAGGTCGTAAAGGAGGCACCACAGGTGCTCTCGATCGGATTCGTCGTCGGAGGGCAGACCTCGACCAACAGCGGATGGGTCGAGGCGCTACGGCACCTGGGACGCGAGGTGATCGCGGCGCGTCAGGGGGTCACAGCCGATATCAACGTGAATGTCGAGTTCCACGTGCCGGGGAACCTCCTGGAGCCGGATTTCCAAGGTGTCCGAACCGGCACTTTCCGCAAGGCGGATCGGCTACTCAAAGTCCAGGTGGCGCTTCCGCCGAATGCCCCGGCTGAGCCCCGTGAGCCGCTGCTGGTCTACTTGTCAATGGCCGTTGACGCTGTCGACGCCTGGGCGCAGAAGCGCGTGGTTGCCGCCGATACAGCACCGCATCGATCACTCATCGCCGCACTTGGTGAGCGCCCTCCAGCCTCTGACCCGTGAGGACTTTCCCTACTGCCTCAAGCGCGCGGCTCCGCCGCGCGGTGGTCCGGCCGGGCGGAGCCCGCGCCGCGGGGCCCCGCGCTCCGCTCGCAAGCTCGCTGCGCGCACCCCACGGCGCACCCACCGGCCGAACCGCCGCGTCGCTGGCCGATGCGGGTAGGCGCTCAGTAGTAGTCGCGTTTCCGGCTCGCGGCGCCGACAACCGCCAATGCCGTCGCGAACACGGTCACGACCATGGCGGCGGTCAGTATCGCTGCGTCGTCCGGGAGCATCGGGCAGCCAGCGGGCGCATCGTCGTCAGGGCAGGTCCGCCAGGGCTGCAAGAAGTAGATGAACGACACCACCGCTCCGATCACGGCGAGCGTCGAACCGCCGATGATCAACGCCAATGATGTTCGTGTCCTCATCCGGCGAGGGTAGGGCATGGCGAGCTTGCTGTCGGTAACCGGGAAGAACTCCGCCCATGGCCGTCACGGTCCGAACTCGGAGACGCCCGGTCGCCATCTGGTTCTTGGTCGCGGCGCCTTCCTGGTTCTGGTTCAACGCGATTGCGCGTCTGCACCATCTCGCCGTCCGGCCCCGCACCGACAGCCGAGCATCCGGCCGTCTCCACCCCGCATCAAGGGCGCCTACGGCGTCGCTCCGCGATGGCCTGCGGCCACCCTTGACCCGGGCCTCCGACAGCCTCTTGTGCTCCGCTATCGGTCCGGCGCCACGAAGTGTGCGGCCACCGAACTCACGCCCCGGAGGGGCGCACCCCCCGCGCACCCCGGACCGTGCAGGAGTGGCCTCGAGCGCATCCGATGCACACGTGATGACGCCGAAATTCGGGCCTCGGACCCATCCACAGGCGCTCGTAATGAATAGGTCGTGGGTTCGATTCCCACAGGCGGCTCCGACGCGAAGCCCTCGCCCTCCCCGGACCGGACACTCCAGGGGAGGCGAGGGCTTCTCGCATCCCAGGCACCGACTCGCCCATT
>JAPSLQ010000154.1 GCA_031180595.1 Isoptericola sp. | reverse complement strand
TCCTCATCCCGCGCCGCCTGGCCACGCCCTGGACCAAGGGTGCGGAGTCCCAGGTCTCGCAGATCCGCAAGGCCCGCAAGGCCCGCGAGATCGCCACGCTCGACGAGGCCAAGGCCGCCGCCGAGTCCCTCCAGGCCAAGACGGTCGTCGTCTCGGCCAAGGCGGGCGAGTCCGGCCGTCTGTTCGGCGCGGTGACCACCGGCGACATCGCCGCCGCGGTCGCCGAGGCCGGCTCGAAGGTCGACAAGCGCAAGATCGAGATCGGTCAGCCGATCAAGGCCACCGGTGACTACACCGTGTCGGTCCGCCTGCACCCTGAGGTGTCGGCGAAGCTGGCCGTCAAGGTCGTCGCCGCCTGATCCGGCGCTGACCACCAGCACGCCCCGGTCCTCCTCGCGGAGGGCCGGGGCGTGCTGCTTGTCCGGTGCGGGTCGGCAGCTTCGGACTCGATCGGTCCCTCGAGCTGCCGATCGAGCTCGAAACTGCCGATCGAAGCTGAGGCTGTGGACGGCCAGCCCGGGTGCGATGTCGAGCGCGCCACGCTGTGGCTGTGTCGAGCACCGAGATCCTGATCGCCCGAGACCATGATCCGTACGAGCTGCGTGTCAGGCACCGGGACGGGGGCCTCGAGCGGCTGCGCCGCGGTGCGTACCGCACGGTGGCGGACGACGTCCCTCCGTCGGCCCGTGGCCGCACAAGCGTTGCCCGTCAGCGGGAGATCGACCGCGCCCGCGCGGTCCACGCGCAGCTCCGTGCCGCGCACTGGTTCAGTCACGGCACGGCGGCGGTGCTGCACCGGCTGGCGGTGTGGCGGATGCCCGACGCCGTCCACGTCGTCCAGAACTACCGTGCGTCGTCGCGGGCAGCAGCCGACGTCCGCCGACACATCCTGCCGGTGCCGCCTGAGCACCGCCACGCGGTCGACGGGCTGCCTGTCACCTCGTTGGAGCGGACCGTCGCGGACTGCGTCACGACGATGCCGGCGCTCGACGGGCTGGTGATCACGGATTCGGCGCGCCGTCGCGGGCTCGACCTCGACGAGGCACGCCGGATCGTCAAGAGCCGCTACCGCGGGCAGGCGCGGGGGCTCCTGGTGCTCGAGCTGTCCGACGCCGGGGCGGAGAGCCCGTGGGAGTCATGGCTGCGCTACGTCGGGCACTGGGTGGGGTTGCCGCGGCCCGTGACGCAGGTGTCGGTGGCCACGCGTCTCGGGAGGTTCCGGGTCGACCTCGGGTGGCCGAAGCACCGGGTGCTGGCCGAGTTCGACGGTCTCGTGAAGTACCGGGACGGCGGGTTGGGCGACGAGCACGATCCCGACCAGGTACGGATCGACGAGAAACGCCGTGAGGACGCGATCACGGAGCGAACCGGGATCGTGCTCGTGCGCTTCACGTCCAAGGACGCTCCCCGGCCCGAAGAGGTGGCGCAGCGACTGGTCGCCCGCTTCCCGGCGGAGGTGCGCCGCGCAGCACGGAAGAATCCGCTGCTGACGAGCCCCAGGTGACGTGCTGTTCGGTCGGTGAGGTGCTTCGATCGGCAGCTTCGGGCTCGATCGGTCCCTCGAGCTGCCGAGCGAGTCCCGACCTGCCGACCGAGAGCTTGGATGCGGAGCGCCTAGGTCCCCGTGACCATCCAGCGGTCCCCCCGCGCACGCAGGCCCGTGGTCAGCGCGCGCGCCAGCATGAACACGCCCGCGAACGCCGCCCACAGCCACGCGAGCCCCACCGCACCGTCGGGCGCCCACGCGCGGACCCCGAGGGCGAACGGGGCGTACACCGCGAGGGTGAGCATGCCCGCCCAGGCGAGGTAGCGGCCGTCGCCGGCACCGATGAGGACGCCGTCGAGCACGAACACCCAGCCGGCCATGGGCATGAGCAGCCCACACACCACGAGCCCCGCGGTGATCGCCACGCGCACGTCGGGGTCGGGTGAGAAGAGCGGGGCGATCCACCAACCGGCCGCCGCGAGCACGACGCCGATCAGTGCGCCGGCCCCGACGCCCCACTGCAGGCAGCGCCGCAGGACCGCCCGCACGCGCTCGGTGTCGCCTGCCCCAAGCCCGTGCCCGACGAGCGCCTGGGCGGCGATCGCCAGCGCGTCGAGCGCGAACGCCGCCAGTCCCCAGAGGCTGTTGACGACCTGGTGCGCGGCGAGCGCCGTCGCACCGAGCGAGGTGGCCACGGCGACCGTCAGCAGGATGGCGAGCCGCAGGGAGGCGGTCCGCACGAACAACGGCGCACCCGCCACGGCGTTGGCCCAGATGCCTGCACGGTGCGGTCGCAGCGACGCCCCGTGCGTCCGCGCCCCGCGCACCACGACGACGACAAGAGTGACGGCCATCCCGACCTGAGCGACCGCCGTCGCGAGCCCGGACCCGGCGATGCCCATCCCGGCGCCGTACACCAGTACGACGTCGAGCACGCCGTTCACCACCGCGCCGATCGACGCGACCCACAGGGGAGTGCGGGTGTCCTGCAGGCCGCGGAGCACCCCGGTGGCGGCGAGGACGAGCAGCATCCCCGGCAGCCCGGGGGCCGACCACCGCAGGTAGGTGGTGGCGTGCGTCGCGACGTCGGAGGTGCCGCCCATGGCCGCGACGGCCCAGGGCGCGGTGGCGAGGAGCACGGCGGCCAGCACCAGGCCGAGCGCGAGCGCGAGCCACATGCCGTCGATGCCTGACTGCAGCGCCGCACGTGTTCGTCCGGCGCCGAGGCGGCGGGCGACGGCCGCCGTCGTGGCGTAGGCGAGGAAGATGCACAGCCCGACGAGGGTGATCAGCAGCGTCGAGGCGAGCGAGAGTCCGGCGAGCTGGGCGGTGCCGAGATGGCCGACGACGGCACTGTCGACCAGGACGAACAAGGGCTCCGCGACGAGCGCCCCGAGGGCGGGCCAGGCGAGCGCCAGGATCTCGCGGTCGATGCCTCGCCGTCCGCGACGAAGATCACCCAACTGATTTCTCCTCCACAGGTTGGGGAACGCGTATCCCCTGGTCAGAGCCCACGTGAAAACTTGTACACAGGAGATGTCCCCAGTTGTGCACATGGTCGTCCACCGGCTGTGCACAGTCGGGGCCACCCTTCCACAGCCTGGTCCACACGGCGGTCCACAGGGTCAATTGCAGTCCTGCGCGGGCGCGCCTAGCGTCGGCGGCGGTGTCGGTGGCCCA
Organism: Isoptericola sp.; assembly: GCA_031180595.1. Classification (GTDB taxonomy): domain Bacteria; phylum Actinomycetota; class Actinomycetes; order Actinomycetales; family Cellulomonadaceae; genus Isoptericola. Next base: position 3,433 of record JAPSLQ010000154.1, on the reverse strand, counting down.
GGGTAGAACCAGGTCCGGACGCCAGGGGGGATCTCCCCGCAGGGGACCATGGCCGGCAGCGCCGGGGGAGTGAGGCAGGCATGTCGATCGAGGAGCTGGAGGCGGACTACGCCGGGTCGTCGGGAGCCGGCTTCGACCGCACCCCTCCTCAGGACATCGCGGCCGAGATGAGCGTGCTGGGCGGCATGCTCCTGTCGAAGGACGCGATCGCCGACGTCGTCGAGCAGATCCGCGGCAACGACTTCTACCGCCCCGCGCACGAGGCGGTCTACGACGCGATCATCGACCTCTACGGCCGCGGAGAGCCGGCGGACGCCATCACCGTCGTCGCGGAGCTGACCAAGCGCGGCGAGCTCGGGCGCGTCGGCGGCGCCTCGTACATCCACGACCTCATGGCCGGCGTGCCCACGGCCGCCAACGCCGGGTACTACGCGCGCATCGTGCGCGAGCGCGCCGTGCTGCGCCGGCTCGTCGAGGCGGGCACCAAGATCGTCCAGCTCGGCTACGCGACCGACGGCGGCGACGTCGACACGGTGGTCAACAACGCGCAGGCGGAGATCTACGCCGTCACCGAGCGCCGCACCACCGAGGACTACATGCCGCTCGCCGACATCATCGGCGGCGCCATGGACGAGATCGAGGCCGCCGGCCACCGCGGCGAGGGCATGGTCGGCGTGCCGACCGGCTTCGCCGATCTCGACCGCCTCACCAACGGCCTGCACGGCGGCCAGATGATCGTCATCGCCGCCCGCCCGGCCATCGGCAAGGCCCTGGCGCTCAACACGCCGCTTCCGACACCGACCGGCTGGACGACGATGGGCGAGGTCGCGGTCGGTGACGAGCTCATCGCTGCCGACGGCACTCCTACGCGTGTCGTGCGCGCTACCGAGGTCATGACCGGACGACCGTGCTACGAGGTCGTGTTCGACGACGGCACGACGATCGTCGCCGACGCCTGGCACGAGTGGGCAGTCGGGTCGCCGGGGGACACGCAAATCCTCACGACCGAGGAGATCGCGGCGAAGCACGACGCTGGCGCCGATCTCGCGATCGGCCCCGGGTTCGGTATGGATGACGCAGCGCGCGTCGTCGCGCGACGCTTCGTCGGGCTGCGTGCAATCGAGTCTGTGCCTGTGCGATGCGTCGAGATCGACCACCCGTCGCACCTGTACCTTGCGAGCCGGGCCATGATCCCGACGCACAACTCGACGCTGGCCATCGACATGGCGCGGTCGGCGTCGATCAAGAACGGCCTGACGTCCGTCGTGTTCTCGCTCGAGATGAGCCGCAACGAGATCACCATGCGCCTGCTCGCAGCGGAGGCCCGCGTCCACCTGCAGAAGATGCGCAACGGCTCGATGAGCGAGGACGACTGGCAGAAGCTCGCCAAGGTCATGGGCAAGATCTCCGAGGCCCCGCTGTTCATCGACGACTCGCCGAACATGTCGCTCATGGAGATCCGGGCGAAGTGCCGGCGGCTCAAGCAGCGGCACGACCTCAAGCTCGTGGTCATCGACTACCTGCAGCTGATGTCGTCCGGCAAGCGGGTCGAGTCGCGTCAGCAGGAGGTCTCGGAGTTCTCGCGTGCGCTCAAGCTCCTCGCGAAGGAGCTCGAGGTGCCCGTGATCGCGCTCTCGCAGCTCAACCGTGGCCCTGAGCAGCGCGGGGACAAGAAGCCGCAGATGTCCGACCTGCGCGAGTCGGGCTCCATCGAGCAGGACGCCGACATGGTGATCCTGCTGCACCGCGAGGACGCCTACGAGAAGGAGTCGCCGCGCGCGGGCGAGGCCGACCTGATCGTCGCCAAGCACCGTAACGGCCCGACCGACACGATCACCGTCGCGTTCCAGGGTCACTACTCGCGCTTCGTCGACATGCAGGCCTGACCGCCGTACGTGCTCCGCTCTCACGCGAGCGAGAGTGCGAACGACAGCGTGAAGCCGGCGGCGGTGCTCAGCGCGACGACGGGGCCGCCGTTCTCGTAGGCCTCCGGCATGAGCGTGTCGGCGAGGGAGGCGAGCACGGCGCCGGCGGCGAACGCGAGCGGCAGGGAGATCGTCGCGCCCGACGTGTTCGACAACGGCCCCGCGCCGACGACGACGGCCACGGTGAGCAGGACGGCGCACGCCGTCCACATCCCGAGGACGTAGCGCAGGGACCGGCCCTGCGACCGCATCGACGCGCTGCCCACGAGCGACTCCGGGAAGTTCGACACGAAGATCGCCGCCAGCAGGGCGAGCCCGCCCGTGCCCTCGCCGAGCGAGATCCCGAGGGCGAGGTTCTCGGGGACGCCGTCCAGCGTGACCGCGGCGAGAAGGGCGAGCCCCGCGGAGCCGCGGGTCGAGGCCGACGTCGGGGGGTGCTCCTGGGCCGCCGCGTCGACGTCGAGCTTCTCGCTCCCCTCGTCCTGCGGCCCGGTGCGGGACCCGGCCCGGGCGGCGGCGTCGAGCCGGGCGCTCACGAACGTGAAGACGACCGCTCCGACGGCGAGCCCGATCACCGCGCGCCAGATCCCGCCGCGCTCGTAGGACTGCTCGAAGAGCTCGAAGGCGAGCGCCGTGATGAGCGCCCCGGCCGCGAACGCGAGAAGGGCCGCCAGCACCCGCTTGGGCAGGTTGACCCAGGCCCCGAAGATCGCGCCCAGGATCAGCGCGCTCGAGGCGATCGCGCCGAACACCGCAGCCTGGGCCATGGGGTCACTGAAACCGACCGGTCACCGCCACGCATCCCGGGAGGTGTCGGCCGGGCCGCGTGGAGGTTGCAGGTGACGGACATCGGCCGGACGCTGGCCGGACCACGTGAACGAGGAGGCTCTGATGAGCGAGACCGACGACCGCGGCAAGGACAGCGACGAGCGCGAGCAGAAGGACGCGTCCGACCTGTCGGACGAAGGGCTCGGAGCGACCGCGACCGACGAGCCGAACACCATGGAGCCGGAGGAAGCACCGCCCGAGGACGACTGACAGGGGCGACACGCGATCTGCACGCCTTCGCGCTCCGGACGTCGAAGGGACCTGTTGCGACCGTGCCCGAACGGCGAGTTGATGGTGGAGGGCGTCCGCCCCGCACATCGGAGGCAGCCATGGCAGCACGTCACGACGTCGTCATCGTGGGTGGGGGCAACGCCGGGATCTCCCTGGCCGGCCGGCTGCGCCGCCTCGGGTGCCGAGACGTCGTCGTCATCGCCCCGGACGAGGACCACCGCTACCGCCCGCTGCTCAACTTCGTCGCGGGCGGGCAGGCCTCGCTGGCCACGCTGACCAAGCCCATGCGAGCCGTCATCCCGGACGGGTGCACGTGGCTCCCGCACCGGGCCGTGGCCGTGGACACCGACGCGCGCGAGGTGGAGCTCGAGACGGGGGAGCGCGTCGCGTATGCCGACCTGGTCCTGGCTCCCGGGCTGGAACCTGATCTCGAGGCCATGCACGGCCTG
>JAPSLQ010000007.1:13436-41896 GCA_031180595.1 Isoptericola sp. | reverse complement strand
GGCGACCGCCGGGAGAGGGCCGCCGCCGTCGTGCACGCGTGCGAAGCGCCACGCGCGGGCGCGCCCGCCCCGCCCGAACGCCTCGAAGTCGGCGACGACGAACCACAGCCCACCCTCGGCCAGCCGCTCGGCACCGCCAGGCGCCTCGAGGTCGACGCACTCGACCGCGTCGGTCGCCGTGCGGCGGCCGAAGCGGGCCCAGGACTGCGGGCGAAGGTGGTGGTCAGGCACGCCGAGAACCGTAGGCGATTGGACGTGCGCGCTCTCGGTCCATTAATGTTTGGGACGCGCCGGAACGCCGGGGAACCTTCCCGGAACGTCCGGTCGCGCGGATGTGGCTCAGTTGGTAGAGCATCACCTTGCCAAGGTGAGGGTCGCGGGTTCGAGTCCCGTCATCCGCTCGGAGGCCCACTCTCTGATCGTCTCCCTCTCGAGGCGCGCAGGGAGAGCACGTCTCAAGGTGGGTTGGCCGAGAGGCGAGGCAGCGGCCTGCAAAGCCGTATACACGGGTTCGAATCCCGTACCCACCTCGTAAGCAGCTTGGGCGATTGGCGCAGCGGTAGCGCGCTTCCCTGACACGGAAGAGGTCACTGGTTCGATCCCAGTATCGCCCACCAGCACGACGGTGAAGGCCCCGGACCACACGGTCCGGGGCCTTTGTCGTGCTCATGCCCCCTCCGAGCGGCGCCCGCCCCGCGGGACGCAGGTCACACGGGTGTGATTGGACCTGGATGCCCCGGTTCGACTACTGTTCCTCAGGCGCCGGGAGCACCGGGAACCCTTGTGGAACCTCTGCGGACCGGCCGCGCGGATGTGGCTCAGTTGGTAGAGCATCACCTTGCCAAGGTGAGGGTCGCGGGTTCGAGTCCCGTCATCCGCTCCGAGCTCTGTACTCCCCGCAGACCGGTCTGCGGGAGCGCAGCAGCCGCCCGGGCGATTGGCGCAGCGGTAGCGCGCTTCCCTGACACGGAAGAGGTCACTGGTTCGATCCCAGTATCGCCCACCAGCACGACGAAGGGCCCCGGACCGTACGGTCCGGGGCCCTCGTCGTCGTCGGCGGGCGTGTCAGACACCCGGCGGCGGCGTCGTGTTGTCGGTCCCGCCGAGCTCGCGCAGGAACTCGTGGCACTTGTGCGCACGGGCCGAGTCCTCGGCCATCACCTGCTCGAAGAACTCCGCGATCTCGTCCTTGCCCGCGTTGCGGGCGTCACGGACGTACTGGCCGTAGTCGTGGCCCGCCTTGAGCGAGTGGTACTGCACCGAGATCAGGTCGAACGTCACGTCGTCGAAGCCGGTCTCACCGGTCGCCATGCGGCCCTCCTCCATCGTGGCACGGCGCCCCCTGCCGGACGCGCCTCGGACCTCTCCACCTTGCGACGACCTGGTCGGCGTCGCACGCCGGGCGTACCGTCGAGGGCATGTGCCGGAACATCACCACGCTGCGCGGCCTCGAGCCGCCCGCCACCGACGACGAGATCCAGGCCGCCGCCGAGCAGTTCGTGCGCAAGGTCACAGGCGTGCAGCGCTCCGCCTCCGCGGCCACGCGCGAGCCGTGCGAGCGGGCCACCGAGGAGATCGCAGCGATCGTCACGCAGCTCCTGCAGGAGCTGCCCGAGCGCAGGCAGCCGCCCAAGACCGTGCCGCCGCTGCGCCGCGAGGAGGTCCAGGCCCGCATCGCCGCACGGCAGGCCGCCCGCGAGGAGCACGAGCGCATGCACGAGCTCGGGATCGCGCACACGCACTGATCGGAGCACCCGTTAGGCTCGCCGGCGTGGAATCCCCCGCCGTCTCCGCGACCATGCACCGCGCCAAGGCCCGCGCCCGCGCCGCGCACGTGACGGTCGGGCAGCTGCGCCACCGCCCCGACGGCGGCGTCGAGATCGACTGCTCGTGCGGGATGGTGCTCACCAACGGGCCGGACTGGTCGCTGGACGAGCACATCCGCCTGCACCGCGCGGAGGCGCGCTACGTCGCGCTCAGCGAGGTGGCGCCGGCGGGAATGCCGCGCCTGCTCCCCGTGGGCGCCGACCGCCTGCCGCTGTAGCGGTAGACGTAGCGGTCAGAGCTCGTCGGGGTCGTCCCAGGAGACGCCGCTGGACGCGCCGTCGATGGGGCCCAGCTCCGTCTCCGACAGGGAGTGCGGCGCCTTCGTGGGGTCTCCCCCGGCGCGCGGGTCGCCCTCGCCGTCGTGCCGCCGTCGTGGGGCGATCCGGGCCGAGGACGCGATGGACTCGTCGAGGCCTTCCCACGCCCGGGTGGGGCTGGGACTCGGGCCTGCCTGTTCCGTGCTCATGACACAGGTCTAGCAGGCGGTGGCTCCGTTCGCGCGCGCTTGGCACACTTTTATCTCGGTCTGCGCAGGGCCTCCCCCCGACCGCCACGCATGCCGTCGCGCCAGTCGGACGCGGGTCTGTGATGATCTTCCGCATGCAGACCTGGCCCGGCCGCCCCTACCCCCTCGGCGCCACCTATGACGGCACGGGGACGAACTTCGCCCTGTTCTCGAGCGTCGCCGAACGCGTCGAGCTGTGCCTCATCGACGACGACGGGAACGAACAACGCATCGAGGTGGAGGAGACCGACGCGCACGTGTGGCACGTGTACCTGCCCGGCGTCCAGCCCGGCACCCGGTACGGCTACCGGGTGCACGGGCCGTACGACCCGGCGTCGGGCCACCGGTGCAACCCCAGCAAGCTCCTGCTCGACCCGTACGCCAAGGCCGTGGACGGGCAGATCGACGGCGACGAGTCGCTGTTCTCGTACCCGTTCTCGGACCCGAGGTCGGCGGTGACGGGCAAGAAGCGCAACGACGCCGACTCGGCGGCCCACATGATGACCGCCGTCGTCGTCAACCCGTTCTTCGACTGGGGCCACGACCGTCCGCCGGCCCACGACTACCACGACAGCGTCATCTACGAGGCGCACGTCAAGGGCATGACGATGCTCCACCCGGCCGTGCCCGACGACCTGCGCGGCACGTACGCGGGCATCGCCCACCCGGCGATCGTCGACCACCTGACCACGCTCGGCGTCACCGCGATCGAGCTCATGCCCGTGCACCAGTTCGTCAACGACCCGCACCTGCAGTCCAAGGGCCTGAGCAACTACTGGGGCTACAACACGATCGGGTACTTCGCACCGCACAACGGCTACGCCGCGTTCGGCACGCGCGGCGAGCAGGTGCAGGAGTTCAAGTCGATGGTCAAGACCCTGCACGACGCGGGCATCGAGGTCATCCTCGACGTGGTCTACAACCACACCGCCGAGGGCAACCACCTGGGCCCGACGCTGTCGTTCCGAGGGATCGACAACGCGGCGTACTACCGCCTGGTCGACGGCGACGAGGCCCACTACTTCGACACCACCGGCACGGGGAACTCGCTGCTCATGCGCTCCCCGCACGTGCTCCAGCTCATCATGGACTCGCTGCGGTACTGGGTCACGGAGATGCACGTCGACGGGTTCCGCTTCGACCTGGCCGCCACGCTGGCCCGTCAGTTCCACGAGGTCGACCGCCTGAGCGCCTTCTTCGACATCGTGCAGCAGGACCCGGTGGTCTCCCAGGTCAAGCTGATCGCCGAGCCGTGGGACGTGGGCGACGGCGGCTACCAGGTCGGCGGCTTCCCGCCGTTGTGGACCGAGTGGAACGGCCGCTACCGCGACACGGTGCGCGACTTCTGGCGCGGCGAGCCGGGCGGCGTCCCCGAGCTGGCGTCACGACTGACGGGCTCCTCGGACCTGTACGAGCGCTCCGCGCGCATGCCGATCGCGTCGATCAACTTCGTCACGGCGCACGACGGCTTCACGCTCGCCGACCTCGTGTCCTACAACGAGAAGCACAACGACGCCAACGGCGAGGGCGGGGCCGACGGCGAGAGCCACAACAGGTCCTGGAACTGCGGGGCGGAGGGGCCCACCGACGACCCCGAGATCACCGCGCTGCGCGCCCGCCAGCGCCGCAACTTCCTCGCGACGCTCCTGCTGTCCCAGGGCGTGCCGATGATCGCGCACGGTGACGAGATCGCGCGCACGCAGCAGGGCAACAACAACGGCTACTGCCAGGACAACGAGCTCACGTGGATGGACTGGGGCGGCCCAGAAGGACTGGACGAGGAGCGCGCCGAGCTGCTCGAGTTCACGCGCAAGATGGTGCGCCTACGGCTCGACCACCCGCTCCTGCACCGCCGCCGGTTCTTCAGCGCACCCGACGACGGTGGTTCGCACCCGTACGCCGGCACGAGCGCGATGCCGGAGATCGAGTGGCTCGACCTGTCCGGCAAGCGGATGGACGACGACGACTGGAACAACGGGTACGCGCGCTCCCTCATGGTCTTCCTCAACGGGGACGCGATCCCCGAGAAGGACGACCGGGGACGGCGCATCGTCGACGACTCTTTCCTCGTGCTGTTCAACGCGCACAGCGAGGCGCTCGACTTCACGCTGCCGCCGGCGGACTACGGCGAGCGGTGGACGGCGGTGGTCGACACCGACCACACGACGCCCGAGGGCGCCGAGCACGAGGCCGGCTCGGTCCTCTCGGTCACGAGCCGCAGCGTCGTGGTGCTCAGCCGCCCGTCGCGTGCCGGCCACCTGGGCGCCGAGACCGCCACGACCAGCACGGCCGCCTGAGCGATGGGCAGGCACACCCGCGGGCCCGCGGACGACCGGCCGCAGGCGCTCGCGCACGAGTGGTCCGCCGCACCGTCGGACGCGCTGCGCTGGTCGGCGGGCGGCGACCTCTCGGCCGTCGACCCGTCGTCGACGCCCGGCTGGGAGGGCGGCAAGGCGGAGGCGACCGAGCTCGTCGCGGCGCACGCCGACGAGCTGTCCGAGCTGCAGGAGCGGCTCTTCGCCGAGGGCCGCAGCGGCGGGTCCCGCGCGGTGCTGCTCGTGCTGCAGGGCCTCGACACGGCCGGCAAGGGCGGGATCGTGCGGCACGTCGTCGGGCTCGTGGACCCCCAGGGCGTCATGCACCGCTCGTTCGGCGCGCCCACCGAGGAGGAGAAGGCGCACGGCTACCTGTGGCGCATCCGCAACGCGCTGCCGCGGCCCGGTCACATCGGGGTGTTCGACCGGTCGCACCACGAGCAGGTCCTCGTGGTGCGGGTCGAGGGCCTCGAGCCGCGGGCCGAGTGGGAGGCGCACTACGACGAGATCAACGCCTTCGAGGCCGAGGTCGTCGCCTCCGGCACGACGATCGTCAAGGTCGCGCTGGTCATCTCGCGCGACGAGCAGAAGCAGCGGCTCACCGAGCGGCTGGAGCGCCCCGACAAGTACTGGAAGTACGACCCGGGCGACATCGACACGCGGCTCCGCTGGGACGACTACGTGGCCGCGTACCAGGACATGCTCGACCGGACGAGCACCGAGGTCGCGCCGTGGTACGTCGTCCCGGCCGACCGCAAGTGGTTCGCGCGACTCGCGGTCAGCGAGCTGCTGCTCGACGCGCTGCGGTCGCTCGACCTGGGCTGGCCGGCCGCCGACTTCGACGTCGAGGCCGAGAAGCGCCGCCTCGCCGGGTCGTGAGTGCCGCGCTCAGGCGGCCGCCTCGGCCACGCGCCGGCCGTCCTCGGCCAGCGCCCCGAGGCGCGAGAGGGCCCGGTAGTACTTCTTGCGGTAGCCCCCGCGCAGCATGTCCTCGGTGAACAGCTGCCGCTCCCCCGCGCCGGCGAGCAGGACGGGCACGTCCCGGTCGTAGAGCCGGTCGACCAGGACCACGAGGCGCAGCGCGACCTCCTGGCGCGTCACGGTCCGCACCCCCGTCAGGCCGACGAGCTCGACGCCGTCGAGCAGGGCGCCGTACCGGCTGGGGTGGACCGTGGCCAGGTGCTCGAGCAGGTCGTCGAACTCGTCGAGCGTCGCGCCCCGGCGCGCCGCCGCCGTCGCGACGACGGCGTCGGCGGGCAACGGCTCGGAGTCGGTGACCACGGCGCGGTGGCGGTAGTCCTCGCCGTCGACCCGCAGCACCTCGAACCGCGCCGCGAGCGCCTGGATCTCGCGCAGGAAGTCCTCGGCCGCGAACCGGCCCTCCCCGAGCGCCTCGGGGAGGGTGTTCGACGTCGCGGCGAGGGCGACCCCCCGGTCGGCCAGCTCGCGCAGGAGGCGGGACATCAGCACGGTGTCGCCCGGGTCGTCGAGCTCGAACTCGTCGATGCACACGAGCCGGCGCGTCGCCAGGGCCTCGACCGTCGGCAGGAAGCCGAGCGCGCCGACCAGGTTGGTGTACTCGACGAACGTGCCGTACGCGGCCCCGCCCTCCCCCAGCTCCTCGCGCACCGCGTGGGTGAGCGAGGTGAGCAGGTGCGTCTTGCCGACGCCGAACCCGCCGTCCATGTAGACGGCGGGCGGTGCGGGCCGGCGGCCGAGGAGCGCCCGCAGCCCCGTCGCGGGCGGGGCGGTGATCTCGCGCGCGACCTCCTCGAGCCGCGCGAGCGTGCTCCCCTGGCTCGGGTAGGCCGGGTCGGCCCGGTAGGTGGAGAAGCGCGCGCCGGCGAAGTGCCGCGGCGGGACGAGGTCCGCCAGCAGCCGCTCGGGAGACACGGACGGCCGGACGTCGGTCAGCGAGCGCGGCGGGCGCGACGTCGGGTTCGTGGCGGTCTCCGGGGCAGAGGTCACGAGGTCCCAGCCTACGCGTGGCCGTACCCTGGGACGCTGTGACGTCGACCACCCACCCGCCGCTCGACCTCGTGTTCCCGGCGGCCGAGCACCTGCCCCCCGATCCCGGCGAGGCACGCCTCGCCGCGCTCTACGACGCCGGACCGCCCGGCACGCGGCACCTGCGCGTCAACATGGTCGCGGCCGTCGACGGCGCCGCGTGGGGTCCCGACCACCGGTCCGGGTCCATCAACGACGCGGCCGACTGGCGCGCCTTCCGGGTCCTGCGCGCTCTGGCCGACGTCGTGCTCGTCGGCGCGGGGACCGCGCGCGCCGAGGGGTACACGATGCTCGACCGGCCGCGCGGCCTCGAGCACCTCTCCGGCGGGTCGCCGCTCGAGCTCGCGCTGGTGACGCGCAGCGGGCGCCTCCCGGAGGGCGTGCTCGACGCCGACCGCCGGCCCTGGGTCGTCACGGGCCGCGCGGGCGCGCCCGTCGCGGCCGGCGCCGTGGGTGCCGACCACGTCGTCGAGGTCCCCGGACCGGACGGTGACGACGACGTCGACCTCCCGGCCGCGCTCGACGCGCTCGCCGAGCGCGGGATGACGCGCGTGCTGTCCGAGGGCGGGCCGACGCTGCTGGGCACGCTGCTCGCCGCCGGCGTCGTCGACGAGCTCTGCGTGACGACGACGCCCCAGCTCGTGGGCCCGGGGCCGGGTCGGATCGTGGCCGGCGGCGGGCCGCAGGGGGCGTCGTCCGCTCCCCCGGCCCCGGCGCGCCTGGGCCACCTGATCGTCGCGCCGGGCAGCGGCACGACCGTGGCGCGCTGGGAGCTGCGCTGAGGAGGTCGCGCCGGGCGGCGCCGACGACGGTGCTGCCGTAGTTTGCTGCCATGCCGCAGACGATCGTGATCCTCACAGAGGACGCCCTCAACCCCGCCGACGTCCAGCACATCACGTCCCTGCACGCGGGCGAGGACGTCGACTTCCGCGTCCTCGTCCCGGCCGACACGGAGCGCAACGTGGTGACGTCGATCATCGACCACCTGGGCCTCGGGGAGCTGCGTGCCGCGTGGGAGGAGCTCGTGCGCCGCGAGCCGACGCCCGCCGAGGCGACGGCGACCGCGGCCGAGCAGCTCGCGGTCTCGCTGAACCTGCTGCGCGAGGCCGGAGCCGTCGCCGACGGGACCGTCACCGACGACGACCCCCTGCCCGCGCTGCGGACCGCCGTCGGAGACAGCGGCGGGCCGGACGGGGACGACGGCGTGCTCGAGGTCGTCGTCGTGACGTACCCGCACGCCGTCGAGGACACGTTCCACGCCGACTGGGCCTCGCGGGCCCGCGAGGAGCTGCGGGTGCCGGTCCTGCACCTGTACTCGGGCACCAGCACCCTCGGCTGAGCCGGAGGTGCAGCGGAGGGTGAGGGCCGAGGAACGAGGCACTCGCCCGCAGCGGAACCTCGACTCAGCGCACCTCGTGCCCGGCGGCCTCGATGGTCGCGCGCACGAGCTCGTCCATCGAGTCGAGGAACGGCGGCTCGTCGAGCAGGTCGTGGTCGACGGCGGCCACCGACAGCTCGGTGCACCCGAGCACCACGACGGACGCACCCCGGTCGACGAGCCGCCCGGCGACGGTGCGCAGCGCGTCGGGGTCGGCCGGGTGACCGGCCTTGACCTGCTCGTAGATCACGCGGTTGACCACGTCCTGGTCGTCGGCGTCCGGGGTGATGACCGAGACGTCGTGGGCGGCGAACGCGTCGTCGTACACGCGCGAGGCGACAGTGCCGGCCGTGGCGAGCAGCCCCACGGTCCTCAGGCCCGGCACCCGCTCGCGGGCCGCGGCGACGGTCACGTCGACGATCGAGACGAACGGCGTGCTGATCGCGTCGAGCACCTGCTGCGTGAAGTAGTGCGCCGTGTTGCACGGCATCACCAGGAAGCTGACGCCGAACTCCTCGAGGCGCCGGGCGTCGCGTGCGAGCACGGGGCCGGGGTCCGCCTCGGAGCGGCCCAGCACGTAGTCGGTGCGGTCGGGGATGGTCGCGTGGTTGAGCACGACCATGTCGACGTGGTCCTGGTCCCGCTCGGCGCGCGTGCGCTGCACGACGCGCTGCACGAAGTACGCGGTCGCGAGCGGACCCACGCCGCCGATCACGCCGACGGGCCGGTCGGCGTGACCGGCGAGGCTCACGCGCCGCCCTTCCACGCGAGCGCCCGCGCCTCAGACACCGGGTAGTGCTTCGCGTACTTGCGCACCTGGTTGAGCTGCGCGACGACGAGGTAGGCCACGCGGCGCGGGTCCCACTCGTGGCGGTACCACAGCGGGTTGGTCGCCCGCCGGGTGAGCTGCAGCCGCCGCGTGCGCGACCGCAGGCCGCGGTCGGCGACGTAGCGCCGCAGGAGCGACCCGGGCAGCACCGTGTACAGGTGCTCGGCCTCGAGCTCACCGTCGGCCGTGAGCGGCACGCCCGGTCCGAGCACCGCGCTCGGCTCGGGGTCGAGCCCGCGCAGGTGCTCGTGGACGTAGAACCGCACCGCGTTGGCGCCGGCCGCGGTGATGTAGAAGTTCGACCGGCCCAGTCGCGGGTTGAGCTCGAAGAACACGTACCGGCCGTCGCGCGGGTCGTACTTGAGGTCGAAGTTGGCGAACCCGGTCCAGCCGACGTGCTCGAGCAGCCGGCGCGCCTGGTCGACCACCTCGGGCTGCAGGCCGGTGATGATGCCGGCCGGGTTGCCCAGCGCGCCCGGCGTGTGCTCCTCGAGCAGCACGTGCCCGAACGCCGAGAAGCGGACCTTGCCCTGCGCGTCGGAGTAGCAGGTCAGGATGCGCATGCCCGAGTCGTCGCCGGGGATGTAGTCCTGGACGACGAACGCCCCGGTGTACCCGGCGTCGCGCACGCGGGCGAGCAGGTCGACGAGCTCGTCGCGGGTCTCCACGAGGAAGACCTTCTTCTTCCCCGCGAACTCGACGTCGTGGTAGGCGGCGGTGCTCGCCGCCTTCGCGATGACGGGGAACGTCAGGCCGCTCGTGTCCGGCTCGCCGCCCGCGGCGACGTCGTGGACCACCGTCGTCGGGTGCGCGATGCCGAGCTCGGCGCACAGCGCGCCGAACTCCTCCTTGTCCGTGAGGCGCAGCAGCAGGTCCTCGCGCACGTACGGGATCGTGTACCGGTCCTCGAGGCGGTCGCGGTTCTGCACCAGCGTGCGCACGAGCCAGTCCGCCGAGCCGACCGCGACCAGGTCGGCGTCGGCGTGCTGGTCGGCGATCGCCCGCAGGCGCGCGACGATCGCCTCGGGCTCGTCGATCCGCGGCTCGGCGACGTGGGTCAGGATCCGCGAGTGACGCACGAGCCCGGTCGACATGCCCGAGACGACGACGGCCTTGACCCCGTACGCCTCGTGGAACGCACGGGCCAGGCTGTAGGCACCGATGTCGCCGCCGAGGACGACGGGCTGCAGTCGACGGGTCACCGGACCTCCGAGGCGGGTGTCGAGGAGTTGGCCGCGTAGTTCTTGCGCAGCGCCTCGAGCGGGTAGTACGTGCGGTACTTGCGCCAGTGGTTGACCAGCGCGGTGAGCACGTACAGCCGACGGCGGGGCGCCGCGTCCGCACGGTACCGCAACGGGTGCACCGTCCGCCCCGAGCGCATGAGCCCGACGACGCGCGCGTTGAGCGCCGGGTCGAGCACGTACCGGCGCAGCAGCCGGTGCGGCACGACGGCGTAGAGCACCTCGCGCGTGGCCGTCACCGGCTCGCGACGCACGCCGTGCACGACGTCGTCCACCAGGACCTCGGTCGGGTTCTGCCCGGCCGCGGTCACGTAGTAGTTGTTGCGCCCGATGCGCGGGTTCTGCTCGAAGAACTTGAAGACGCCGTCGCGCGGGTCGAGCTTGACGTCGAAGTTCGCGAACCCGCGCCACCCGGTGTGCTCGCAGATCCGCTGGGCGGCGTCGAGGATCTCGTCGATGGGCTCGACGATCATCGCCGACGGGTTGCCGCGCGCCGCCGGGGTGCGCTCCTCGAGCAGCACGCGCGCCGAGCAGCGCAGCGTGACCCGGCCGGAGGTGTCGGCGTACGTCGTCACCGACCGCATCTGGGTGTCGTCGCCCGGGATCGTCTCCTGGACGAGGAACCGGCCGCGGAAGCCTGCCTCGCGCAGGCTCGCCAGGAGGGCGTCGAGCTCGGCGGGCGTGGCGATCTCGTAGATCTTCTTCTTCCCGGCGAACTTCACGTCGTGGTAGTCCGCGCTGCTCGCCGGCTTGGCGATCACCGGGAACGGGAAGTCGACGGGGAGCGGCGCCCAGCCGGGCTCGTCCGCGCGGGCGAAGTCCTGGATGACCGTGCCCGGCGTCGGGATCCCCAGCTCGGTGCAGATGGCCGAGAACTCCGCCTTGTCGCTGATCCGGTCGATGAGGGTGGCGTCGGCGAACGGCACGACGTAGCCCGCGGCCTCGAGCTCGGCCCGGTGGTGCACCAGCACGCGTACGACCCAGTCCATGTTGGTGAGGAGCACGAGGGTGTCCGGCGACGCGGCGGCGTGCTCCGTGGCGACGCGCACGAGCGTGCCGACGATCTCCTCGGGCGCGGTGCCCGACAGCACCGTGTCGATGAGCCGCGAGTGCGCGATCGGCCCCGGCTCGGCGAACGCGACCACGGTCGTGCGCACCCCGTAGCGCTCGTGGAACGAGCGCGTGAGGCCGTAGACGCCGATGTCGGAGCCGACGATGACCGGGCGGAAGCCCGCGGTGGAGGAGGCGGTTGCCACGGGTGTGCTCACGCCTCCACTTCGGAACGGTCGCCGGACCACAGCGTGTGGAACGAGCCGTCGCGGTCCGTGCGCCGGTAGGTGTGGGCGCCGAAGTAGTCACGCTGCGCCTGGATGAGCGCGGCGGGCAGGCGCTCGGCGCGCACCCCGTCGTAGTAGGCGAGCGACGAGGAGAACGCGGGCGTCGGGATGCCGGCCTGGGCGGCCTGGGCGACGACGCGGCGCCACGCCGCGAGCCCGGTCGACACGGCCTCGGTGAAGTACGGGTCCGCGAGCAGCAGCGGCAGACCGGGGTCGCGGTCGTACGCCTCGGTGATGCGGTTGAGGAACCGGGCGCGGATGATGCAGCCGCCGCGCCAGATGCGGGCCATGGCGCCGCGGTCGATGTTCCAGCCGTTCTCGGCCGACGCGGCGGCGATCTGGTCGAAGCCCTGCGAGTACGCGACCACCTTGGAGGCGTAGAGCGCCTGGCGGACGTCCTCGACGAAGGCGGCGCGCGCCGCGTCGTCGGCGGGCACCTGGAGCGGCGTGGCGTCCGCGGGCAGCGCCGCGCGCCCCGCCTCGCGCTGCGGTACCGAGCCCGACAGGGCGCGCGCGAACGTCGCCTCGGCGATGCCGGTGATCGGCACGCCCAGGTCGAGGCCGTTCTGCACCGTCCAGCGGCCGGTGCCCTTCTGCTCGGCCTGGTCCAGGACGACGTCGACGAACGCGTTGCCCGTCGCGGCGTCCGTGTGGGCGAGCACCTTGGCGGTGATCTCGATGAGGAACGACTCGAGGTCGCCCGCGTTCCACTCCTCGAAGATCTCGCCGATCTCGGCGGCCGAGGCACCGAGACCCTGGCGCAGCAGGTCGTAGGCCTCGGCGATGAGCTGCATGTCGGCGTACTCGATGCCGTTGTGCACCATCTTGACGAAGTGGCCGGCGCCGTCGGGGCCGACGTACGTGCAGCACGGCGTCCCGTCGACCTTGGCCGAGATCGCCTCGAGGATCGGGCCGAGCGACTCGTAGGACTCGCGCGTGCCGCCCGGCATGATCGACGGCCCGTTGAGGGCGCCCTCCTCCCCGCCGGAGACGCCGGTGCCCACGAAGTGCAGGCCGCGCTCGCGCAGCGCCTGCTCGCGGCGGATCGTGTCCGGGAAGTGGGCGTTGCCGGCGTCGACGACGATGTCGCCCTCCTCGAGGAGGGGCACCAGCTCGTCGATGACGGCGTCGGTCGCGGCACCCGCCTTGACCATGACGACCACCTTGCGCGGCCGCTCGAGCGACGCGACGAAGTCCGCCATCGACTCGGACGGCACGAAGTCGCCCTCGTGGCCCGCCTCCTCGATCAGGGACAGCGTCTTGGCGTGGCTGCGGTTGTGCACCGCCACGGTGAACCCGTGGCGGGCGAAGTTGCGCGCCAGGTTGCGGCCCATGACCGCAAGTCCGGTGACACCGATCTGTGCACGAGCTGACATGCTTCCTGCTCTCTCGAGACGACGACGCGCGCGCCCGCCGGGCGGCGCAAAGGCCTGGCCCAGCCTAGTGGCGCGCGGCCACGTCGCGGACGGACCATCACGATACGGACACGACCTGCCGCCACCGGCACGTCGTGCCGGTCCGCGGCGCGTGCGGACGTACCGTGACGGGGTGACCGGCGACCAGCGGGAGATCCCCGCTCCGTTCGCGGCCGCGCTCGCCTCGCTGCGGGACCAGCGGCTGCGCCCCGAGGTTCGCCTCGCCGAGATCCCCGGCCCGACGCGGATCGCGCCGTTCAGCGTCGCGCTCGAGGGCGAGGTGCTCGGCGGCCGGGCCGAGCCCGGCCGTCCCGGGGCCGGCGAGGACGCCGCCGAGGTGGCCACGGGCCGCTTCGTCGTGCTCCACGACCCGGACGGGCAGGAGACCTGGCGCGGCACCTTCCGCGTCGTGACGCTCGTGCGCGCGACGCTCGAGCCCGAGCTCGCGGCCGACCCGCTCCTGGCCGAGGTCGCGTGGTCCTGGGTCACCGAGGCGCTCGACGGGGCCGGGGTCGAGCACGTCGCCCTGGGCGGGACCGTCACCCGGGTGCTCTCGGAGAGCTTCGGCGCGCTGGCGGGCACCCCCGCCGCGGTGGACCTCGAGCTGCGCGCGTCCTGGACGCCGACGGGGACCGGCCTCGGGGCGCACCTCGCCGTGTGGGCCGACCTCATGAGCACGGCGGGCGGCCTGCCCCCGCTGCCCGAAGGCGTCACGGCCCTGGCGCCGCGACGAAATACCGTAGGGCCATGAGCTCCGCCCCGCCCACGCCCGCGCCCGCGCCCGAGGTCGTCCCGCTGACCGAGCCGTCCGACGGCGTCGGTCCCGTGGTCGCGACGCCCGAGGCGTTCGCGCGGGTCGTCGAGCGGTTCGCCGCCGCGACGGGGCCCGTCGCTGCCGACGCCGAGCGGGCGTCCGGCTACCGGTACGGCCAGTCGACGTACCTCGTCCAGGTGCGCCGCGCCGGAGCGGGGACGGCGCTGCTCGACCCCGTCGCCCTGCCCGACCTCTCGGCGCTCGGCGAGGCCGTCGGCGACGTCGAGTGGGTGCTGCACGCGGCGTCGCAGGACCTGCCGGGTCTCGCCGAGCACGGCCTGCGGCCGGCGCGCGTGTTCGACACCGAGCTCGCGGCCAGGCTGCTCGGCATGGAGCGCGTGGGGCTCGCCGCCGTCGTGGCCGAGGTGCTCGGCCTCGGCCTCGCCAAGGAGCACTCCGCGGTCGACTGGTCCACGCGGCCCCTGCCCGACGACTGGCTGCGGTACGCGGCGCTCGACGTCGAGGTCCTGCTCGAGCTGCGCGCGAAGCTCGGCGAGCGGCTCGAGGTTGCGGGCAAGGCCGAGTGGGCCGCCCAGGAGTTCGAGGCGGTCCGCACCGCGCCCCCGCCGCCGCCGCGTCCCGAGCCGTGGCGACGCACCTCGGGCACGCACACGCTGCGCGACCGCCGCCAGCTCGGCGTCGTGCGCAGCCTGTGGACGGCGCGCGAGGCGAGCGCCCGCGCGCGGGACGTCTCCCCCGGACGCGTCCTTCCCGACCGCGCGATCGTCGCGGCGGCGCGTGCGCTGCCCCGCTCCGTGCCTCAGCTCGTCGCGCTGCCGGAGTTCGCGGGCAAGGCCGCACGGCGCCGCGCCGCCGCCTGGCAGCGCGCGATCGACGAGGCGCTGGCGCTGCCCGCCGAGGACCTGCCGAGCCTGCGCGGCCCGCGCACCGAGGGCCCGCCCCAGCCCCGCGTGTGGGCCGACCGAGACCCGGTCGCAGCCCGGCGGCTCGCCGCGGCGCGCGACGTCGTCGCCGACCTGTCCGAGGAGCTCTCGGTCCCGGTGGAGAACCTGCTCCAGCCCGACGCGCTGCGCCGGCTGTGCTGGACGCCCCCGGAGCCTGCGGGCCCGGCCGAGATCGCAGCGTTCCTGCGGGGACGCAACGCACGGGAGTGGCAGGTCGGCCTGGTCGCCGAGCCGCTCGCGCGGGCCTTCGCGCACGTCTGAGCCGAGCACGGGACCCGCGTCCTGATACCCGGTCTCAGCTCCTGCTATCTTCTTCCTGGTACTCGCGGTAGCGTGTACCGGCGAGAGCGGCGTCGCTCGCGGACGCCGAAGTCCCACACCAGGAGCTGCCATGACCGTGGCCACCGAGTCCTCACCGTCCTCACCCGGCGCCGTCCGGGCCGCCGGCCGCCGGCCCGTGCGCGACGTCGTCTTCGTCGAGGGCGTGCGCACCCCCTTCGGCAAGGCCCGTCCCGACGGCCTGTTCGCCGAGACCCGAGCCGACGACCTCGTCGTCAAGGCGGTGCGCGAGCTGCTGCGGCGCCACCCCGAGCTGCCGCCCGAGCGCGTGGACGAGGTCGCGATCGCGGCGACGACCCAGCAGGGCGACCAGGGCCTGACCCTCGGGCGCACCGTCGCGCTGCTCGCGGGCCTGCCCACGACGGTGCCGGGCTACGCGATCGACCGCATGTGCGCGGGTGCCATGACCGCGGTGACCACGACCGCCGCGAGCATCGCCGTCGGTGCGTCCGACGTCGCGATCGCGGGCGGCGTCGAGCACATGGGACGCCACCCCATGGGCGTCGGCGCGGACCCCAACCCGCGCTTCCTCGCCGAGCGGCTGGTCGACGCCGAGGCGCTCGACATGGGCGTCACCGCGGAGAACCTGCACGACCGCTTCCCGCACCTGACCAAGGAGCGCGCGGACGCGTACGCCGTCAACACCCAGGCCCGGTACGCCAAGGCGCTCGCCAACGGCGACATCGGTCCCGAGATCGTGCCCGTCGCGGTCCGCTCCGCCGAGCGCGGCTGGGGCCTGGCGACCGCCGACGAGCTGCCGCGCCCGGGCACCACCATGGAGGCGATCGCCGGCCTCAAGACGCCGTTCCGCCCGGGTGGCCGCGTCACCGCGGGCAACGCCTCTCCCCTGACCGACGGCGCGACGGCGTCGCTCGTCGCGGCGGGCGACGTCGCCGAGGAGCTCGGGCTCCCCGTCGCGATGCGCATGGTCTCCTACGCCTTCGCGGGCGTGCCGGCCGAGATCATGGGCTACGGCCCCGTCCCGGCCACCGACAAGGCGCTCGCCCGCGCCGGCCTGACGATCGACGACATCGGTCTGTTCGAGATCAACGAGGCGTTCGCCGTCCAGGTCCTGACCTTCCTCGACCACTACGGCATCGCCGACGACGACGAGCGCGTCAACCCCTACGGCGGCGCGATCGCCGTCGGTCACCCGCTCGCGGGCTCGGGCGTGCGGCTCATGACGCAGCTCGCGCGCCAGTTCGCCCAGCACCCCGAGGTGCGCTACGGCCTGACCACGATGTGCGTGGGCCTCGGCCAGGGCGGCACCGTGATCTGGGAGAACCCCCACCACGCCGACTACTCGGGCCACGTCCCGGCCAGCACGGAGGGCTGACATGACCGACACCACCACCCCGGGCGAGAACCCCGCCGCGTCCGGCACCACGCGCGCCGAGCGCGTGACCCGCACCCTGGTGCGCGACGTCGCCCTCCCCGGCGGCACCGGCACGATGGCCCTGGTCACGCTCGACAACGGGCTCGACCACACCAAGCCCAACACCCTGGGCCCGCAGGGCCTGGCGGAGCTCACGGCCGCGCTGCGCGGCCTGCAGCAGCGGGCCGCCGCGGGCGAGCTCGTCGCCGTCGGCGTCACGGGCAAGCCGTACGTCCTCGCGGCGGGCGCCGACCTCCTGGGCGTGGGCGCGGTGACTCGCCGCGAGGAGGCGCTCGAGCTCGGCCGCGCGGGCCACGCGGCCTACGAGCTGCTGCACACGATGGGCGTGCCCACGTTCGCGTTCGTGAACGGCATCGCCCTCGGCGGCGGCCTGGAGCTGGCGCTCAACTGCGACTACCGCACGGTGTCGTCCGACGTCGGAGCTCTCGGCCTGCCCGAGGTCGGCCTGGGGCTCGTGCCGGGGTGGGGCGGCTCGTACGTCGTGCCGCACCTGGTGGGCATCGAGAAGGCGGTCGACGTCCTGCTCACGCGCCCCGCGGCCAGCAAGCCGTTCAAGGCGGCCGAGGCGCTCGACGCGGGCCTGGTCGACGCGATGTTCGACGCCGCGGACTTCCTCGAGCGCTCGATCGCCTGGGCCGAGCAGGTCGTGCGCGGCGAGGTGACCGTCCCGCGCCGCGAGCCCGACCCCGAGCCGGTCTGGGACGCCGTGCTGAGCGCGACGCGACGGCGCCTCGACGCCGTCGTGGCCGGGTCGCGGCCCGCGCCCTACCGCGCCCTCGAGCTGCTCGCGGGCGCCCGCACCTGGACGCGGGCCGAGGCGTTCGCCGCGGAGGACGAGGCGCTGGCCGACCTCATCATGTCCGACGAGATGCGCGCGAGCGTGTACGCGTTCCAGCTCGTCTCGGGCGGCAAGAAGCCGGCCGGGGCTCCGTCGCCGGACCTCGCGCGCCCGGTCACGCGCGTCGGCATCGTCGGCGCCGGCCTCATGGCCGCGCAGATCGCGCTCCTGGTCTCGCAGCGCCTCGGCGTGCCGGTCGTCATGCGCGACCTCGACACCGAGCGCGTCGAGAAGGGTCTCGGCTTCGTCCGCTCGACCGTCGAGAAGCTCGTCGGGCGGGGGCGCATGACCCCCGAGGTCGCCGCGCGCGTCACGGCGAGCGTGCACGGGACCACGCAGATCGAGGACCTGGCGGGCTGCGACCTCGTGATCGAGGCCGTCACCGAGGTCATGGACCTCAAGAAGCGCGTCTTCGCCGAGCTCGAGGGCATCGTCGCGCAGGACGCGGTCCTCGCGACCAACACCTCGGCGCTGTCGGTGACCGAGATGGCGTCGGTCCTGCAGCACCCGGAGCGCGTCGTGGGCATCCACTTCTTCAACCCGGTCGCCCAGATGCCGCTCGTCGAGGTCGTCAAGGCCCGTGGCACGAGCGACGAGGCGCTCGCCACGGCGTTCGCCGTGACGAAGAAGCTGCGCAAGACGTCGGTCCTCGTGGCCGACCGCCCCGGCTTCGTGGTCAACCGGCTGCTCGTGCTCGTCATGGGGAAGGTCGTCGAGGCCGTCGAGAACGGCACGCCCGTCGAGGTCGCGGACTCGGCTCTGGCCCCGCTCGGCTTCCCCATGCCGACGTTCGAGCTCTTCGACCTCGTCGGCCCCGCCGTCGGGCTCCACGTGCTGACCTCCCTGCGCGAGGAGCTCGGCGACCGGTTCCCGCGCTCCCCCGGGCTCGAGAAGCTCGTCGCGGACGCCACGCGGGTCGTGCTCGACGCCCCCGGCCCCGGGCTGCCGAAGCCGGTGAACCCGGAGATCCAGGAGGCGTTCGGTCCCGCGCGCCCGGGCGAGCCGGGCGTGCTCGACGCCCACGGCGTGCTCGACTCGGTCCTGACCGCGCTCACGGTCGAGATCGGGCACATGCTCGACGAGGGTGTCGTGGCCGCACCCCAGCAGATCGACCTGTGCATGATCCTCGGTGCCGGCTGGGGCTTCCACACCGGCGGCATCACGCCGTACCTCGACCGCACGGGCTACAGCGAGCGTGTGCTCGGCCGCCGGCTCCTGCCCGCCGGCGTCGCCGACGTCCCGCGCGACGCGGGCTGAGCTCCCGGGCGGCGCTCTCGGGGCCCGCTCACGGGGCCCGGCTGTCGAGCGGACGGCCGGGCCCCTAGTCTCGGGCGATGGAGCTCCACGAGCACCGTCGCTCCGCGCGTGCCGCGGCGCTCCTGGGCGTCGGGCTCATGGCCGCGGTCGACGAGATCGTCTTCCACCAGCTCCTCGGGTGGCACCACTTCTACGACCTCGGGACGTCCGACGCCGCCCTGCTGTCCGACGGTGTGCTGCACGCCGCCGAGCTCGTCCTGCTCGTGGCCGGCGGCTTCCTGCTCGCCGACCTCGCGCGCGACCGCAGGCTCGACCGAGGCGCGGCCTGGGGCGGTGCACTGGCGGGTGCCGGGGCGTTCCAGGTCTTCGACGGGCTCGTGAACCACAAGGTGCTCGCGGTGCACCAGGTCCGGTACGGCGTCGACCTGCTCGCCTACGACGTCGCGTGGAACGCCGCCGGCCTCGTCCTGCTGACCGCCGGCCTGCTGGTGCTGCGCGCCGCGCGGCGCCGGTCCCGCGGCGAGCGGCACGACCGACCTCCGCCGTGACGCCCGGCTGGTGGCTCGCTGCGGCGGCGGCCGCCGCGCTGGTCGCCCCGTACGCCGCCGGCGTCGCGAGACGGCCGGCCACCCTGCCCCCGTGGTCACCGTGGCGCACGACGGCGTGGGTCACGGGAGCGCTGCTCGTCGCGGCATCCGTCAGCCCGCCGCTCGCGGACCTCGCCGTGACCGACCACCGGGCGCACATGGTCCAGCACCTCCTGCTCGGCATGTACGCGCCGCTGGGCCTCGTCCTCGGCGCTCCCGCCCGCCTGCTCCTCGGCTCCGTCCGTCCCCGCCGGGGACGCCGCCTCTCGCACCTGCTGCGCAGCGCGCCCGTGCACGTGCTCTCCCACCCCGTCACGGCGGGGCTGCTCGACGTCGGTGCGCTCTACGTGCTCTACCTCACGCCGCTCGAGGCGGCGGTCCGCGGCGACCCCGCCCTGCGGTGGCTCGTCCTGGGCCACTTCCTCGCCGCCGGATGCCTCTTCACCTGGTCGATCGCCGGCACGGACCCGGGACCCCGCCGGCCGTCGGTGCGGGCACGGGCGGTGGTGCTCGTCGCCGCCGCGGGAGCGCACGCAGCCCTGGCGAAGCTCCTGCACGCGCGTGCGGTGCGGGGTGGCCACGGCCCTTCCGACCACACCGGCACGCACGACCCGGCGCAGGCCGCGGAGGCGGCCGTGTGGATGTACTACGGCGGTGACGGCGCCGAGGTGCTCCTCGCCGTCGCGCTCCTCGCGACGTGGTACCGCCGGCGCAGGCACGAGCACCGCGCCGTCGCGGGTGACGCGACACACGCCCTCACCTCGTCGCTGCTCGCCCCTCGCCGTCTCCCCGGTGCGAAAATCGCCGCCACGTGCAAGCATCCACGCGTGACGCGATCGTTCGGAGTCGAGGAAGAGCTGCTGCTGGTCGGGCCGGACGGCGGGCCGATCGCCAGGGCGCAGGCGGTGCTGGAGGGCGCCCACCCCGAGCACGGGCCGCTCGAGCCCGAGTTCATGGAGGAGCAGATCGAGACGGCGACGGAGCCGATGACGTCGCTCGACGACCTCACGCAGGCGATCCTCGACGGGCGGGCGGGCGCCGAGGCCGCGGCGCAGCAGCACGACGCCCACATCGCGGCCGTCGGCACCTCGCCGGTGCCGATCGACGGCACGACGATGTCCAAGGTGCGGTACCTGCGGGCGCGCACCGAGTTCGGCCTCACGGCACGGGAGCAGCTGACCAACGGCTGCCACGTGCACGTCTCCGTGGCCGACGACACGGAGGGCGTCGCCGTCATCGACCGCATCGGGCCGTGGCTCGCGCCGCTGCTCGCGCTGTCGGCGAACTCCCCGTTCTGGCAGGGCGACGACTCGGGGTTCGCGAGCTTCCGGTCCCAGGTGTGGGCGCGCTGGCCCACCGCGGGCCCGTCGCGGCACTTCGGCACTCCCGAGGCGTACCACGCCGCGGTCGAGGCGCTCGTCGCGACGGGCACGGTGCTCGACCACGCGATGGTGTACTTCGACGCCCGCCTGTCGGCCAAGTACCCGACGGTCGAGATCCGGGTCGCGGACGTGTGCCTCGACCCGCGCACCGCGGCGCTGCTCGCGGCCCTGTCCCGCGCACTCGTGGAGACCGCCGCGCGCGAGGCCGCCGACGGGAGGCCGGCGCCCGACGCACCGACCGAGCTCCTGCGCACGGCGCACTGGCGCGCCGGCCGGTCCGGCATCACGGGTGACCTGCTCCACCCGCGGACGTTCCGCCCCGCCCCCGCGCACGACGTCGTCGGCGTGCTCGTCGAGCACGTCCGCGACGCGCTCGTGGACGCGGGCGACCTCGACACGGTCACCGACACGCTCGGTGCGCTGTGGTCGCGCGGGAACGGCGCCGCGCGGCAGCGCGCCTGGTACGCGGAGTCCCAGGGCGACCTGCACCGCGTGGCGCTCGCCGCGGCCGAGGCGACGCTGGCCGGAGCGGCCCGGACCGGGTGAGACTCACCCGCTGCACGGCGTCACAGGACGGCACGCCGCGGGCTCTCTCCTGGTAGCGACACCGGTCCAGGAGCCGCACGGCCGGAGGCGGCGAAACCCCATGAGCACTCCCGTGTCACCCGTCGTGTTCGAGATCTGGAGCGCGGGCACCGCGCAGGACGTGCGGCACGCCGGCGGCCCGCCCACGGCGCGTCCGGACGGCCGCCGTCCGCCCTCACCGGTCGCCGTGGTGCTCGCCGCCGTCGTGGGCGCCGCCCTCGCCTCCGGCGGGTTCCTCGGCGGCGCGGTGGTCGCCGAGCTCCATGACACCGACGACGCCCGCCTGGTCCGTCAGCAGGTGGACGCGGCGCTCGCCGACATGATGCGAGCCCAGGGCCCCGCGCCCGTGCGGGTTCCGTCAGCCGCGGCCCCTGTGCCGGCCGACGACCGCGGCCCGTGCGCGCCCGTGCGGGTCGAGCGGCTCGGTCACTGCTGAGCGGGAACGGCGTCGCGCCCGAGCGCGGCGAGCACGGCCGGCACGATCGCGGCCGCGGTCCGCTTGTAGCCGAGGGCGCTGGGGTGGAAGCGGTCGAGGCTGAACATCTCGTCGGGGTCGGCGACGAAGAAGGGGCCGACGGTCCGCGCCAGGGAGACGGCGTGGGCGCCGTGCCGGGCGGCCACGACCGCCTGGGCGCCCGCGAGCTGGCGCGACATCCGCGACCCCAGGACGCGCAGCGGCTGCGGCACGGGCCGCAGGGCCCCGAGGTCGGGGCACGTGCCCACGACGACCGCGGCACCCCGTCCACGCAGGGCGACCACCGCGCCCTCGAGGTGCCGCACGGACACGGCCACCGGCACGCGGTGCGTGACGTCGTTGCCGCCCACCACGATCACCGCGGCGTCGGGCCGGTAGTCCGGGGGCAGCGCGGCGAGCTGCCCGGCCAGCGCGGACGACTCCGAACCCACCACGGCGGCGCACCGAAGCCGCACGGGCCGGTGGAGCGCCTTGGCGACACCGCGCGCCACCCGAGCGCCGAGCGTGTCCTTGGGCCGCTCGGCGCCGAGCCCGGCGGCGATCGAGTCGCCGAGCACGAGCAGGTCGAGCGGGGATCCCCCGTAGCCCTTCTTCCAGACGCGGTCGGCGTCGAGAGCCGTCTCACCGAGCACCTTGCCGATGCGACGCCGCGCGAGGGCGGCCTGCCGGCGGAGCAGCTCGCGGACGGCGACGGCGGTGGCCACGGCGCCGAGCGCCACGGCCGCGAGCACCGCCGCGGGGCTGCTGGAACGACTCATGGGCCGTTTCAAGCAGGCCCGCCTGAACGGACGGTGACGCCGGGGTGACGGTCCGCCGTCGGGCGGGCGATCACTCCCAGCCCAGGCGCAGCACCTCGAACGCCGTGGCGTGCCGCACCCCGAGCTCCTCGCCCGTCGCCGTGGTCAGCCGCGCGAGGAACTCGGCCGGGTCGAAGTCCTCCCAGCCGAGCCCGTCCAGGTACGCCGTGTGCGCGCGCAGCGACTCGACGCCGGCGTCGAACGTGGCCGTGACGTCCACGGCGTGCCGGGCCTCCGGCGACCCGGTCACCCACACCGCCCGCACACCGCCCCACGGTTCGAGCCCGTCCGAGAGCTGCTCGGGGAACACCCACCGGTTCCCGGCGTCGCGCACCGCGTCGACGACGGCACGACCGGTCGCGACGTGGTCGGCCTGGTTGAGGACGCCGCCCGGGAACGTCTCGCGGTGGTTGCCCGTGATCACCACCTCGGGGCGGTGCCTGCGCACGACCTGGGCGATCGCCCGTCGCAGCGGCACGCCGTACTCGAGGACACCGTCGGGCAGCCGGAGGAACTCGACGTCCTCTACGCCGACCACCCGCGCCGAGGCCTCCTGCTCGGCCTCCCGGACCGCGCGCGCCTCGTCCGGGTGCATGCCGTCGATCCCGGCCTCGCCGCTCGTGACCATGCAGTACACGACGTGCTTGCCCTGACCGGTCCAGCGCGCCACCGCCGCGGCGGCGCCGAACTCCATGTCGTCCGGGTGCGCGACGACCGCGAGCGCGCGCGTCCAGTCCTCGTCGAGCGGTTCCAGAGCCATGACGTCACGCTACCGACGCCGGGTCGGATCCGGGAACGGCGCGCCCAGGCGTGACCTACCCTCAGGCCCCGGCGAGCGCCGCGAGCACGTCGCGCACCGCGTCCTCGGCACGCAGCCGCTGGGCCGTCGCGACCTGCTCGCGGCTCGCGTGGTCGAGGAACTCGACCGGCAGCCCGCGGTGCACGTGCGGCGTGCGCACGCCCTGCTCGGCCGCGCGCTGCGCGAGCGTCGCCCCGACCCCGCCGTCGGTCACGCCGTCCTCGATCGTGAGCACGAGGTCGTGCTCGCCCGCGAGCTTGACCAGCGCGGGCGGGACGGGCAGGACCCACGTCGGCGACACGACGCAGACCTCGAGCCCGTGCGCGGCGAGCGACTCGCCGGCCGCGAGCGCCGTGCCGGCCATCGCGCCGACGCCGACGACGAGGACCCGCCGGCTCTCGGGCGCGCCGCCGCCGGGGACGTGGCGGGCCACGACGTCGACGCCCTCGATGTCCTCGAGCGCCGGGATCGGGTCCACGAGCGCACCCTTGGGGTAGCGCACGACGGTCGGCGCGTCGTCGACGTCGACGGCGTGGCGCAGCGCGGCGCGCAGCGTCGCCTCGTCGCGCGGGGCGGCGAGCTGCAGGCCCGGGACGATGCGCAGCAGCGCCATGTCCCACATGCCGTTGTGGCTCGGGCCGTCGTCGCCGGTGATCCCGGCACGGTCGAGCACGAACGTCACGCCCGCCTTGTGCAGCGCGACGTCCATGAGGACCTGGTCGAACGCGCGGTTGAGGAACGTCGCGTACACCGCGACCACGGGGTGCAGCCCCGCGAACGCCATGCCGGCGGCCGAGGTCGCGGCGTGCTGCTCCGCGATGCCGACGTCGAACGTGCGGTCGGGAAACGCCTCGGCGAACGGCGCGAGGCCCACGGGGTGCAGCATCGCCGCGGTGATCGCGACCACGTCCCGCCGGCGCCGGCCGATCTCGACGATCTCGTCGGCGAAGACCTGCGTCCAGCCGAACCGCGACGGCGCCACGGGCAGACCCGTCTCGGGGTGGATCTTGCCGACGGCGTGGAACCGGTCGGCGACGTCCTCCTCGGCCGGCGTGTACCCGCGGCCCTTCTCCGTGATGGCGTGCACGATGACGGGCCCGCCGAACGTCTTGGCGCGCCGCAGCGCGTGCTCCATCGCGGCGACGTCGTGCCCGTCGACCGGGCCGACGTACTTCAGGCCCAGGTCCTCGAACATGCCCTGGGGCGCGACGACGTCCTTGAGGCCCTTCTTGAGCCCGTGCAGCCAGTCGTAGGCGAAGCGGCCCGGCGGGCCCGTGCGGTGCAGGGTGCGCTTGCCCCAGTCGAGGAAGGCCTCGTAGCCGCGGGTCGTGCGCAGCGTGTCGAGGTGGTTCGCCACGCCGCCGATCGTCGGCGAGTACGAGCGGCCGTTGTCGTTGACCACGATGACGAGCCGGCGGTCGTCGTTGGCGGCGATGTTGTTGATCGCCTCCCACGCCATCCCGCCGGTGAGCGCGCCGTCACCGATGACGGCGACGACGTGCCGGTCGGTGCGTCCGCGGACCTCGTTGGCGCGGGCGATGCCGTCGGCCCAGGACAGGGCGGTGGACGCGTGCGAGTTCTCGACGACGTCGTGCTCCGACTCGGCCCGGCTCGGGTATCCCGAGAGACCGCCGCGCTTGCGCAGGCCCGAGAAGTCGTGCCGGCCGGTGAGCAGCTTGTGCACGTAGGACTGGTGGCCCGTGTCGAAGACCAGGGTGTCCCGGGGCGACTCGAAGACCCGGTGCAGCGCGATCGTCAGCTCCACGACCCCGAGGTTGGGGCCGAGGTGGCCGCCGGTGCGCGACACCTGGTCCACCAGGAAGGCCCGGATCTCGGCCGCCAGCTGCGTCGTCTCGGCGCCGGTGAGCCGCCGCACGTCCTCGGGCGAGCGGATGTCCCTCAGCAGCCCCATGCATCTCCTCCAGACATAACCGGACCACTCTATGCGCTCGGCGTGGCACTCCTGTGCAGGAGGTGCGCGGTAGGTTCGAAGGTGCCGACGGGAACACGTGACCGCCGGCGGGCGTTCGAGGGTCGGACACTCTCGGCATCACCTCCAGGGGACACCTGTGCGCTTTCTCGACGGGCACCAGCCCACCACCGACCTGACCTACGGCGACGTCTTCATGGTCCCGTCGCGCTCCGACGTGACGAGCCGGTTCGACGTCGACCTCGCGACGGACGACGGCACCGGGACGACCATCCCCGTCGTGGTCGCGAACATGACCGCCGTCGCCGGCCGCCGCATGGCCGAGACGGTCGCGCGTCGCGGGGCGGTCGCGATCCTGCCGCAGGACGTCCCGACCGAGGTGGTCGCCGACGTCGTGGCCGACGTGAAGGCGAAGGACCCCGTCGTCGAGACACCGGTCGTCGTCGCGCCGACCGAGACCGTCGCCACCGTGCTGACGCTGCTCGGCAAGCGTGCGCACGGGGCCGCGGTCGTGGTCGCCGACGGCCGGCCCGTGGGCGTCGTCACCGCGGCGGACTGCGCGTCCGTCGACCGCTTCGCCCAGGTGCGCCAGGTCATGGCGGGCGACCTCGTGACGCTCGACGCGGCTCGCGTCGAGGCCGAGGGCCTGGAGGCGACGTTCGAGCGCCTGCACGCGGCCAAGGTCCAGATGGCGCCCGTGGTGCGCGACGGCGCCCTCGTGGGCGTGCTGACGCGCAAGGGCGCGGTGCGCTCGACCGTCTACCGCCCCGCGCTCGACGCGGCCGGCCGGCTGCGCGTCGGCGCCGCGGTCGGCATCAACGGCGACGTCGCCGCCAAGGCCAAGGGCCTGCTCGACGCGGGCGTCGACGTCCTCGTCGTCGACACGGCGCACGGTCACCAGGCCAAGATGCTCCAGGCGCTCGAGGCCGTCCGCGGTCTCGACCCCCAGGTGCCGGTCGTGGCCGGCAACGTGGTCACGGCCGACGGCGTGCGCGACCTGGTCGCCGCCGGGGCGGACATCGTCAAGGTCGGCGTGGGCCCGGGCGCGATGTGCACCACCCGCATGCAGACCGCCGTCGGGCGCCCGCAGTTCTCCGCGGTGCTCGAGTGCGCGGCCGCCGCGCGCGAGCTCGGACGGCACGTGTGGGCGGACGGCGGCGTGCGGCACCCCCGCGACGTGGCGCTCGCGCTCGCCGCGGGCGCGTCGCAGGTCATGATCGGGTCGTGGTTCGCCGGCACGTACGAGTCGCCGGGCGACCTGCACGACGACGGCACCGGCCGCCTGTACAAGGAGTCGTTCGGCATGGCGTCCGCCCGGGCCGTCGCGGCGCGCACCGCGGGCACGGGGTCGGCGTTCGACCGGGCGCGCAAGGCCCTGTACGAGGAGGGCATCTCGACGGGGAAGATGTACCTCGACCCGCGCCGCCCGGGTGTCGAGGACCTGCTCGACGACATCACCTCGGGCGTCCGGTCGAGCTTCACCTACGCGGGTGCGCGGACGCTGCCCGAGTTCGCCGACCGCGCGGTCGTCGGCATCCAGTCGGCCGCCGGCTACCAGGAGGGCATGCCGCTCGCCACGTCGTGGTGACCTGCGGCCGGGCCACGGCGTCGGCGGCGAGCGGTAGCCTGCCTCGGTGACCCCTGAACCGCTCGCGACGACGTCGGCCAGGGCCCAGCTCGCCGCACTGGCCGAGGACCCGACGTTCCTCCGGTCGTGGCCGCACGCGCGCGGCCTGCCGGCCGGCGATCCCGCCGCCACCCGCCCGGCCGCGGTGCTCGTGCTCTTCGGCGTGCTGGACGGCCTGCCGGCCGCGCACGACGCGCAGGCGCTCGCCCTCTCGCACGACCTCGACGTGCTGCTGCTGGCGCGCGCCGCGACCCTGCGCTCGCACGCGGGGCAGGTGGCCTTCCCCGGTGGTCGGCTGGAACCGGGCGAGTCGGTCGTCGAGGCGGCCCTGCGCGAGGCCGAGGAGGAGACGGGGCTCGACCCGTCCGGCGTCGAGGTCCTCGGCCCCTGCCGCGAGCTCCCGATGCCCGTGAGCAACCACGTCGTCACGCCCGTGCTCGGCTGGTGGGCCCGGCCGACGCCCGTCCGGGTCGTCGACCACGGCGAGTCCGCGCACGTGTTCCGCGCGCCCGTCGCCGACCTGGTGGACCCCGACCGACGGGTGACGACCGTCGTCCGGCGGGGCGGCCACGAGTGGCGCGGCCCCGGGTTCCAGGTGGCCGACGGCGCGCTCACCCATCTCGTGTGGGGTTTCACCGCCGGGATCCTCGACGCGATGCTCGAGCACCTCGGGTGGGCGGAGCCGTGGGACCGCGGTCGCGAGCTGGAGCTGGACGCGTGAAGGCCGACCTCGACGTCACGGTCGGCCTCGCCCGGGAGCTGCTCGCCGAGCAGCACCCCGACCTGGCGGGCCTGCCGCTCGAGCTGGTGGCCAACGGCTGGGACAACGTCATGCTGCGGCTCGGGCCGCGCGACGACGGGACGCACCTCGCGGTGCGCCTGCCCCGCCGGGAGGTCGCCGCGCCGCTCGTGCGGCACGAGATCGAGTGGTTGCCGTTCCTCGCACCCCGGCTGCCCGTCGTCGTGCCCGAACCGGTGCGGGTGGGCGTCCCGAGCACCGCACTGGGGTACCCCTGGTCCTGGTCCGTCGTCCCGTGGGTGCCGGGCCGGCGCGCGTCCGACGTCCCGGTCGCCGAGCGGGTCGCGCTGGCCCGGCCGCTCGCCGACTTCTACCGCGCGCTCCACTCCCCGGCCCCGGCCGAGGCACCCCACAACCCCGTGCGCGGCGTACCGCTGCGCACGCGCGACGCGGCGGTGCGCCGTCGCGTCGAGCGGGGCCTGGTGCCCGACGGCGAGCGCGTGCTCGCGCTCTGGGACCGGCTCGTGGGCGCCCCGGTGTGGACGGGCGTGCCCCTGTGGCTCCACGGCGACCCCCACCCGGGCAACCTCGTGGTGTCGGACGAGGGCTCGCTGGCAGCCGTCGTGGACTTCGGAGACCTGACCTCCGGTGATCCGGCGACCGACCTGGCTACGGCGTGGCTCGTGCTCGACGCGGCGGGCAGGGAGCGCTTCCGCGCCGCGCTCGCCGACCGCTACCCGGCCGGTGACCCGGTGTGGGTGCGGGCGCGGGGCTGGGCGCTCACCATGGCGACCTCGATGCTCGAGTCGGCGCCCGAGAACGCCTGGGTCCACACGATGGGCGTCGAGGCCTGCGCGCGCGTGCTGGACGAGTCCTGACGGACGAGAGGCGCAGCCATGGGCGAGAAGAGACCCGCCACCACCTAGGCCGGCGAGGACCCGCAGGTCCCCACCGGGCGAGCGTGGGCTGCCTCTACCTGGCGGACCTCTCCCGCGTGGACCTCGAGGGGCCGGCCGGGTCCTAGCCGAGGACCTCGGCGGGCGCGCCCCGCGCCACCAGGACCGCGCGCAGGGCCGACTCGGCTCGCGCGTAGACCGCGTCGTCGCCGAGCAGGAGCGACCTGTCGTTCGCGGCGC
>JAPSLQ010000007.1:0-13336 GCA_031180595.1 Isoptericola sp. | reverse complement strand
CCGGCCGGGTCCTAGCCGAGGACCTCGGCGGGCGCGCCCCGCGCCACCAGGACCGCGCGCAGGGCCGACTCGGCTCGCGCGTAGACCGCGTCGTCGCCGAGCAGGAGCGACCTGTCGTTCGCGGCGCCGAGCAGAGCCGTGAGCTCGAAGACGAGCTGGGCGGTGTCGGTCCCGGCCGCGAGCTCGCCAGCGGCGACGGCGAGCCCCGCGTGGTGCTGCAGGTAGGCGTCCCAGTCGCGCCGGGCCGCCACCACCGCGTCGCGCACGGGCCCGGCCCGCCCGTCGAACTCGACCTCGACCGCCCGGAAGAAGCACCCGCCCGCGAACGTCCGCCCACGGGAGTACTCGAGCCACCGACGCACGAGCGCCCAGAGGCGCGCCAGCCCGGGCGACGCGTCGCGGGCGGGCACGACGACGGCGTCGACGAAGACGCGCCGCGCGTGCTCGACCGCCGCCAGCTGGAGCCCTTCCTTGCTCCCGAACAGGCCGGCGATGCCGCTCTTGTTGAGGGGTACCTGGCTCGCGAGACTCCCGAGCGTGAGGGCGTCGAGACCGACCAGCGAGGCCTCCTGCACCGCCCGCTCCAGGACCGCGGTCCGAGACCGGTCACCGCGAGCACGCCTGCCGTCCACCGTCGCCATGGAACTCATTGTACGACCGTTCGTTCATTGTTACTGTACGAACGACCGTTCACTTTCTCCGGAGGTCGTCATGGCCATGGTCCCCCCTCCCGTCCGCACCGGCCTCGCGGCGCTGGCCGCCGTCGCACCACCGCTCGCCGTCGAGGCCGGCTTCCGGGTGTTCCGCACGGTCGGGCCGCCCGCCCGCGTGCGACCGGTCGACCGTCCGGTGCACGAGCGCGCGCGCCGTGGCCGCGCCCGTGCGGGTGGCGGCGACGTCATGACGTACGCGTGGGGCGACCGCTCCGCTCCCCCGGTCCTGCTCGTGCACGGCTGGCGGCTGCGCGCCTCGCGGTTCGCCACTCTCGTCGAGGGTCTGGAGTCGGCCGGCCTGCGTCCCGTCGCGTTCGACGGGCCGGCCCACGGCGACTCGGCGGGACGGAGCACGACGGTGCTCGACATGGTCGCCGCGATGCAGGCGGTCCAGGCCACGGCGGGCCCGTTCGCGGCCGTCGTCGGACACTCCCTCGGCGGCCTCGCCGCCGGCCTCGCGGTGCGCGACGGGCTGGCCGCGGACCGGTACGTCGCGATCGCGGCGCCCACAGGCTTCGACTCCGTCGTGGCCTCGTTCCGGCGCCTCGCGGGGCTCCCCGCGGCCCTGCAGGACCCGCTCTGCGACCGGGTCGCCCGCGGCCTGTTCCCTCACGTGGACCACGCGCGGGACCGGCTCAACCTGGTCCGCCACCCCGTGCCGGACGGTGTCGCCACGCTGTTTCTCCACGACGTCGAGGACTCGGTGCACGGCGCGGTGGAAGCCCGCCGCCTGCACGCCGCGCACCCGGGCAGCGAGCTGCTCGTGACCGCGGGCCTGGGGCACAACCGCGTGCTGGACGACCTCGAGGTCGTCGCGGCGGTCGTACGGCATGCGACCGCCGCCGTCCGTGCGGCATGACGCAGGTCAACCGGCCAGGATGCCCCTGATGCCCGGGGCTCGCACTTCGTGCCGAAGCGCGGGAGAAAGCGAACGATGTGCTTGCATCTTTTGCTTGACGCGCGTCATAAGTCCCTCCTAGGGTCGGGTCCGACCGGTTGCGCATGGCAAGCGTTCCGTCGCCGAAGCTCCCGACGAGGTCGTCGGAGGCGCCTCCCCCCGGGGCTGATGGCACGGACGCCGCCACCCGCGAGCGGCTGCGACCGTCATCGCAGACGGCGCGCACGGCACTTCGAAGGGGAATCGGATGACGATGAAGTCCAACCTGGCCGGCCCGCGGGGCATTCGTGCGGCGGTGGGATCGGCCGCCGGCCTCGCCCTCGTCCTCGGCACCGCCGTCGGCGCCGCCGCGGCACCGGGCGACACGGGACGGCCCGACGACGCGGGCCGCAGCGTCCCGGCGAGCAAGATCTCGATCCAGATGTTCAGCCTCATCCCGTGGGTGAACGAGGTGGGTCTCGACGCCGTGCTCGGCGAGCTCGCCGACATGGGTTACAAGAACATCGAACCGTTCGGAGGCAACTTCTCCGGGTACACGGCCGAGGAGTTCGCGGCCCTGCTCAAGAAGCACGGCCTGAAGGCGTCGGCGTCGCACAACAGCACCAACGAGGCGACGTGGGACCAGACCCTGGCCTACGCGAAGACGATCGGCCAGCACTACGTCGGCTCGGGCGGGTTCGCCTCCCCCGGCATCGGCAGCTACGAGAACGTGCTGGCCACTGCCGAGACGCTCAACCGCCTCGGGGAGGCGGCGAGCAAGCAGGGCCTGCACAAGATCTTCGGCCACAACCACCAGCAGGAGTTCACGACGACCTACACCGTCCCTGAGACGGGTGAGGTCAAGTCGGCCTGGGAGATCATCGCCGACAACACCGACCCCCGGTACGTCACCTTCGAGCTCGACGTGCTGTGGGCCGCCGACGCCGGCGTCGACGTCGTCCAGCTCCTCGAGGAGTACGGGGACCGGATCGAGCTGCTCCACATCAAGGACGGCTTCCTCAACGGTGACGCCCGGGCCACCTTCGCCGACGTCGGCGAGGGCGAGATCGACTGGGAGCCCATCCTCGAGGCGGCCCACGGCAAGGTCAGGTTCTACACGGTCGAGTACGACCTGGCGCCCGACGGTCGCGAGTTCGCCGCAGACAGCTTCGAGTACTTGAGCACTCTCACCTATTGATCCGTCACGTGAGGCGGGCCGGTCCACCGGCCCGCCTCACGAGCGTCGAAGGAGACTCATGACCGAGATCCATGCGCCCGGCGCGGCGCGCGAGGGGGTGTCGCGCCGGTCGATGCTGACCGGCACGCTGGCCGGGCTCGTCGTCCCGGCGGCAGCCGTCTCGCTCGGGGGCGCCGCGGCTGCACCGGCCGCCGCAGCCCCGTCCAAGGGCACGACCCGCCGCATCACCATGTACGCCGAGGAGCTCCCAGGCGGCCAGTACGGCTACGGCCTGGCCCCGGGCAAGGCCACGATCCCCGGCCCCGTCCTCGAGATGTGGGAGGGCGAGACGCTCGAGATCGAGCTCGTCAACACCACCGACCGCCGGCTCTCCATCCATCCGCACGGCGTCAACTACACGGTCGACTCGGACGGCAGCCCGTTCAACGACTCGTTCAACGAGCCCGGCGAGACCCGCACCTACGTCTGGAGCACCCAGACCCAGTACCGGGCCGAGAGCGGCCTCTGGATGCCGGGCAGCGCAGGCTACTGGCACTACCACGACCACGCGCTGGGGACGGACCACGGCACCGAGGGCGTCCGCAAGGGGCTCTACGGGGCGCTGGTCGTCCGGCGCAAGGGCGACCTGCTGCCCGACCGGCAGTTCACCGTCGTGTTCAACGACATGACCATCAACAACAAGATGGCGCCCCACGCGCCGGTCCTCGAGGCGAGGCTCGGCGAGCGGGTCGAGTTCATCGCCATCGGCCACGGCGACATGTACCACACGTTCCACCTGCACGCGCACCGCTGGGCGAACAACCGCACGGGCATGCTCGAAGGACCGAACGACCCCAGCCAGGTCATCGACAACCGGGACCTCAACCCGGGCGACTCCTTCGGCTTCCAGGTCATCGCCGGGGCCGGTGTCGGACCCGGCGCATGGATGTACCACTGCCACGTCCAGTTCCACTCCGACGGCGGCATGGCGGGCGTGTTCCTCGTGCGCAACGAGGACGGCAGCATGCCCGAGGGCGCGCAGGAGGCACTCGACCGCTACCACCACCACGGAGGCCACACGAACCACTGACGCGAGGAACCACCTCGACGACGGCCGTCTCTCCCGGGGGATCCCCCCGTGACGACCTGACGATCACGAGCAAAGGAGCAGTGATGGAACGGACAGGAAGAGACCGAGCTCCCGGCGGCGGCCCCGCCGCCCGGAGCACCCGACGACGAACGCTGGCCGCCACGGCCGGGGCGGCGCTGGTGGTGGGCCTCGCGGCCCCCGTCGCCGCCGCCCCGGCGGGGACAGGCGCCGGCGCGCTCGACGCGCGCGGCACCCCCGCGGCACCCGCGGCACCCGCCGCACCGACGGACGCGACCGACATCGCCGTCCTCGTCTTCCACGGTCCGGCCACGGACCAGACCGATCCCGTCGACGTCGCCGTCGACACCGTCGAGGAGCTGGGAGCCGAGCACGGCTTCGACGTCGACGCCACGAGCGACCCGGCCGCCTTCACCGCCGAGAACCTCGACCGCTACCGCGGCGTCGTCTTCCTCTCGGCCGAGGGGGCGGAGCTCAGCGGCGCCCAGGAGGGCGCGCTGCAGCAGTACGTGCAGGCCGGAGGCGGCTTCCTCGGAGTCCGCGACGCCGCACGGGCGCAGGAGCGCTCGCAGTGGTTCACCGGGCTCATCGGGACGCGGCCGGTCGGGAACCTCCCCGAGCCCAAGCCCGTGGCGAACGTCACCGCGAGCGCCGAGAACCGGCCGAACGAGACGGCCGCCAAGCTCGTCGACGGCGACCCGGGCACGAAGTGGCTGACCTTCGAGCGGACCGGCTGGATCGAGCTCGAGATGGAGGAGCCGGTCGTCGCGACGCGGTACGTCATGACGTCGGCGAACGACTTCGACGGCCGCGACCCGCAGGCCTGGACCCTCCAGGGGTCCACGGACGGCGAGTCGTGGACCGACCTCGACAGCCGTTCGGGCGAGGACTTCCCCGAGCGGTTCATGCCGAAGGAGTACCGCTTCGAGAACGAGGTGGCGTACTCGCACTTCCGGCTCGACATCACCGCGAACGGTGGCGACCCGCTGACCCAGCTCGCCGAGCTGCAGATCTTCGACGCGTCGGCCGACGAGCAGCCCGAGCCGGAGATCCCGGTGCAGGAGGCCACGGTCAACGTCGTCGACCGGCAGCACCCGGCGAACGACGGCCTGCCGTACAACTGGACGCGGTCCGACCGGTGGCTCAACTGGTCGCCGAACCCCATCGGCGAGGTGCACACGGTCGCCCAGGTCCAGGAGTGGGACTACGACCCGGGCGAGGGCGCCAACGGTCCCTTCCACCCGGTCTCGTGGTGCCGTGACTACGACGGTGGCCGCTCGTTCTACACCGGCATGGGCGGCACCGCCGAGAGCTACGCCGAGGACGAGTTCCGCGGCCACCTGCTCGGCGGTCTCCTCTGGGCGACGGGCATGGTCCGCGGCGACTGCCAGGCGACCATCGCGTCGAACTACGAGACGCAGCGGCTG
This sequence comes from Isoptericola sp., assembly GCA_031180595.1. GTDB lineage: Bacteria > Actinomycetota > Actinomycetes > Actinomycetales > Cellulomonadaceae > Isoptericola. Next base: position 8,034 of record JAPSLQ010000007.1, on the reverse strand, counting down.
ACCACGACCAACGCCGCCGGCGAGCTCGACCAGATCGGTGAGCCGCACGGGCTGACGATCGCGCCCGACGGCGGCGTGTTCTACATCGGCCGCGGGGCGTGCCCGAGCGGTCCGGTCGTCTCCTGGGACGACCCGGACGTGGGGCTCGGCTGCGGCACCATCCACCGGTGGGACCCGGAGACGGAGTCCGCCACGCTCCTGACCACGCTCGAGGTGATGGGCAACCGCGGCAGCGGCAGCGAGCTCGTCAAGAACGAGGAGGGCCTGCTCGGCATCACGCTCGACCCGCAGTTCGCGGAGAACGGCTGGGTCTACGTCTACTGGATGCCGCACGAGTCGATCGACCGCGAGCGCCGCGTGGGCCTGCGGACGGTCTCCCGGTTCACCTACGACGCCGAGGCGCAGACGATCGACCAGGCAACCCGCAAGGACCTGCTCGAGTGGGAGACGCAGATCCACAGCTGCTGCCACGCGGGCGGCGGCATGGACTTCGACTCCGAGGGCAACCTCTACATCGGCACCGGTGACAGCAACTCGTCCGGTGGGTCGAGCGGGTACTCGGGCAACAACTGGACGCAGGAGTTCGCGGGGATCTCGTTCCAGGACGCCCGTCGCACCGCCGGCAACACGAACGACCTGAACGGCAAGATCCTGCGGATCCACCCGGAGCCCGACGGCACGTACACCATCCCCGAGGGCAACCTGTTCCCCGAGGCGGACGACCCGGGCGACAAGACGCGTCCCGAGATCTACGTCATGGGAGTGCGCAACCCGTCCCGGATCGACTACGACGAGGAGAACGACTGGCTCACCGCCGCGTGGGTGGGCCCCGACGCGTTCTCACCCGATCCCGAGCTGGGTCCGGCCAAGTACGAGACCGCGACGATCATCACCTCGGCGGGCAACCAGGGCTGGCCGTACTGCATGGGGAACAAGCAGCCCTACCGTGACCGCAGCAACGAGGACGCGAGCGTGCTCACGGGCTGGTACGACTGCGACAACCTGAAGAACACCTCGCCGCGCAACACGGGGCTCGTCGACCTCCCGCCGGCGCGCGCCAACATGATCTGGTACTCGCCGGGTGGCGGCGGCCCCGTGTTCCCGCTGGGTGAGGACGGTGTCCCCACGTACGAGGACTCCGAGGTCACGTACACCCAGCCGTACCTGCGCGGTGGCGGCCAGGCGGTCATGAACGGCCCGACGTACCACCGGTCCGAGGTCGACACCTCGAGCGGTGCGGCCTGGCCCGAGTACTGGGACGGCAAGTGGTTCATCGGCGACCAGTCCAACTCCGGCAACCGCGTCGCCGTCACGGTCGACCCCGCGACGGTCGACGAGGCCGGGGCGCCGCTGTTCGCCGAGGACCTCCGCCGGATCATCCGCGGCGGCAACGGCGACGAGCAGCTGCAGAGCTGGATGGACGCCAAGTTCGGGCCGGACGGGGCGCTCTACCTGCTCGACTACGCCAGCGGCTTCTTCTCGCTCCACGCCAACCAGAAGCTGATCCGCATCTCCTACGAGGGCGGCCCGGCCACCCCGGTGCCGGCGGGCTCGGCGACGAGCGTGCAGAGCCACCCGCTCACGGTCGCCTTCACGGGCGCACGCTCGGGCGGCGTCTCCTACGCGTGGGACTTCGGGGACGGGAACACCTCCACCGAGGCGAACCCCCGGCACACCTACGCGCGGGTCGGCACGTACGACGCGACCCTGACGGTCACGTACGCCGACGGCGAGAAGGTCACGGTGGACGTGCCCGTCGAGACCACCTGCACCATCCCGGACACCCGCGACGACGTCTGGATCGGTGACACCGACACCGGCGTGCCGAACCACGACCTGGGCGGCTGCACGGTGAACGACCTCATCAACGACGAGGCCGAGTGGGACGACCGCGACGCGTTCATGGAGCACGTCAACACCGTGACGAACCAGCTGAAGGCCGACGGCGTCATCAGCGGCAAGGAGAAGGGCGCGATCACGCGTGCCGCGGCGCGCTCGGACGTCGGCAAGAAGGGGAGCTCGGGCTACCGCTGGATCTTCGACGGCACGGCCGAGTCGCTCGAGGGCTGGCGCCAGGCGCCCGGCGGCAGCTTCCAGCTGCGTGACGACGGGTCCCTGCGCTCGCAGGGCGGCCTGGGCATGTTCTGGTACGCCGCCGAGGAGTTCGGCGACTTCTCGCTCAAGCTCGAGTTCCAGGACGTCGCACCCGGGAACACCCGGGCCAACAGCGGTGTCTTCGTCCGGTTCCCGGACCCCCGCACGCCCCAGGACGAACGTCCTGAGTGCGGCTCGGGCACCAGCTCCGAGGCGTGGGTCGCGATCTACTGCGGTCAGGAGATCCAGATCTACGACGGCCAGACCGGGGAACCCCAGAAGACGGGGTCGGTGTACAACTTCGACCCCGTCGGTCTGGCGGACGCCGGCGTGACCGACAAGGGCGTCTGGAACGAGTACGAGATCCGCGTCGTCGGGCAGCAGTACACGATCATCCGCAACGGCGTGGTGATCAACGAGTTCGACAACTCGCCGGGCACGGAGTCGTCCCGCGCCGGTGACCCGCCGACGGACCTGCGCCAGTTCCTCAGCGGGTACGTCGGACTGCAGAACCACGGGAACAGCGACCTCATCGAGTTCCGCAACATCCGGGTGATGGACCTGTAGCCCGGCACCCCGGGTACCCCGTCCCGGCGACGTCGTCGTCGCCCACGTCCGGACCCAGAGAGGTGCACCGATGTCTCAGCACACTTCCGTGCGGCGCAGAACGCGTCGCCGACCACGCGTCGTCCACCGCGTCAGGATGGTCGCCGCCGCGGCGGCCGCCGCGCTCGTGGCCACGTTGCTCGCCCCGAGCACGGCCATGGCCGACGACGAGGCGACGCAGTCCGCCCAAGCGGCGGACCAGGTCCTCACCTGGACCGCGAACAACAGCGTGACCGCATACTCGTCCGCTCCCGCGACCGCCGTCGCGGGACCCGCCACGATCGTGTTCGACAACAGCCGCGCGGCGGGCAACACGCTCGGCATGAGCCACACCCTCACCTTCGACACCACCACGCCGGGCTACAACCACGACGTCGACCTCGACATCCTGGCCAACCCGTTCGACGCCAACGGCGGCGTGCACCAGGCCGAGGTCGTGCTGACGCCCGGCACGTACCGCTACTTCTGCGCCATCCCCGGCCACGGCACCATGGCCGGCGAGCTCGTCGTGACGGACGGGGGCGGCGAGCCCGACACCACGGCTCCCACGGTCACCGCCCAGGTCGCCGGCGAGCAGGACGCCGACGGGGCGTACGTCGGCACCGCCACGGTGACCCTGGCGGCCGAGGACGCCGGTTCCGGGGTGGCGTCGCTCGAGTACAGCCTCGACGACGGCGCCTTCACCGCGTACACCGGCCCCGTGGCCGTGACGGCGCCGGGCGCCCACACGCTCGCCTACCGCGCGACCGACGTCGCCGGCAACACCTCCGAGGTCGGGACCGTGGCGTTCACCGTCGCCGAGCCCGACCCGGGCGACACCACTCCCCCGGTCGTCACCGCCGAGGTCACCGGCGAGCGGGACGCCGACGGCGCCTACGTCGGGTCCGCGACCGTGACGCTCACGGCCGAGGACGCCGACTCCGGCGTCGCGACGATCGAGTACGACCTCGACGGCGCAGGCTGGACGACGTACGAGGGCCCTGTCGTGATCGACGAGCCCGGCATGCACATGCTGAACCACCGGGCGACGGACGAGGCCGGCAACACGTCCGCGACCCAGATGACGCACCTCGTGGTCGTCGAGCGGCCCGTGGAGGACACCACGCCCCCGGTCGTGGACGTCCAGGTCGCGGGCGAGCAGGACGCCGACGGCGCCTACGTCGGCGCGGCGACCGTCACGCTCTCCGCCCAGGACGACGGCTCGGGCGTCGACACGGTCGAGTACGCGCTCGACGACGGTCCGTTCACCGCGTACACGGGGGCGGTCGTCGTCGACGAACCGGGTGACCACGTCCTGCGGTACCGCGCCACGGACGTGGCGGGCAACACCTCCGTCGAGGGCTCGACCGAGTTCACCGTGGTCGAGGCGCCGGTCGAGGACACGGTCCCGCCGGTCGTCGGGGCGACGCTGACCGGGGAGCTCGACGACGCCGGCTCGTACGTCGGGACGGCGACCGTGACGCTCACCGCCGAGGACGCGGGTTCGGGCGTCGCGACGATCGAGTACGACCTCGACGGCGCCGGCTTCCAGCCCTACACCGAGCCGGTGGCCGTCACCGCCCCCGGGGAGCACACGGTGCGCTTCCGGGCGACCGACGCCGCGGGCAACACCTCGGAGCCGGGTTCGGCGAGCTTCACCGTCGTGGAGCCGCCGGTCGAGGACGTCACGCCCCCGACCGTCAGCGCCGAGGTCATGGGCGAGCAGGACGGCGACGGCGCGTACGTCGGCTCGGCGACCCTCGTGCTGACGGCCCAGGACGCCGAGTCCGGGGTCGCCTCGGTCGAGTACGACCTGGACGGCGCCGGCTACGTGGGCTACGGCGGCCCCGTGCTGATCGACGAGCCGGGGACGCACACGGTCAGGTACCGGGCGACCGACAACGCCGGCAACAGCTCCGAGGCGGGCGTCGTCGAGCTCTCGGTGGTCGCCGACGACGGCGGCGACCCGCCGGACACCGTCGCCCCCGCGGTCACCGCGCGCGTCACCGGGGACCAGGACGACCAGGGCGCCTACGTCGGCTCGGCGACCGTCGAGGTCACCGCCGAGGACGAGGGCTCGGGCGTGGCCGCGATCGAGTACGCGCTCGACGACGGGACCTTCCAGGCCTACACCGCCCCTGTGACCGTGACGGACGCCGGAGCGCACACCGTGCGGTACCGCGCGACGGACGTCGCCGGGAACGTCTCCGAGGTCGGTTCCGTGACGTTCCGCGTCGCGCACGACGGGACCGACGCCTGCCCCGTCTCCGACGAGCGGCCCACGGTCGTGGTCGGCGACGTGGACACCGACGTGCCCAACGTCGACGTCGGCAACGGGTGCACCGTCAACGACCTCGTCGACGAGGGCGGCGACCACGCGGACCACGGGGCGTTCGTCGCCCACGTCCGCGAGCTCGCCGACCGGCTCGTCGAGGACGGCCACGCCACCAAGAAGCAGCGCGCCGTGCTGATCAGCGCGGCCGCCCGCTCCGACGTCGGGCGGTAGTCCCGGCGGTACGACGGACGCCCCGCCGCTCCTGGAGGGAGCGACGGGGCGTCCGTCGTCTGCGGTGCGCGTGGTGCGTCAGCCGTTGACCAGCGAGCGCAGCACGTACTGCAGGATGCCGCCGTTGCGGTAGTACTCCGCCTCGCCCGGCGTGTCGATGCGGACGACCGCGTCGAACTCGACGGTGGTGCCGTCGGCCTTGGTCGCCGTGACGTGGACCGTGCGGGGCGTCGTGCCCTCGTTCAGCGCCGTGATGCCGGCGATGTCGAAGGTCTCGGTGCCGTCGAGGCCGAGGGACTCCGCCGACTCGCCGGCCGGGAACTGCAGCGGCAGGACGCCCATGCCGATGAGGTTCGAGCGGTGGATGCGCTCGAACGACTCGGTGATGACCGCCTTGACGCCGAGCAGCCGCGTGCCCTTGGCCGCCCAGTCGCGCGACGAGCCGGAGCCGTACTCCTTGCCGCCGAGCACGACGAGCGGGATGCCGGCCTCGGCGTAGTCCTGGGCGGCGTCGTAGATCGTGTCCTGGGCGTCCTTGACGAAGTTGTACGTGAAGCCGCCCTCGACGCCGTCCAGGAGCTGGTTCTTGAGGCGGATGTTCGCGAACGTGCCGCGGATCATGACCTCGTGGTTGCCTCGGCGCGAGCCGTAGGAGTTGAAGTCGCGGCGCTGCACGCCGTGCTCGGCGAGGTACTTGCCCGCCGGGCTGTCGGGCTTGATCGAGCCCGCGGGCGAGATGTGGTCCGTCGTGACCGAGTCGCCCAGCTTCGCGAGCACGCGCGCGCCGTGGATGTCGGCGACCGGCTCCGGCGTCGCGCCCATGCCCTCGAAGTACGGGGGCTTGCGCACGTAGGTCGACTCGGCGTCCCAGGAGAACGTGTCGCCCTCCGGGGTCTCGAGCGCACGCCAGCGCTCGTCGCCCTTGAAGACGTCCGCGTAGTCGCGCTCGAACATCTCGCGGTCGATCGAGTTCTTGATCGTCGTCTCGACCTCGTCCGGGCTCGGCCAGATGTCCTCGAGGAACACCGGGTTGCCCTGCGGGTCGGTGCCGAGCGGCTCGGCGTCGAAGTCGAAGTCCATCGTGCCCGCGAGCGCGTAGGCGATGACCAGCGGCGGCGACGCCAGGTAGTTCATCTTGACGTCGGGGTTGATCCGGCCCTCGAAGTTGCGGTTGCCGGACAGCACGGAGACGACCGACAGGTCGTGCTCGTTGACCGCCGCCGAGATCTCGTCGGCGAGCGGGCCCGAGTTGCCGATGCACGTGGCGCAGCCGTAGCCGACCAGGTGGAAGCCGAGCTTCTCGAGGTACGGCCACATGCCCGCCTTCTCGTAGTAGCCCGTGACGACCTGCGAGCCCGGCGCCATCGACGTCTTGACCCACGGCTTGGCCGCGAGGCCCTTGTCCACCGCGTTCTTGGCCAGGAGCGCGGCGGCCATCATGACCGACGGGTTGGACGTGTTGGTGCACGAGGTGATCGAGGCGATCACGACGTGACCGTGGTCCAGCTCGGTCGTGGTGCCGTCGGCCAGCGTGACGGGCACGACCTTGTGGGGGCGCGTGGCCGAGTCGCCGTGGCCCGAGGCGACCGGCTTGTCGCCCGGCTCGTCGTGGCCGGCCGCGATCGGGTCGGACGCCGGGAACGTCTCCTCGACCGACTCGTCGAGGTTCGCCATGGGCGCCCGGAACGAGGCGGCCTCGCCCGGGTCGACGTAGTCGAGGATGACGGAGGCGAAGGACTCCTTCGCCTGGGACAGCTCGATGCGGTCCTGCGGGCGCTTCGGGCCGGCGATCGACGGGACGACCGTCGACAGGTCCAGCTCGAGGTACTCCGAGAAGACCGGCTCGGTGTAGCCCTCGACGCCCGGGTCGTGCCACAGGCCCTGCTCCTTGGCGTACGCCTCGACCAGCGCGAGCTGGTCGTCGCTGCGGCCCGTGAGGCGCAGGTAGTCGAGCGTGACCCCGTCGATCGGGAAGATCGCGGCGGTCGAGCCGAACTCCGGCGACATGTTGCCGATCGTGGCGCGGTTGGCGAGCGGCACCTGCGCGACGCCCTCGCCGTAGAACTCGACGAACTTCCCGACGACGCCGTGCTGGCGCAGCATCTGCGTGATGGTGAGCACGACGTCCGTCGCGGTCACGCCCGCCGGGATCGAGCCCGAGAGCTTGAACCCCACGACGCGCGGGATGAGCATCGACACGGGCTGGCCGAGCATGGCCGCCTCGGCCTCGATGCCGCCCACGCCCCAGCCCAGCACGCCCAGGCCGTTGACCATGGTGGTGTGCGAGTCGGTGCCGACGCACGTGTCGGGGTAGGCGCGCAGGACGCTCTGCCCGTCGACCTCGACCTCGCGGGTCATGACCGTGCGCGCCAGGTACTCGATGTTGACCTGGTGGACGATGCCGGTGCCCGGCGGGACGACCTTGAAGTCGTCGAACGCCGTCTGGCCCCACCGCAGGAACTGGTAGCGCTCGTGGTTGCGCTGGTACTCGAACTCGACGTTGCGCGCGAACGCGTCGGAGCGACCGGCGACGTCGATCTGGACCGAGTGGTCGATGACCATCTCGGCCGGGGCCAGCGGGTTGATCTTGGCGGGGTCGCCGCCGAGCTCGGCGACGGCCTCACGCATCGTGGCGAGGTCGACGACGCACGGGACGCCCGTGAAGTCCTGCATGATCACGCGCGCCGGCGTGAACTGGATCTCGGTGCTCGGCTCGGCCTTCGGGTCCCACGAGGCGAGGGCGTTCACGTGGTCGGCGGTGATGTTCGCGCCGTCCTCGGTCCGCAGGAGGTTCTCGGCCAGGATCTTCAGGGAGTACGGGAGGCGCTCGAGGCCCTCGACGGCGGAGA
>JAPSLQ010000153.1 GCA_031180595.1 Isoptericola sp. | reverse complement strand
TGTTCGGCGGCAGCCACGTCGCCGTGTCGCCGTCACCCTTCTGCTGGTTGAGCGCTCCCTCGGAGGCGAGCAGGTTGAGGGGGTCGTTGCCGAACAGCCTCCGCTTGTCGGCCGTCCACTGCTGGGCGCCCTTCTGCCACGCGTCGGACAGCGCGACGACGTGGTCGATCTGCACCAGCGACGACGTCGACTCGCCCCGCTCGAACGCCATCGTCGTGCCCGAGTACGGATCGTCGAACGTGCCCCGCAGGACGACGCAGCCGTGCGTCCCGGCCTTCGTGACGACGTCGGTCAGGTCGCGGCGCAGCACGTCGTTGCGCTGGTCGCAGCCGTTGCGGTCGACGTCGGCCCACCGCGGGCCGAACTGGTCGCGGTCGTAGCCGGTCTTGGGCGCGCGGCCCTTGACCTCGAGCAGCGCGACGGTGGCGAGCGCCGTGCCCGGACGGGCCCGCTCGGCCGGCGCCGTGGGCTCCTGCGCGCCGACCGGGTCCCGGCGCTCGACGACGGTCGTGGGCGCGGCGGACGGGGTGACGCTCGACACGGTCTCGGGCGCGGTGCCGTCGGACGGCGCCGGGCTGCCCGACGCCGCGACCGGTGCGGCGGGAGCGTCCTCGCCCGACGGGTCGTCCGCCGTCGTGCCGCCCGCGAGGCCGGCGACCACGACGAGGGCGACGAGCGCTCCGCCGCCGGTCGCCGCGGCGCGGCCGCGGGGCATGGGGCCCCACCACGTCCGCGTGGTCAGGACGCCCCAGCCCGCGCACAGCGCGAGGTAGAGGCATCCGAGCGCGAGCGCGACCGCCCATCCCCCGGGCAGGCCGAGCAGCATCGCGAGCACCAGCCCGGCGAGCCCGATCCAGAACGCGGGACGGCGGGTGGGTGGTGCGGTCGGCATCGGGCGGGAACCTCCGGGTCGGTCGGACTGACGCCCCAACCCTGCCTCAGGCAACCACCGACGTCCGGCCACCGGCCGGGTGAAATCTCCCTTTCGAGAAGTCAGCTGCGCGGGATCACGGTGAGCACGCGCTCGACGTGGATCCGGAACTCCTCGAGGAAGCCGCGGAGGAACTCGGCCGTGGACTCGTCCGTGACCTCGCCGTCGTCCTTGAACACCTCGGGCGTGTACTGGATGTACGCCTCGGGCGCGGTCATCTGGCGGGCGTTGCAGAAGCTGAGCACCCCGCGCAGGCTCTGCTGCGCCACGGCGGTGCCGATCTGGCCGATCGACGCCCCGGTCACGGCCGCCGGCACGTGGTCGAACGAGTTCTGCCCGTACGGCCGGGAGGCCCAGTCGATCGCGTTCTTCAGCGCGCCGGGGATCGAGCGGTTGTACTCGGGCGTCACGAACAGCACGGCGTCCGAGCGGCCGATCGCCTCCTTGAGCGCCACGGCCTCCGGCGGGTAGTCGTCGTCGAAGTCCGGGCTGTAGAGCGGCAGGCCGCCGATGGGTATCTCCGTGAACTCCATGTCGTCGGGCGCCAGCCGGATCAGCGCCCGGCTCAGGACCCGGTTGATCGACGTGGACGACAGGCTGCCGACGAAGTACCCGACCTGGTAGGTGCGCACGGCGCTCTCCTCTCTCGGTGCTTCGGGTGGCTGTCGGTCCCAGTGTCGGCCTGGCTTGCTCCGACTCACGAGCGGAGCCGTCCGGCACCGCCCCGGACGAACGGTGGGATGGTGCCGACGAACGGTCGGGTACGGCCGTCCGTGCGTGCGGACGATGAAGGCTCCACGTCGAGAAGGAGCACCGCATGTCCGTCGCCGCCGAGACCCCGATCCCGATCGCCACCGCTGCCGCACCACCGCGGGGCGCCGGGCTCTGGCGGGTCTCCACGCTCGGGCTCGCCATCTTCACGCTCGTCGCGAGCGAGTTCCTGCCGGCGAGCCTCCTCACGCCCGTCGCCGCCGAGCTCGGCATCACGGTCGGCATGGCGGGCCAGCTCGTCACCGCGACCGCCGTCGCAGGCATGATCGCCGGCCCGGCGATCGTCGCCGTCCTGCCGCCGGTCGACCGGCGCTGGGTCATGGTCGGCCTGACCGCGCTCTCCGTGGTCTCCAACGTCATCGTGGCCGTCGCGCCGAACCTGCCCCTCATGCTCGTGGGGCGCGCCCTCCTGGGTGTCGCGCTGTCGGGCTTCTGGGCCCTCTCGCTCGCCGTCGTGGCGCAGATGGTGCCCGCCGAGCGCCTCGGCCGCGCGATGACGGTCGTCAACACGGGCGTCTCCCTCGCGACCGTCGCGGCCGTGCCTCTCGGCGCCTACGTCGGCGAGCAGCTCGGCTGGCGGGCGACATTCTGGGGCGTGGCCGCGGCCGGCGTCGTGACCCTGCTCCTGCAGGTCGTGGCCCTGCCGCGCATCGGCTCGAGCGAGCGCTCGGGCGTGCGTCCGCTCCTGGACACGTTGACGACGCCCGTCGTCGCGGCCGGGTTCGCCGCGCTCGCGCTGCTCGTGACGGCGCACTTCGCCGCCTTCACCTACGTGCGGCCGCTGCTCGACCGGGTCGAGGGCCTGGGCGTCGCAGGGCTCGCCGGGCTGCTCGCGGCGTTCGGCGCGGCGGCCTTCGCCGGCAACGTGGTCGTGGGCATCACCGTGGACCGGCGCATGCGCGCGGTGCTCGTGACGGTGCCGCTGCTCGTGGCCGTCTCGACGTCGGTGCTCGCGCTGGCCGCGCAGACGTCGGTGGTCCTCGTGGTGGTCGCCGTCGTGGCCTGGGGCCTCGGGTTCGGCGGCGTGCCCACCATGGTGCAGACGTGGCTCGGCCGCGTGGCGCCGGAGCGCCTGGAGAGCGCGGGCGGGCTCACCGTCGCCGTGTTCCAGGTGTCGATCGCCCTCGGCGCGGCCGCCGGCGGCATGCTCAACGACGTCCTCGACGTGCGGGCGGCGTTCCTCGCGGCGGGTGTCGCGGGAGCCGTCGGGGCGTTCGCCTTCTCCCGGGTGTCCACCGCGCGGGCGGCCTGAGGCCGCCGCGCGGGCCGCGGGTGGCGCCGTCAGGCGGGCTGGACCTCGGTCCCGGCCCCGGCCCGACGGCGCCACTCGCGCGGGCTCAGCCCGGTGTGCCGCTGGAACGCGCGGCGGAAGCCCTCGTCCGAGTCGTACCCGAGCGCGAAGGCGATCTGGCTGACCGGCTCCCCGGCGCGAAGCAGCTCCTCGGCGCGGCGCATCCTGACCTGCGTCACGTACTTGGCCGGCGACTGGCCCATCCGGGCCCGGAACCGCTCGGCGAACTGCGACCGCGAGGCGCGGGCCACCCGGGCGAGCGCGTCGAGCGTCCAGGGCGAGCCGGGCTCGGCGTGGATCGCCGCGAGCGCCGGGCCGACGAGCGGGTCGCGGAGCTGCGCGAGCCACTCCCGCGCGCTGGCGCAGCCGCGCTCGAAGAAGGCCCGCAGCGTCGCGGACACGAGCAGGTCGACGAGGGGCCCGAGCAGGGGTGACGCGCCGTCCCGCGCCCTCGTCTCCGTGTCGAGCATGTCGAGCATCGCGCCGTACGCGGGGTCGTCGAGGCGCAGCCCGCACTGGAGCAGCACGGGCGGCATGAGCGCGGCGAGCCGGTCGAACGGCATGTCGAACGGCACGGCCTCGACGGTGAGGGCGCCGGTGACCAGCCGCGCTCGCGCGCCGGGCGCGGTGCGGACGCGCTGCTCGCCGCCGCGGGGCAGGAGGGCGAAGTCGCCGGCCTGCAGGCGGGCGGCGTCGAGCGCCGGCCCTTCCGCCGCGGCCGACGGCCGGGCCGGGCCCACCGAGGTGACGGTGACGTGTCCCTCCACCACGGACAGGAACCGGATGCCCACGTCCGCCAGCCTCCGTGCGTGACCCGGCATGAGCTCGACGTGGCCGACCTCGCGGACCGACCACCGGGTCTGCCGCAGCAGCGTGTCGGCCGCCGCGGCCTCGTCGGCACGGTCGGGGGCGCTGGTGGTCTGCACACTCATGTCCAGGACAAGCCGATGGCCTGCGGGCTCATTCCCGCCGCAGTGCCGTCGCTCACACCCTGGAATGGAGACGCAGGTCGGCGTCGTTACGTCACGGAGCAATCGAGAACGTCTATCGATCTCATTTGCCGACCCGATGCCTCGTCGGGTCTACTCGACCGGCCGGGCACCACCTCCGCCCGGCGCCGACCTCACACAGGAGACCCTGAGAACCATGCGACGCAACCGCGCCTTCCTCGCGACCGTGACGGCCACCGTGACCGCCCTGGCGCTCGCGGCGTGCGGCTCCGGCTCCACCTCTGGGTCGGGCGACGGTGCCGCGGAGGGCGCCGGCGGCGACCTCGGCCTCGTGAACGACGGCGTCCTGACGGTCGCCACCGAGGGCACCTACCGTCCCTTCACCTTCCACGACGCCTCCGGCGAGCTCGTCGGCTACGACGTCGAGGTCGCCGAGGCGGTGGCCGACAAGCTGGGCCTGGAGGTCCGGTTCCAGGAGACCCAGTGGGACGCGATCTTCGCGGGCCTCGACGCGGGGCGCTTCGACACCATCGCGAACCAGGTCTCCATCACGCCGGAGCGCGAGGAGAAGTACGTCTTCACGCAGCCGTACACCGTCTCGCGCGGCGTGATCGTCGTCCGCGAGGACGACGACTCGATCTCGAGCTTCGAGGACCTCCAGGGCAAGGTCACCGCGCAGTCGCTCACGAGCAACTGGCGCACTCTCGCCGAGGAGTCCGGCGCGAAGATCGAGGCGGTCGAGGGCTGGGCGCAGGCCGTGACCCTGCTCGAGCAGGAGCGCGTCGACGCGACGATCAACGACTCGCTGACCTTCCTCGACTACGTCAACGAGAACCCGGACGCGCCGATCAAGGTCGCGGCTGAGACCGAGGAGACGTCGCAGTCCGCGTTCGTCGTCACGCCCGAGCGCGAGGCGCTCGCCCAGGCGATCGACGGCGCGCTCGACGAGCTGCGCTCCGAGGGCGTGCTCACCGAGCTGAGCGAGAAGTACTTCGGCGAGGACGTCTCGTCCGAGTGACGTCCCCGCGAGGGCGCCGGCACCTGCGGGTACCGGCGCTCTCGCGCGTCCGACGGCACGACGGCGACACGCGCCGTCGTGTCCCCGCGCCCCGAAGACACCCAGATGGTGAGGTGAACCCGTGGACTGGCAGCTCGTCGCGGACTCGTTCTGGCCGCTCCTGCACGGCGGCCTGACCGGCACCATCCCGCTCGCGCTCGCGTCGTTCGCGCTCGGGCTCGTGCTCGCGCTCGTCGTCGCACTGCTGCGCCTGTCGTCGCACAAGGTCATCTCGGGCATCGGCCGCGCGTACGTGTCGATCATCCGCGGCACCCCGCTGCTGGTGCAGCTGTTCGTCATCTTCTACGGCCTGCCGTCGATCGGCGTCGTCGTCGACCCGTGGCCGAGCGCGATCATCGCGTTCTCGCTCAACGTCGGCGGGTACGCGGCCGAGGTCATCCGTGCCGCGATCCTGTCGGTGCCGAAGGGGCAGTGGGAGGCCGGGTACGTCGTCGGGATGTCGCACGCGCGCACGCTGCGGCGCATCATCCTGCCGCAGGCGGCCCGCGTGTCGGTGCCGCCGCTGTCGAACACGTTCATCTCGCTCGTCAAGGACACCTCGCTCGCGTCGCTCATCCTGGTGACCGAGATGTTCCGCAAGGCGCAGGAGATCACGTCGTTCACGAGCGAGTTCATGACGCTCTACCTCGAGGCCGCCGCGCTCTACTGGATCTTCTGCACGGTGCTGAGCTTCGGTCAGGACCGGATCGAGAAGAAGCTGGAGCAGTATGTCTGAGCAGCCCCTGCTGCGAGCCCGCGGCATCCACAAGTCGTTCGGCGACCACGAGGTCCTGCGCGGCATGGACCTCGAGGTGCACCGCGGCCAGGTGGTCGCGCTCATCGGCCCGAGCGGGTCGGGCAAGACGACGATGCTCCGCTCGCTCAACGGCCTGGAGACGCCCGACGGCGGCACGATCGAGGTTGAGGGCGGGCCGACGATCGACTTCTCGCGCCCCGTGCCGAAGGCCCAGCGGCTCGCGCTGCGGGACCGGTCCGCGATGGTGTTCCAGCACCACAACCTGTTCCCCCACATGACGGTCATCCAGAACGTGACCGAGGGGCCCGTGCAGGTGCGTCGGGTGCCGCGTCCGGAGGCCGAGCGCCGCGCCACGGAGCTGCTCGAGCGCGTCGGGCTGGCGGAGAAGCGCGACGCCTACCCGCGCCAGCTCTCGGGCGGTCAGCAGCAGCGCGTGGGGATCGTGCGGGCGCTCGCCCTGAGCCCCGACCTGCTCCTGTTCGACGAGCCGACGTCGGCCCTGGACCCGGAGCTCGTGGGCGAGGTGCTCAGCGTCATGAAGGAGCTCGCCGACGAGGGCTGGACCATGGTCGTGGTGACCCACGAGCTGCAGTTCGCCCGCGCCGTGGCCGACGAGGTGCTGTTCCTCGACGGCGGCGTCGTGGCCGAGCGCGGCACTCCCGCTCAGCTGTTCGCCGACCCGCGTGAGCCGCGCACCCGGCAGTTCCTCCACCGGATCCTGCACCCGCTGGACTGACCGGCCACCGCGCCGCTGCACCCGTCGCAGGGTGCCGATAGCCTCGCCGCGTGACCCGACTCGTCCTCGTCCACGGCCGCGACACGGGCGGCCTCGACCCCGACGACCTGGAGTCACGCTGGCTCTCCTCGCTCAACGCGGGCCTCGCG
>JAPSLQ010000152.1 GCA_031180595.1 Isoptericola sp. | reverse complement strand
AGCCGCCCGACGCCGTCCGCCAGCTGGTCTGCGCCCGTCGCGACGCCGGACGCACCGGCCGCGAGCTGCCCCGCGGCGCCGTCGAGCTGCCCGAGACCGTCGGCGAGCTCCTCCGCACCCGCAGCGCTCTGCCCGATCCCGCTCTCCAGCGCGCGCAGCCCGGTCGGTCCGCGCCCGGCCGTGGCGGGGGCACCCGCGAGCGCCGCCGCGCCGTCGGCGCTCTGCGCGATGCCGGCGCTCAGGGCGTGCAGACCGGTCGGCCTTCCGTCCGCGTCGGCCGGCACGCCGACGCCGGCGTACATGCCCTCAGCGAGGAGCGCCGCGCCCCGCTGCAGCTGCTCCAGGGTCGGGACCTGCTGGCACGCCGCGGACGTCGGGTCGGTCCCGCAGTCGTAGGCCAGGTAGGCCGCGAGGCCGTCGGCCAGGCCCTGGACCGCGTCCGCGGACTGCTCCGTCTGCGCCGGGAGGTCGGCGGTCGCGTCCCGGAGGTCGCCGAGCCCGTCGGCGAGCCGGTCGGCCCCTGCCACGGCATCGCCCGCGCCCGCGCCGAGGTCGCCCAGGCCGTCGGCCAGCAGGTCCGCCCCGTCGGCGCTCTGCGACACACCGCCGGCGAGCTGTGCCATGCCGTCGGCGACCTGCCCGGCACCGTCGGCCAGGTCGGACGCTCCCGACGACGCGTCGCGCGCACCGCCGGCCAGCTGCGACGCCCCGCCGGCGAGCTGTGCGGCACCGGACGACGCCTCGGTCGCACCCCCCGCGAGCTGCGTGGCGCCCGACGCGAGCTGGGACGCGCCCGACGACGCCTGGCCGGCGCCGTCGGCGAGCCGGCCCGCCCCCTCGGCGAGCTGCCCCGCGCCGTCGGCCGCGGAACCGGCCCCGTCGGCCAGCTGCGACGCGCCGTCGGCGGCCTCGCCGATGCCGTCGGCGAGGGTGCCGAAGCCGACGAGCACGTTCTCGACGTACGTCTCGGTCAGCGTGCTGCTCATGACCGAGGTCGCGGTGGTCGCGACGATCTTCGCGAGCGCGTCGTCGACCACGCGGCCGCCCGACGGTGTCGTGACGTCGATGGTCGCCTGCCGGGCCGCGCCGGCGTCGTCCCCGCCGAACGAGGTGGCCGCGGCCGAGAAGTCGGCGGGGATCGTCACCACGGCCGCGTAGGTGCCGTCGGCCAGGCCGGCCTCGGCGCGGTCGGCGTCGGTGACCTCCCACGCGTAGTTGGTGCCCGACGGCGGGACGGCGTCCTGCGGGTCGGCGTCGCCGGGTGCGCTCGCCCCGCCGGACACGAGCCCGGCGGCGAGCTGACGGCCGAGCGGCACGACCTGCCCGTCCACCTCGACCGGCTCGTCGAGGTTGACGACCGCCGCGCGAACGGTGTCGAGGCGGTCCGTCGGGTTCCACAGCGCCGCGAGCAGCAGCCCGAGCACCAGGATCGGCAGCAGCGCGACGGCGACGATCCGCCACGGGTCGCGCTCCGGGGTGCGGGCCTGCGCGCCGGGGTGGGCCGCGGTGTTCGGGGCGGTCATGCCCGCACCTCCTGCCTGGTCGTGTCGGGCTGGTCGTCGTCCTGCGGCTGCGCCGGTGCTCCGTGCCCGGGCGGCGCGTCCGGGACCGGGGGCGGCACCTCACCGCCGCTCAGGGTGGCCGGCGCGCCCCAGCCGGCACCGACGTCGAGCACGGCCGCGTCGGGTCCGACGAGGTCCGTGGCGGCGACGCCCGTCGCGCCGAGCACGACGGCGACGCCGGCACCCCGCGCGCGGGCCAGCGCGTCGGCGAGCCGCTCGCGCGCCGGGCGGTCCACGACGACGTCGGTGCGGTCGACCGCGACCACGCGGGCACCGTCGCGCACCGCGGCGTCGACGGCCCCGGCCGGTCGCCCGGCCTCGGCCGCCGCGTCCACGACGGCGACCCGGCCGCGCACGGTCGCGGCGCGCTCGGGCAGCACGAGCCCGGTCACCTTGGCCGCCCCGGCGTCGGGCGCGACCCGGCCGGCGAGGGCCAGGAGCAGGGCACGCACCGGCGCCGACGCGTCACCGTGCACGCACAGGGCTCCGCCGTCGGGCACCCGCACGCTGACCGGACCGACGAGGGCCGGCTCGCCCGGCCGCGGGCCCTGCGGACCGGCGACCTCGAGGTCGCGGGCGGCGACGGCGTCGGGCGCGACGCCGGCGACGGGGGGCGCCGGCCACCCGGCGAGCCGCAGCTCCTTCGCCACGCCCTCGCCCTCGACGTCGAACGTCGGCAGGGCGCGGTCGAGCCGGCGCGGGATCCACCAGGCACGCTCGCCGAGCAGCGCGAGGACGGCCGGCACGAGCACCATGCGGACCACGAAGGCGTCGACCGCCACGCCCACGGCCAGGCCGAGCGCGATGGGCTTGAGGTTCATGTCGCCGTGCGGCACGAACGCGACGAACACCGCGAACATGATGACCGCCGCCGCCGTGACGACCTTCGCCGAGGCGGTGAAGCCGGTGAGGATCGCCCGCCGCGCGTCGCCGCCGTGCACGTAGTCCTCGCGGATGCGCGAGACGAGGAAGACCTCGTAGTCCATCGCCAGGCCGAACAGCACGCCCATGAGCACGATCGGCATGAAGCTGATGACCGGTCCCAGACGCGTGACGCCGAGCGCCTCGGCGAGCACGCCGTCCTCGAACACGAGGGTCACGACGCCGAACGCGGCGCCGACCGAGAGCAGGTAGCCGAGCGTCGCCTTGACCGGCACCCAGACCGACCGGAACACCATCGTGAGCAGCAGCAGCGACAGGCCGACGACGACGAGCGCGAACGGCAGCAGCGCCGCGCCGAGCTTGGCGGACACGTCGATCCCGACGGCGGTGAAGCCCGTGACCGCGAGGTCGACGCCGTAGGTGTCGAGGAAGTGGTCGTGCAGCGAGCGGATGTCGTGCACGAGGGTCTCGGTCGCCTCGGAGTCCGGGGCGCCCGTGGGCACGACCTGGATGATGCCGGTGTCGGCGGTCTCGTTGGGCGTGGCGAGCGGGACGTCCGCGACGCCGGGCAGGGTGCGGATCTCGTCCGCGACGTCCTCCATGAGCCCGACCGGGTCCGTGCTCGTGACGATCGAGCCCGTGACGATGAGCGGCCCGTTGAACCCGTCCCCGAAGTGCTCGCTGACCAGGTCGTACGTCTGGCGGGCCGAGCTGTCCTGGGGCAGGGACCCGGCGTCGGGCAGCGCGAGCCGCAGGTGCGTCGCGGGCCAGGCGAGCAGACCCACGACCACCAGGACGACGGCGATCGTGACGGCCGGTGCGCGCGTCACCACACGCACCCAGGCGGCGAAGAAGCCGTCGCGACGCGCACGTCGCTCGCCGCGCCTGCCACGTCTCGGCCGCGGCGACGCCGGGCGCAGGCGCTCGCCCGCGAACGCGAGCAGCGCGGGCAGCAGCGTCAGCGAGACCAGGACGGCGATGCCGACGGCGACCGCGGCGGCGACGCCCATGACCGTGAGGAACGGGATGCCGGCGACGCCGAGGCCGACGAGCGCGATCATGACCGTGAGCCCCGCGAAGACGACGGCGGAACCGGCCGTCGCCGTCGAGCGCGCGACCGCCTCCTCCACCGTGAGTCCCGAGCGCAGCTCGTCCCGGTGCCGGGAGACGATGAACAGCGCGTAGTCGATGCCCACCGCGAGACCGAGCATGACCGCGAGCATCGGCGTCGTGGAGTTGATCGGGCCGAACACGGTCGCGGCGAACAGCAGGCCCATCGCGACCCCGACGGCCAGGATCGCGTTGACGAGCGGCAGCCCGGCGGCGACGAGCGAGCCCAGCGTGAGGACCAGGACGACGAGCGCCACGATCAGGCCGAGGCCCTCGACCAGGCTCATCTCCGGGAGCTCGGTGCCGAAGAGCGACCCGCCCAGCGACGCCTCGGACCCGGCGGGCAGCTCCGCCCCCAGGCGGTCGGTGACGTCGGCGAGCGACTCCCTGGTCTCCTCCGTCACGTCCTCGGCCGCCCCGTCGAGCTGGACGGTCAGGAGCGTCGCCCGCTCGTCGTCGCTCACCGACGCCGGCATCAGGTCGTCGTACGGGGAGGTGACGGCCGCGACCTGGTCGAGCGCGGCGAGCTCGTCGACGGCGCGCTGCACGGGGGCCCGGACCGCCTCGTCCTCGATCGTGCCGCCGTCAGGGGCGACGACGACCACCTGCGCGGAGGCTCCGCTGACCTGGGGGAACGTGGCCTCGAGACGCTCGAGCGCGGCCGCCGACTCGGTCCCCGGGATGTTCACCGCGTTGTCGAGGCCCTGGTTCAGCAGGCCCGCGAGCCCTCCCACGACGGCCAGGACGAGGAGCCAGCCGACCACGACGAGCCGACGCGCACGCACGGCCCACCGGCCGAGGGAGTAGAGGACGGAGGACACAGCGGCTCCCGGGCGGACGGCGGCGGACGATGGTCGATACGGCACTGTATCCGATGCGCCAATGTATCCGATACAGAGACGTATGGATAGAGTGGGCGCAGCATTTCAGCGACCGTTCACCCGTGGAGGCCCGACGTGACGACGACCGAGGAGGCCGGTGTCCGCTCACCTCGGCGCGAGCGGACCCGGGAGCGGCTGCTCGACGCCGCGTTCGACGTCTTCGCCCGGCTGGGCGTGCAGGGTGCGTCGATCGAGGCCGTCTGCGACGCCGCGGGCTTCACGCGCGGGGCGTTCTACTCCAACTTCGAGAGCAAGGAGGAGCTCTTCCTCGCGCTCATGGACCGCGAGATGCGCACCCACCTCGCCGATCTCGAGCGGTCCGTCGCGGCGATCGAGCCGGCGACCCTGAGCACGCCAGACGGGTTCCGCGCGGCGCTGCGGACCGTCATCGCCGCCGTCGGGCCGGACGCCCCGGGCGAGCGGCAGTGGTGCGTGATGGCGCTCGAGTTCGAGCTGCTCGCCATGCGCGACCCCGAGGTCGCGGCCCGGTACACGGCGGGACAGCAGCGGCAGCGCAACGAGCTGGTCGCCGTCCTGACGCGGGTGCTCGACGCGCTCGGGCTGCGGTTCACCGTCGACCCCGCCACCGCGGTCGAGCTGCTCCTCGGCGCCTACGAGACGGGCTCCCGCGCGGCGATGCTGGGCGCTCCCGGCGACCAGCACCGCGAGGTGCTCATCGAGGCGCTCGTCGACGTCCTGACCGCACCCGCGAGGTAGCGCACCCCCGGGGAGGGAGGCGCGCCACCTCGCGAGGGCGCGTCAGCCGAGGACGGCCGGCAGCTCGGCCTTCTCGCCGAGGACGTGCTCGGCGAGGAACGCGAGCACCACCTGGTACCAGACCTTCGCGTGCTGCGGCGTGAGCACCCAGTGGTTCTCGTCCGGGAAGTAGAGGAACCGGTGCACGGTCGAGCCGTCGTCGTCGGCGGGCAGCGCCGACCTGGTCAGCAGCTCGTTCCACAGGCGCAGGCCCTCGCCGACCGGCACGCGGTAGTCCTTGTCGCCGTGCACCACGAGCACCGGCGTGCGGATGTTCTCGACGAACCGGTGCGGGCTGTTGGCCTCCGCCATCTCGGGCGTCATCTCGCGCGCCCAGTAGTAGGCGTGGTCCGTCGTCGGGCCGAACTGGTCGAGCGCCCACAGGCTCGCGTGCGTGACGATCGCGCCGAAGCGGTCGGTGTGCCCGGCGACCCAGTTGGCCATGTAGCCGCCGAACGAACCGCCCATCGCCGCGGTCCGCGTCTCGTCGATCTCGGGCCGCGCCTCGGCCGCGTCCGTGATCGCCAGGAGGTCGGTGTACGGCGCCTGGCCCCAGGCGCCCCAGCCCCGCTGCACGAACTCCTGGCCGTACCCGGTCGACAGCGCCGGGTCGGGCAGCAGCACCGCGTACCCGTTCGCGACCATCAGCCACGGGTTCCACCGCCAGGACCACGCGTTCCAGGAGTTGAGCGGGCCGCCGTGGATCCACAGCAGCAGCGGTGCGGGCCGCTGCGCCGACGCGCCGGACGGCAGCGCGAGCCAGGCCCGCACCCGCACGCCGTCCTCGGTCCGGGTCTCGACCTCGGTCAGCGTGCCGGGCAGCTCGGGCGCGGGCACCGGCGAGCGGAGCGCGACGGCGGTCACCGGCTCGCGCTCGCCGGGTGCGCCCGACGCGGCGAAGCGGGCCAGGTCGATCCGCACCGGCTCGGAGGGCGCGGCGTACGACGTCCGCAGCGCGTACAGCGCCGAGCCGTCCGGCGCCACGCGCACGTCCGTGAACGTGGCGTCGTCGGCCGTGACCCGCTCGACGGCGACCGGCTCGCCCGCACCCGGTCCCCCGTCGCCGAACGTCAGCAGGAACACCGGGCCGCGGCCGTCCTCGTCCGCCGTGACCACGAGGCCCGAGCCGTCGGGGAGCCACGCGACCGACGTCGGCCAGCGGTCCCAGTCGTCGGCGAGCACCTCGGGCTCGCCCTCGCCGGAGAGCGCCACGAGCCCGAGCCGCACCACGGGCGCCTCCTGCGGCGTCGTGATCGTCGACGTCCCGTACGCGACCCAGCGCCCGTCGGGCGAGACCGCCGGGGCGCTGACCTCGGCGTCCGGGTCGTCCACGAGCGTGCGCCGCTCGCCCGTGGCGGTGTCGATCGCGACGAGCGTCTCGCGCCGCGCGGCGCCGGGGTCGGCGACGACCCACGTCGTCACCAGCGTGCCGCCGTCGGGCGACAGGGTCGCCGAGTGCTCGAAGAGCTGG
>JAPSLQ010000151.1 GCA_031180595.1 Isoptericola sp. | reverse complement strand
TGCTCGGCGCGTCCACTCGAGCAGCTCGTCCACGGGCCAGGTGGTGACGATCCGCTCCGCAGGCACGCCGAGGCGCTCGGCCCGCTCGGCGCCGTGGTCGAGGAAGCCGAGCTGCCCGGGTGCGTGCGCGTCGCTGTCGATCGCGAACAGGCAACCGGCGTCGAGCGCGACGCGGACCAGCTCGTCGGGTGGGTCCTGGCGCTCCGGGCGCGAGTTGATCTCGACGGCGACGCCGTGCTCGGCGCAGGCGGCGAACACCCGCTCGGCGTCGAACTGCGACTGTGGCCGTGGGCCGCGGGAGCCCTCGACGAGCCGTCCGGTCACGTGACCGAGGACGTCGACGTGCGGGTTCGCGACCGCGGCCAGCATCCGCCGCGTCATCCGCCCGGCGTCCGCCCGCAGGTCGGAGTGCACGCTCGCGACGACGACGTCGAGCCGGTCGAGCAGCTCGTCGGTCTGGTCGAGGCCGCCGTCCTCGAGGATGTCGACCTCGATCCCCGAGAGCAGCCGGGTGCTGCGGCCGCCGAGCGACGCGACCACGTCGAGCTGCTCGCGCAGGCGCTCGGCGCTCAGTCCGCGGGCCACGGTGAGGCGCGGCGAGTGGTCGGTGAGCGCCACGTACTCGTGCCCCAGGTGCTCGGCGGCCGCCAGCATCGTCGCGATCGGCGTCGTCCCGTCGGACCAGTCGCTGTGGCAGTGCAGGTCGCCCCGCAGGAGCCCGCGGAGCGCACTTGTGCCCGTGCCGGCGGCCTCGGTCCGCCTGCGCAGCTCCGCGAGGTAGTCGGGCACGCGACCCTCGAGCGCCTGGCGGACGACGGCGAAGGTGGACGGTCCGATGCCCTTCGTGCGCTGCAGCCGCCCGGCGTCGCGCAGGTGGTCCTCCGTCAGGCCGGCCACGACGTCGGCAGCCGTGCGGAAGGCCTTCGACTTGTAGCGGCTGGAGCGCTCGCGCTCGAGCAGGAACGCGATCTCGGTGAGGGCCTCGAGCGGATCCATGGTGGCCCAGTCTGACCCCCGCACCACGGCGACGCACGACGTCGGGGAAGATCCCTCCGCGGCGCCGAGTGTGGGGTGCGCTACCCGGTCTGTCCCGCAGAGGCGGGCCGACGGTCGGGTGCATCGGTGCCAGGGTGGAGCTGGTCGGCGTCGCCTCTGTCGTTCCTCGACCCTGGCGCGACAGCTCCCGTCGCCGGCGCGTCGCCCGGCGCATGGAGAATCTCACGAGCCTGCTCCGCGGCGCGGGCGATGCTCTCGCCGACGAAGTCCAGGAAGCGGGCCATGTTCTCGAGCCGGGTGCCGGCCGGGGTGTCGCGGCCGAGCAGATGGACTCCCTGGCGGGCGGTCTCGGCGAGCTGGGCGTTGGACCGGGCTGCCGCGGCCACCGACTCGTACCAGACGTCGCCGTCGGCGAGATAGCGCTCACGCCGACCCTCGCCGCGCTCCCGGAGGACGAGGCCGTGGGTCTCCAGGGTCGCGATCGCCTTGGAGATGGACGCGGGGCTGACCTGGAGGCGTTGGACGAGCTCGGCGGCCGTCAGGCTGCCGGCGTCGCTGGTGTAGAGGCAGGTCAGCACCCCGGCGGCGATCCGGGGGAGACCCTGCTGCATGAACAGTGCGGTGAAGGTCTCCTCGTACTCGCGGACCGCCTCCGCATCGCCGCGGGGCCGGGTGCGTGTCTCCGAGCCGGGTGCCGGCGACTGCCGGCGCCGCCGTGCACGGCGCTCGGTGGCGTGCTGGGCCAGGTCGGCGCGGTAGGCGCCCGGGCCGCCGTTGCGCAGCACCTCGCGGGTGATCGTCGACGTGGGACGTCCGAGGCGCCGCGCGATCTCCGCATACGGGACGTCGTCGGCCAGGCCGAGTGCGATCTGCTGGCGCTCCTGCCTGGTCAGCCTGCCTCCGGGCATCGCGCTCCTCCTCGGATCTGTGCACCCTGACGCCCAGAGCGTAGCGTTCGCCGTCCACCGATGCAACGAGATAGGCCATCGGTCGTTGCGTTGCTCCCTCCACGGTTGCAACGATTGATCTACCTTGAACTGGCAAAACGCGCCTGTAGTGCAATATTGGTGTTGCCCAGTGTGTGAACGCTACGTAGCGTTTGCGATGTCGGAAACACAGAACGACCGAGACCGCAGGAGCGAGCATGATGCACACCTTCGACACCCCCGCCCCGATCCGCGCCGCCGTCGACGTCCCGGGGGGCCAGATCCGGTTCATCGCCACCGGGCGAACCGATACGACAGTCGAGATCCGGCCCTCGGCCGCCTCGAAGGGGCGCGACGTGGATGCCGCGAAGCGGACCACGGTCGAGTTCCACGAGGGCATCCTGCGGGTGGCGACGCCGACGAAGCACGAGCTCTTCGGCCCCTCCGGGGCCGTCGAGGTGACCGTCCAGCTGCCCGCCGGCTCCCGCGTCGAGGTCCGGGGGAGCGCAGGGCTCCGGGGCGTCGGCCGGCTCGGCGACGTGACCGTCGAGAAGTCGTACGGCCGGATCAAGCTCGACGAGGCGGCGGAGGTCCGCGTCGCGGCCCTCGACGGCGACGTCTCCGTCGGACGTCTCACCGGCCCCGGCGAGGTCACCACCATGAGGGGCGACATCCGCATCGCGGAGGCGGTGCGTGGCGTGGTCGCGCTGAACACCCAGATGGGTGACGTGGCGGTCGGTGCCGCCGTCGGGGTCTCCGCATCCCTGGACGCGGGCACCGGGTACGGCCGCATCAGCAACGCCCTGAAGAACGACGGCGTGGCCGAGCTCGACGTCCGCGCCACCACGTCGCACGGCGACATCACGGCCAGGAGCCTCTGAACGCCGGACGTCCACGCCGGCACCACGACCACGACCAGCACCGACCCTGACCGGCACGACCACGCGCGGCGTCGTCGCCGCCACACCCATCTGACCGAGAGACGGAGAACCCCCGAGATGACGACCGACCGACCGCTCGAACCCGCAGTCCGGGTGCGGGGCATCAAGAAGTCCTTCAAGGACGTGCAGGTCCTGCGAGGCGTCGACTTCGACGTGGAGGCAGGGAGCATCTTCGCGCTGCTCGGCTCGAACGGCGCCGGAAAGACCACGCTGGTGCGCATCCTGTCGACACTCCTGACGGCCGACGCCGGCACCGCCACGGTCAACGGCTTCGACGTCACCGCCAACCCTGCCGACGTGCGGGAGTCGATCAGCCTGACCGGTCAGTTCGCCGCCGTCGACGAGGTCCTCACCGGCCGTGAGAATCTTGTGCTCGTCGCCAGGCTGCGCCACCTGGACGACCCCGGTGCGGTCGCCGACGACCTGCTCGCGCGCTTCTCGCTCACCGACGCAGGCAGCCGGAGGGCTGCGACCTACTCGGGCGGCATGCGCCGCCGCCTCGACATCGCGATGAGCCTGATCGGCGATCCGTCGATCATCTTCCTCGACGAACCCACCACCGGGCTGGACCCCCAGGCTCGGACCGAGGTGTGGCAGACCGTCAAGGAGCTCGCCCGGGGCGGGACGACGGTGCTGCTGACCACCCAGTACCTCGACGAGGCCGAACAGCTCGCCGACCGCATCGCGATCCTGCACGAGGGCACGATCATCCAGAACGGCACGCTTGCCGAGCTCAAGCAGCTCCTGCCCCCGGCCAAGGTCGAGTACGTCGAGAAGCAGCCCTCCCTCGAAGACGTCTTCCTCTCCCTCGTCGGCGACGCCCGCGCGAACGACACCGCCGACGGCCGGAGCGACGTCAGCGCCCTGGCAGACAAGGAATCCCGATGACCGCCCGCACCCTCGCCGACACCGGCGCCCTCACCGGCCGCTCGCTGCGTCACATCCTCCGCAGCCCCGACACGATCATCACCACGGCGGTCACGCCCGTCGCTCTCATGCTGCTGTTCGTCTACGTGCTCGGTGGCGCGATCAACACCGGCTCCGACGAGTCGTACGTCAACTACATGCTCCCCGGGATCCTGCTCATCACGATCGCGTCCGGCGTCGCGTACACCGCGTACCGCCTGTTCCTCGACATGCGGGGCGGCATCTTCGAACGTTTCCAGTCCATGCCGATCGCAAGGTCGAGCGTCCTCTGGGCACACGTGCTCACCTCCCTGGCCGCGAACCTGACCTCGGTCGCCGTCGTGATCGGCGTCGCGCTGGTCATGGGGTTCCGCACGGGCGCATCCGTCGCCGGGTGGCTCGCGGTCGCAGGCATCCTGTCCCTCTTCACCCTGGCCCTGACCTGGCTCGCCGTGGTGGCGGGGCTCTCGGCGAAGACGGTCGACGGCGCGAGCGCGTTCAGCTACCCGCTGATCTTCTTGCCGTTCATCAGCTCGGCGTTCGTCCCGACCGACTCGATGCCCGGCCCCGTCGCCTGGTTCGCGGAGCACCAGCCCGTGACAGCCATCGTGGACACCGTCCGAGCCCTGTTCGCCCAGGAGCCCGTCGGCGGCGTCATCTGGGTCTCGCTGGCCTGGCTCGTGGGAATCCTCGCCGTCGCCTACGCCTTCGCGATCGCCGTCTACCGCCGCAAGATCAGCTGAGGCTCGAGCGTCTCCCCGGAGAGACATGACGAGGTCTCACGACGCCGCCCGCTTCCCCGTCCGGGGAAGCGGGCGGCGTCGCTGCGCAGACACTCGGGCGTGACCAGCGCCGAGCCGAGGGGCGCTCTTCACCCGGGCGAGCCTCTGCGTGACGCGTTTCGAGAAACCGTACGGTGTGCGGGATCGCCTTGCAGGGAGGCGCCGCAGTCGAAGGGTGCGACATGGGCAGGGGAGCGGGCACTTCGTCGAGGGCGACTGCCGGGCTGAGGGCGACTGCCGGGAAGCCGGCAGTGGTTGTCATGAGCGCCTTGCTGGCCGCGTGCTCGGTGAGCGAGCGTGGTTCAGGTGCTGTCGCGCGGATGTCGCTTCCGGATGGCGTGACGACCTTCGGGGCGACGATCCCGGACGTGCCGCGGACCGAACCGGTGACGTTCGGCGCTCTGCCCGTCTGCTCGATCGGTAGCGGTGCGGTCGAGGTCACGGCAGTCTCGGTTCACGCGGGTTCCGGCATCGTTGTCAACGCATTCGGTGTCGATGCAGACCTCGCCGACGGATTCGGGATGGACTTCGTCGATCTCTCGGCTGCCGGCTTCGACAGCACGGCACACACTCTCGAGGCACCGTGCGGAACGCCCGGCGAGCTCGCCGTGGAGCTCGAACGGACGTCCGTCGGCACCGGCACCGCGGAGGGCTTCGACGTCTCCTACCGGACCTCGGCCGGGGACACCGAAGATCTGCACCTGCCGTTCATCGTGGTCCTCTGCGCACCGGAAGATTCTCGAACACAGGACTGCTAGCCGGTTGCGGCTCCGCGCTCAGCCGGCCTGCGACAGCTCGACGCGTTCGGCACCGATCCGCTCGATGCGACGTCGCCCCCACTCGGCAAGCGGTTCGAGCGCCGCGTTCAGCTCGCGGCCCAGCCCGGTGAGGGAGTACTCGACCCGTGGCGGCACCTCGCGATAGACCTCGCGATGGACGAGGCCGTCCTGCTCGAGCTCGCGCAGGTGCTGGATCAACATCTTCTCGCTGACTCCGGGTAGCCCGCGACGCAGCTCACCGAAGCGCCGCGTCCCGCCGTCGAGCTCCCACAGGATCAGTGACTTCCACTTGCCCGAGACGACGTCCATGGCGGCGTCGATCCCGCAGATGTACGGGCCGCTTCGAGGTGGTGAGGACATCGTGACTCCTTCCATGCTTACCAGTTGGTAAGTATTGCACTCGAGAGTCGGTACTTGTCAGCCCAGCAGTGTCCCGGAGAGCATCGACAACGCAGAACAACACTGGAATCGCACGCGACGCGCAGACGGCGCGGCTCCGAACGAGAGGGTCCCTCACATGAACGCACCTGTCACCGTCAGCATCCTCGGCCTCGGCGAGATGGGGCGGGCACTGGCGACCGCCCTGCTCGGGCAGGGCCTGACCGTCACGGTCTGGAACCGGACGCCGGACCGGGCCGACGAGCTGGTCGCCACCGGTGCCATCGAGGCGCCGAGCGCAGGAGCCGCGATCGACGCGTCCGAGCTCGTCATCGTCTGCCTCTTCGACCAGGCCTCGGTGCACGAGACGCTCGACCCGCTCGTCGGTCGCCTGCGCGGCCGGGTCCTCGTCAACCTCACGACCACGTCGCCCGAGCAGGCGCGCGAGCTCGGTCGTTGGGCCCGAGCGGCCGGCGTCGTCGCGATCGACGGCGGCATCATGGCCGTCCCGGCGATGATCGGCGGCCCCGGCTCGGAGATCCTGTACAGCGGCGACCAGAGCGCGTTCGAGAGGTACCGCAGCGTCTTCGACCGGTGGGGGACCAGCAGCTATCTCGGAGCGGATGCCGGGCTGGCGTCGCTGTACGACATCGCGCTGCTGTCCGCCATGTACGTGATGTTCGCGGGGTACATGCAGGGTGCTGCGCTGGTCGCCACCGCTGGGGTCGGCGCGACGGCGTTCGCCGAACGTGCGGCGGCCTGGCTGTCGGCGATGACGGGGGAGCTCGCCGGCTACGGCCGTGTGATCGACGGGGGTGACTACACGGTCGCGGGCCAGCAGAGCCTCGACTTCTCCGACCTGTCGAAGATGCTCGAGGCGGCTGCCGACGCCGGCGTGGGCGCCGAGCCGCTCGCCATGGTGCAGTCGCTCATCGCACGCCAGCGCGATGCGGGACGGGGTGCGGAAGGCTTCGCCCGCATCTACGAATCCGTGCGGGACCCGCACCTGGTCGACCGCCACCCGGCGGGCGC
>JAPSLQ010000150.1 GCA_031180595.1 Isoptericola sp. | reverse complement strand
AGTCGCGCAGCCGCGACAGCTCGCGCGTGTAGGGGTGGTCCTGGTCGATGAAGTGCCGGTACATCTGCGTCGGGCTCTCGAAGCCCTCGAACATCTCGCACGCGATGATCGTGCTCGGCACGTCGTAGCGTCGCTCGTCGGTGAGGCGGACCGGGTCGGAGGCGACCCGGGCCGGCGTCGGGACCGCCATGGCGCGGAGCCGGCCGCGCAGCTCCTCGTCCAGGTCGACCAGGTCGGCGTCGTCGAAGACGGACCAGTCGGGCAGCGGGATCTCGCCGTCCACGACGGGGAGCTCGTCGTTGACGACCCCGCCGTCCCCGAGCGGGAGGCTGTCGACGTAGACGTTGCGCGCGATGCGGCCCGGACGGCGGTCGGCCGCCGCGTGGATGAGCGCGCCGCCGCCCGAGTGGCCCACGAGCACCACGGTCGCGTCGGGTCCGAGGGCGTCGACCGCGTCGACGACGGCCGCGACGTGGTCCTCGAGCGTGATGCCGGAGCGGTCAGCGTCGGCGGAACCCATCCCCGGCAGCGTGAGGGGGTGGACGGTGTGGCCGGCTGCTACCAGCGGCGGGGTGACGGCGTCCCACGCGGACGCGTTCAGCCAGAACCCGGGAACCAGGATGATGTCCATGGTGCGACCCTAGGTGTGACCACCGACACGCGGGTCTACCGCACGAGCCACGCGTACCCGTGCGGCGCCAGGCGCAGCCCGTCGTCGTGGCGGGTGCCGGTGAGGACGTCCGTCCCGCCGAGCGCCGGCAGGTGCACCGGCTCGCCGCTGACGTTGACCGCCGCCACCACCTCGTCCGGGGTGCCGGCCGCGCGCCGCAGGACGAGGGCACGCTCGTCGAGCTGCTCGACCTCCTGCGCGGCGAACGGCGAGAACCCGGGCAGGGTCCGCCGCACGGCGAGCAGGTGGCGCAACCCCTCGAGCATGCCGGACCGCC
Organism: Isoptericola sp.; assembly: GCA_031180595.1. Taxonomy (GTDB): domain Bacteria; phylum Actinomycetota; class Actinomycetes; order Actinomycetales; family Cellulomonadaceae; genus Isoptericola. Next base: position 5,829 of record JAPSLQ010000150.1, on the reverse strand, counting down.
GTGCCGACGTGCGCAGCTCCGCGGCGAGCCGGTCGGCGTCGAGCGTCTCGCGGTTGATGCGTCGCGGGATGCCGCTGGCCTCCATGCCCGCCCGGTCCTGCCCGGAGCCGAGCAGCGAGTGGTAGTAGATCGCCGGCACCCCGACCATGGACAGCAGGATGGCGTGCGCGGCGAGGCCGTGCGTCACGGCGGCGGCGTCCGGGTCGGGGTCGGCGGGGTCGACGAGGGCGTCGAGGTAGTTGGTGTTCAGCTCGTACACGGACTCGGAGCCGTCCGGTCGCGTCGCCATGGAGACGCGACCTCCGCGGGCGAGGGTGCGCTCGACGAGCAGCGCGCGGTCCTCGTCCGTGAGCAGGCCCTCGGTCGGGCGGATGCCGATGCCGTCGTGGCTCGCGAGGAAGTTGAACCACGTCGCCGTCGGGCTCACGGGGCCGATGCCCGCGGCCCACCGCGCGAGCACGGTCGCGCGGCCGGTGACGAAGGCGTGCAGGACGAGGGGCGGCAGCGCGAACTGGTAGACCATGTTCGCCTCGTCGGACCCGTCGCCGAAGTAGGTGATGTTGTCGGCGTGCGGCACGTTCGTCTCGGTCAGCAGCAGCGTCCCGGGGGCCAGGGTGTCGACCAGCACCCGCCAGAGACGGACGACGGTGTGCGTCTGCGGGAGGTGGATGCAGGTCGTGCCCGACTGCTTCCACAGGAATCCGATCGCGTCCAGGCGCACGGTCGTCGCTCCGCGCGCGAGATACCCGAGCAGCACGTCCGTGAGATCGAGCAGCACGGCGGGTGTGCTGGGGTCGACGTCCACCTGGTCGGCGCCGAACGTCGTCCACGCCCGCGCGACCGTCCCGTCGGGTCGGGCGTACTCGTGCACGAGCGGGCTGACGCGCGGCCGCACGACGCGGGAGGTGTCGAAGTCCGGGCCGGGCTCGAGGAAGTAGCCCGCGTACCGGGGGTCGCGCGCGAGCCAGGCCCGGAACCACGCGCTCGAGCTCGACACGTGGTTCGCGACGAAGTCCAGCGCGAGCGCGTGGTCGGCTCGGAGGTCGGCCACGTCCGCCCACGAGCCCAGCTCGGGGTTGACCTGCCGGTGGTCGACGACGCCGAAGCCGTCGTCGGAGGTCCAGGGGTAGATGGGCAGCAGGTGCACGTCCGTCACCGCGTCGCGCACGTGCTCGCGCAGCACCGCCGCGAGCGTGTGCAGCGGCGTCTCGCCCGCGCGCCGGAAGGCGTCGCCGTACGTGATGAGGTACGCGGTGCCCTCGTCGGGCCGTTCGTGCTCGAGCGAGTGCAGCCGCGGCGCCCACCGTGCGGCGAGGTCCAGGAGGCCGGCGACGACGTCGTCGGCCCGGCCCGGGTAGAGGTCCGCGACGAGCGGCGCGAGCCGCTCGCGCAGCGCCTCGGTGTCGATCCGGGTCATGAGCCCACCCCTTCCAGCAACCGCCGCACGTGGTCCATCCCGCGCTCGTCGAGCTCCGCGACGCGGTCGGAGAACCCGCGCAGCCCGGGCGCGGCGAGCACCGTCTCGGCCCACTCGTCGCGCAGCGCGAACTGGGGCCGGGCGACGAGGCAGTCGGGGTCGGTCGTCCAGAGCCGCCCGTGCTGCCACGTGCGGGCCTCGAGCGACATCCGGCCCCGCAGGCCCTGCGACCCGTCCTCGCCGCCCTCGTGGAACGTGTCGGGCGAGACGCGCATCGCGTCGACGAGCCCGACGCTCGGCAGGATCGGGGCGCCGCAGCCGAGCAGGTACGCGTCCTCGCCGAGGACCTCGCGGACCAGGGCGAGCCCCGAGCGGTACGCGGAGACCGGCGTCGCGTCCCGGTCGTGCCGCCGGCCCGGCACCGCGCCGGCGTAGAGGAAGTCGAGCTTCGCGTAGTCGACGCCGAGCTCGCGCAGACCCGCGAGGACCTCGGTGAGGTAGCCGCGCACGCCGGGGTGCGTGACGTCGAGCCCCACGAGGTCGTCGCCCCAGTTGTGCCCCGCCGGGCCGACGAGCCACTCCGGGTGGCGCTGCGCGACCTCGGAACGCGACCCGACGCAGAACGGCGCGAGCCAGATGCCCGCGCGCCGGCCGCTGTCCCGGATCGCGGCGACGACGTCGGGCAGCGAGCCGAACCGAGGGTTCGGCGCGGTCCACGACCCGGTGCCCAGGCTCCAGCCGTCGTCGACCTGCACGACGTCGACGGGCAGCTCGTGCCGCTCGATCGCCGCGAGGTTCTCGAGGACGTCACCCGCGGTGACCTCCTCGAAGTAGCGGTACCAGGTGCACCAGACGCGCGGGACGGTGGCTGCGGTGCGCGCGCCCGCGGCGGCGCCGAGACGGTCACCGAAGGCGGCGAGCGCGGCGCGCCCGGCGGAACCCGCGGCGGGGCCGACGGCCGGGCCCGGTGCGTCCGTCGTCCACGTGGTCACCTCGGCGGACGCGCTGACGACGACGCGGCCGTCGCGCCAGGCCGCCCGGACGGACGGGACCTCGCTCGAGGGGTCGAGGGTGCCGTAGGCGCGCGCGGGCGTCCCGTCACCGGGGTCGACGACGAGGAGACCCTCGCCCTGGAGCCCGTCGGCCGGCAGCTCGGTGCCGGGACGGAACCGCATGAGGTGCTGCCAGCCCTCGGCGGGGCGGTGCGCGGGCTCGCCCGCGCGGTACCAGGTCGTGGGGCTCCAGCTCTGCCACCCCTCGGTGTAGACCCGTGCGTCCGGTCCGACGGGGACCTCGTCGACCGTCCTCACGCGAGCACCTCCGTCCGCTCGCCGGGACGGGTGAGCTCGAGGCGCTCGGGGCGGACGGGCGTGCCGCCCGCCTCGGCGGAGGCCGCGGCCGCGAGCCCGATCCGCACCGTCGCGAGCACGTGCTCGGCCGCGTTCTCCGGCTCGCGGTCCTCCGCGACCGCCGTGAGCAGCTCCCCCATGGCGCCCGCGAAGCCGTCCGTGAACCACTGACCCTCGAGGGCGAACCGGGTGCTCTCGTCGCCGCGCTCGAGGACCAGCGTGTCGGAGCCGAGGAGCACGGAGCCCCGGAGCGTGCCGTGCGTGCCGTGGATCCAGAAGGGGCAGCCCCCGGTGCGGGTCCGCGCGTCACCGACGACCCGCAGCGTCGCGCTCGCCCCCGTGTCGAGCCCGAGGTGGAGGGTCGCGTGCCAGGGGTTGCGCGCGTCGTCGGGCTGGCCGGGGACGCGCGAGTCGTGCGCGCTCACCGTGTCGACCCGCCCGCCCTCGAGCCAGCAGCGCGTGATGTCGATCCAGTGCACGAGGTAGTCGGTGAGCAGCATGTGCGGCACGTCGTCGAACGGGGTCCCGGCGAGCGGCGGCAGCGGCTTGTCGTGCAGGTGCGTCACGCCGACGACGTCCCCGACGGCGCCGTCGCGGACGAGGAGCGTCGCCAGGCGCCAGGCGGGCGCCCAGCGCGCGTTCTGGTTCACGGCCACCCGGACGCCCCGGGCACGCGCGGCGGCGAGCACCGTGCGCAGGCGCGGCAGCTCGGCCGGGTCCGTGAGGAGCGGCTTCTGCGCCAGGACGTGCTTGCCCGCGGCGACGGCGGCCTCGACGAGACCGAGCCGGGCGTCGGGGCCGGTCGCGACGTCGACGACGTCCACGCGCGGGTCCGCCAGGAGCGCGTCGACGGACTCGTGCACCGTCTCTATGCCGAAGTCGGCGGCGAGCGAGCGGGCGTGGGCCGGCGTGCGGGAGGCGACCGCGACGACCGGCACGCCCCATGCCGCGTACGCGGGCAGGTGCGCGGTCCGTGCGATGGCGCCGGCGCCGATCAGCCCGACCGCGGGACGGTCGGCCGGGAACCGGGGTCGGTAGTCGGGCACACCGGGTCGGGTGCTCATGGGCGGGCCTCCGGCGCCGCGTCGAACCGAAGGACGGCCTGGAGCATGCCGGGGTCGCCCCGGTCGAGGCGCTCGAACACGTCGGCGACGTCCGCCGCGTCGACGACGTCGGTGACGAGGGCACCGGCGTCGACGGCGCCCGAGGCGATCTGGGCCATGACCGTGCGCACCAGCCGGGCCTGGTCCCACCGCCCGCCGAGCCCCACCGGCACGCCGGAGATCTGGCTCGCCACGACGCGGACGCGGTTGTGGTGGAACTCCTCGCCCAGCCGCAGCCCCGGAGCACCGCCCTGGTAGAAGCCCGCGGCGGCGACGAGTCCCTCGACCGTGACGGACCGCACCGCCTCGTGCAGCGCGCGGTCGACGCCGGACAGCTCGATCGCGCTGTCCGCGCCGCCGCCGGTGAGCTCGCGCACGCGCACGCCGGCACCGCCGGGCGCCGTGGCGTCGACGACGGCGTCGGCGCCGAACGCGCGTGCGACCGCGAGCCGGGCGGGCTGGGCGTCGACCGCCACGACGCGCGCGCCCGACAGGGTCGCGAGCCGGGTGGCGAGCAGGCCGATGACGCCCTGCCCGAAGATCGCGACCTGCTCGCCGAGGCGCACGTCCGCGGCGAGCACCGCGTTGAGCGCGATGGAGCCCACCCGGGCGAACGTCCCGAGGACGGGGTCGACGCCGCCGGGCAGGACGCGCCCGTCGAGCGCCGCGGCCGGCACGACGGCGTCGCTGCGATGCCCCCAGATGCCGTGCACGACGTCACCGACCCGCGGCGCGCTCACGTCGTCGGCGACCTCGACGACCTGGCCGACCTCCGAGTAGCCCCAGCCCTGCACGGGGTAGCCGAAGCTCGGCTCGCCGGGCACGAACAGTCGGCGCCCGGGGTCCCAGGAGGACGTGAGGTAGGGGTTCGTGCCCCGGTAGGCGGTGAGCTCGGTCCCCGCAGAGATCCCGGAGTACCACGTGGCGACGCGGACGGTGCCGGGCTCGAGCGGTGCGGGGTCCGTCGCGACGAGCTCGACCTTTCCGGGGCCGGTGAACTGCACGATGTGGGGCACGAGGACGCGCCCTCCTTCCTGACGGCAGGCGGTGGCGATGGTGGGACGGTGGTGACGGGCGGTGGTGGAGGCGGAGGCCCGGGCTCAGCCCTTCTCGGCGCCGGCGGTGAGCCCGCCGACGAGCAGCCGCTCCGAGGCGAAGAACAGCACGATGATCGGCAGCGTGAGGATGACCGAGCCCGCCATGAGCACGGTGGTCGGGACCTCGATGCTGCCCGAGAGCTGCGACAGGCCGAGCGAGACGGTCCACGCCTCGCGGCGCTCGACGAGGAACAGCAGCGCGAACAGGAACTCGTTCCACGCGATCATGAAGATGAACAGCCCGTTGGACACGATGGCGGGCATCGCGAGCGGGAGGCTGATCTTGCGCATCGTCTGCAGCCGGGTCGCGCCGTCGATCGCCGCAGCCTCCTCGAGCGAGACCGGGATCGTCGCGAAGTAGTTGCGCAGCGTGTAGATCGACACCGCCACGACCTGCGACACGTAGACGACGAGCAGCCCCACGAGCGAGCCGCGCAGCCCGAGCTGGGTGAAGAACACGAACAGCGGGACGGCGAGGAGGATGCTCGGGAAGAAGTAGACCGCGAGGAAGAGCCCCGAGACCTGGCGACGGCCGAAGAAGGCGAGCCGGCTGACGGCGTACGAGCCCGGGATCGCGACGAGCAGCGACAGCCCGACGGTGCCGAGCGCGACGAGCAGCGAGTTGCGCATGAACGACGAGAAGCCCTGCCCGCCCTCGGAGACCGGGGCGAGCACGTCGAGGTACGTCGTGGGGTCGAGCTCGTCGACGGAGATCCACAGCGCGCCCGGGTCCTGCAGCAGCGAGTCGAGCGACCGGAAGCTCAGCAGCACCATGTAGTAGAAGGGCAGCAGCGCGCCGATCAGCAGCAGCGCGATCACGACCGGGCGCAGGACCGCGATCAGCCGGTTCTCGAACCGGTCGC
>JAPSLQ010000149.1 GCA_031180595.1 Isoptericola sp. | reverse complement strand
GTGTCGCCTTCCTGGCGGACGGCGTGCGCGGGGTCCCCGTGCCGGAGCCGGGCTGGCGGGCCGCCGAGCGGCCGCGCGAGGTCCCGCCGCCCCGTCGACGGTCGTCCGCAGATGCCACGCGCTCTCCCTTTCCTCCAGACCTTCCGCCGGCACGTGTCCCGGTACGGTCGGCGCCACGGTACGACGCAGGCACGTCGCGCGTCCGGAGCCGCGCCGCACATGATCGCAGGCGCGGGCGGGACACCGCTCCGGTGGCTCGCCACGGGAGGCGTCGTGGGCCAGAATGGTCGCTCGTGCCCTCCGACCACGGCGTCCTCGTGGACCGCGTGACGACCTGGTACGACGACGTCGCGCGCGACCTGCCCTGGCGCAGCCCCGACCGCACCCCGTGGGGCGTGCTGGTGAGCGAGGTCATGCTCCAGCAGACGCCGGTCGTGCGGGTCGAGCCGGTCTGGCGGACGTGGATGTCCCGCTGGCCCACCCCTGCCGAGCTCGCGGCCGCCTCGACCGCGGACGTGCTGCGGGCCTGGGACCGCCTCGGCTACCCGCGTCGCGCGCTGCGGCTGGCCGAGTGCGCCCGGACGATCGTCGAGCGGCACGGCGGAGAGGTGCCCGACGACGAGGCGGCGCTTCGGGCGCTGCCGGGCGTCGGCGAGTACACGGCCGCCGCGGTGCGCGCGTTCGCGTTCGGGCGGCGCGCCGTCGTCGTCGACACCAACGTGCGGCGCGTGCTCGCGCGCGCGGTGACCGGCGCCGCGCTGCCCGCGCCGTCGTACACGGTCGCCGAGCGCACCCTCGCCGAGGCCGTCGCCCCGCCGGACGACCCGACGGCGGCGCGCTGGGCCGCGGCCTCGATGGAGCTCGGCGCCGTCGTGTGCACCGCGCGCGGCCCGCGGTGCGCCGCGTGCCCCGTGCGCGACCTGTGCACCTGGCACCGCGCCGGGCACCCGCCCGACCAGCACGCCGACCGGCGGCGCGTGCAGGCCTGGCACGGGACGGACCGCCAGGTGCGCGGCCGGGTCATGGCCGTGCTGCGCGGCGCGACCGGCCCCGTGCACCGGGACCTGCTCGCCGACGTCGGGAAGGACCCGGGCCAGGTCGAGCGGTGCCTGGCCGGGCTCGTCGAGGACGGGCTGGTCGAGCAGGACCCGGACGGCCGGTACACCCTGCCCGCCGCCTGAGCCGCGGGGTCAGAGCTCGAGCAGCATGCGCGAGTTGCCCAGGGTGTTGGGCTTCACGCGCGCCAGGTCGAGGAACTCGGCGACGCCGTCGTCGTGCGAGCGCAGCAGCTCGGCGTAGACCTCGGCCGTGACGGGCGTGCCGTCGATCTCGCGGAACCCGTGCGCGGCGAAGAACTCGACCTCGAACGTCAGGCAGAAGACGCGGCGCAGGCCCAGGGCCCTCGCGCGCTCGACCAGCGCCACCACGAGCTCGTGCCCCACGCCGCGCCCCCGCCAGGCCGGGTCGACCGCGAGCGTGCGGATCTCGGCCAGGTCGTCCCACATGACGTGCAGCGCGCCGCAGCCGACCACCGCGCCCGGGGCGGCGTCGTCGGGCACGTCCTCCTGCGCGACGAGGAACTCCTGCACGGCCTCGTAGTAGCCGACCATCTCCTTGGCGAGCAGGATCCGCTGCTGCGCGTACGGCTCGACGAGCGCGCGGACCGCGCGCACGTCCGCGGGCAGCGCGGGGCGGACGGTGAACGACGCGGCGCGAGTCACGCGCGTCACTGTACGACGGCGCGCCCCTGGGCTCGCGGCACGTGCCGCGAGGTGGTCACGTGCGCGTCACGCGCCCTCGACGAGCCGCACCGCGGTGAGCTCGTCGAGCACCAGGTCCGTCACGACGCCGGCCGCGAGCGCCGCGCGCAGCGGCGCGACCTTGTTGTCGCCCGCGACGGCGCACAGCCGGCGCGGGATGCGGCGCAGCTGGTGCGGCGTGGGCCCCGAGGCCCGGGCGTTGATCGGGATGTCGCGGTACGTGCCGTCCGCGCGCAGGAACACCGTGCACACGTCCCCGACCACGCCCGCGGCGTCGAGCAGCGCGACATCCTCGGGGTCGAGGTAGCCCGCGGCGTAGACGTGCGACGGCACGCCGCCCGAGACCGCCCCGACCGAGAAGAGCGCGATGTCGGCCTGGGCCTGCACGTCGAGCACGCGGCGCACCGACCGCTCGCGCCACATGGCCGCCTTCGTCTGGGCGTAGTCGAAGAACGCCGGGACGGAGAAGTGGTGCACCTGCGCGTCGAACGCCTCGCCGAACGAGGCGATGATCTCGCCGGCGTAGCCGACGCCCGAGGTGCGCGTGTTCGCCGCGCCGTTGAGCTGCACGACGGCGGCACCCCGGGTCGCCTTGTGGTGCAGGTGGTGGGCGATCGCGGCGAGCGTGGTGCCCCACGCGATGCCGAGCACCATGCCGGAGTCGAACCACCGGGCCAGGAGGCGGGCGGTCGCGATCGCCACCTGCTCCAGGCGTGCCTCGTCCCCGGCGGAGTCCGGCACGGGGACCACGTAGGCGTCGATGCCGTACGCGGCGGCGATCTCCTTGCCCAACCCCGGGGCGCGCGAGTGCGCGGGACGCAGCGTGATCTCCACGACGCCCGTCTGGCGCGCGTGCTTGATCAGGCGCGAGACCGTCGAGCGCGAGGTGCGCAGGTGCCGCGCGATGGTCTCCATCTTCATGTCCTGCAGGTAGTACATGGTCGCGGCCATGAGCACGTCCCGCTCCCGGTCGGTCGTCATGGGCTCACTCTGGCACGGTTGCACGTTCGTGCACACCGCTTGCGCGAACGTGCCCGCGATGCTGACGTTGGACCGTCGTCGACCGGAGGGGATGAACGATGGCGTCCACACGACTCACCGCGGAGTCACGGGAGCAGGCACTGGCGGCCCTCGAGGCGTCGCGGGAGGCGGCGAGCGAGCTCGACGTGCTCGTCGTGGGCGGCGGCGTCACCGGGGCCGGCATCGCCCTCGACGCGGTGACCCGCGGCCTGTCCACCGCCGTCGTCGAGGCGCAGGACTGGGCGTCCGGGACCTCGAGCCGCTCGAGCAAGCTCGTGCACGGCGGGCTGCGGTACCTGCAGATGCTCGACTTCCACCTGGTGCACGAGGCCCTCACCGAGCGCGACCTGCTCCTCAAGGACCTCGCACCCCACCTCGTACGCCCCGTCCCCTTCCTCTACCCGCTCGAGCACCGCGTGTGGGAGCGCGCCTACGTGGGCGCCGGCATCGCGCTGTACGACACGCTCGCGGCCATCGCACCGGGCCGGCGCGCCATGCCGATCCACCGGCACCTCACGCGCCGCCAGATCGCCCGCAAGTTCCCCGACCTCGCGCACGACGCCGCGATCGGCGCCGTCCAGTACTGGGACGCGTCCGTGGACGACGCACGCCTGGTCACCACGCTCATCCGCACCGCCGCGAGCTACGGCGCGCACGCCGCCGCCCGCACCCAGGTCGTCGAGCTCACCAAGAGCGCGACGGGCGCGGTCAACGGCGCGGTCGTGGTCGACCTGGAGACCGGCCGGGAGATCACCGTCCGCGCACGCCACGTGGTCAACGCGACGGGCGTGTGGACCGAGGACACCGAGGCGCTCGCGGGCGACCAGGGCGGCCTGCGCGTCCTCGCGTCGAAGGGCATCCACGTCGTGGTGCCCCGCGAGCGGATCAAGGGCAAGGTGGGGCTGATCCTGCAGACCGAGAAGTCGGTGCTGTTCATCATCCCGTGGTCGCGCTACTGGGTCATCGGCACGACCGACACCCCGTGGGACCTCGACCCCGTGCACCCGGTGGCCACGGCCGCCGACATCGACTACGTGCTCGACCACGCCAACGCCGTCCTGGCGCACCCGCTGTCCCACGACGACGTCATCGGCACGTACGCCGGCCTGCGGCCGCTGCTCCAGCCCGGGACCAAGGAGGGCACCTCGTCCGCGAAGGTGTCCCGCGAGCACACCGTGGCCTCCCCCGCGCCCGGGCTGACCGTCATCGCCGGCGGCAAGCTGACGACGTACCGGGTCATGGCCAAGGACGCGGTCGACTTCGCGATCGGGTCCCGCGCCTCCGCGCTCCCGTCGATCACGCACCGCATCCCGCTGCTCGGCGCGGTCGGGCTCCAGGCGGTCCAGCGGCAGGCACGCGCCTGGGCCCAGCGCTACCGCTGGACCCCCGCCATGGTCGACCACCTGCTCCACCGGTACGGCTCCAACCTGCGCGAGGTCGTCGAGCTGTGCGAGGCCGACCCGTCCCTCGCCCGACCGCTCGAGCACGCCCCCGCGTACCTGCGCGCCGAGGTGCACTACGGCGTCAGCCACGAGGGCGCGCTGCACCTCGAGGACCTGCTGCTGCACCGCACGCGGCTGATCTACGAGGTGCCCGACAGCGGCGTCGCCGCGCTCCCCGAGATCGCCGACGTCGTCGCACCCCTGCTGGGCTGGGACGACGCCGCGCGCGACGCGGAGATCGCGTCCTACACCGCGCGCGTCGAGGCCGAGCAGGCCGCCGCGCGCGAGGCCGACGACGCCGCCGCCGAGGCGGCGCGACGGCGCGCCGCGGACGTCGCGGCGCTGCGCCCGCTCCGGACCTGAGCGGTCCCCCCGAACGACGGCGCCCCGTCCACGACGACGGCGCGCCGGCGACCTGACAAGGAAGTCATTCGAGAAAGCGAGACAGCAATGTCAACAGGCCAGATCTTCGTCAGCGAGATGCTGGGCACGATGATTCTCCTGCTGCTCGGTTGCGGCGTCGTGGCGAACGTGATCCTGCCCAAGACGAAGGGGTTCAGCGGCGGCTGGCTGCTGATCAACTTCGGATGGGGCCTGGCGGTGTTCGCCGGCGTCTTCGTCGCGATCAGGAGCGGCGGCCACATCAACCCCGCCGTCACGCTCGGCATCTGGGCGAGCGGGGCCGACGAGTTCGCCGAAGGCGTCTCCGCCACGGCGGGCAACGCCGTCGTCTACATCGCCGGCCAGTTCGTCGGCGCCTTCCTCGGTGCCGTGCTCGCCTACCTGGCCTACAAGCGGCACTTCGACCAGGAGGCACCGGGCGCGATCAAGCTCGCCGTCTTCTCCACCGGGCCGGAGGTGCGCTCCTACTCCTGGAACTTCGTCACCGAGGTCATCGGCACGTTCGTGCTCGTGTTCGTCGTGCTGTCGTTCGCGAACTGGCCCGGCGACCTCGGCCCGCTGGCCGCGGCCCTCCTGGTGACCGGCATCGGCGCGAGCCTCGGCGGCCCCACGGGGTACGCCATCAACCCGGCTCGTGACCTCGGCCCGCGCATCGCCCACGCCGTCCTGCCGATCAAGGACAAGGGCGCGAGCGACTGGGGCTACTCCTGGGTTCCCGTCGCCGGCCCTCTCGTCGGCGGCGTCCTGGGCGGCCTGGTCTCCGCCGCCGTGGCGATCGGCTGACCGGCGTGGACACCCCGACCGGAACGACACACAACGACGTGAAGGAATCGCACCATGGCTGACTACGTCCTCGCCATCGACCAGGGCACGACGAGCTCGCGTGCCATCGTCTTCGACCACTCCGGCCGCATCGTCTCGACCGGGCAGCTCGAGCACGACCAGATCTTCCCGCGCGCGGGGTGGGTCGAGCACAACCCCGACCAGATCTGGAACAACGTGCGCGAGGCGGTCGGCATCGCCCTCACCCGCGCCAACATCAACCACAGCGACCTCGCCGCGATCGGCATCACGAACCAGCGCGAGACGACGGTCGTCTGGGACAAGACGACCGGCAAGCCCGTCTACAACGCGATCGTGTGGCAGGACACGCGCACGCAGGCGATCGTCGACGAGCTGGGCGGCGACGTGGGCTCGGACAAGTACAAGTCCGTCGTCGGCCTGCCGCTCGCGACCTACTTCTCCGGGCCCAAGGTCAAGTGGATCCTCGACAACGTCGACGGTGCGCGCGAGGCCGCCGAGCGCGGCGACCTGCTGTTCGGCAACACCGACGCCTGGGTGCTGTGGAACATGACCGGCGGCGTCGAGGGCGGCGTGCACGTCACGGACGTCACCAACGCCTCGCGCACCATGCTCATGGACCTCGACACCCTCTCGTGGCGCGAGGACATCGCCGCCGACATGGGCATCCCGATGTCGATGCTCCCGGAGATCCGCTCCTCGTCCGAGGTCTACGGCCAGGGCCGCCCGCGCGGCATGGTCCCGGGCGTGCCGATCGCGGGCATCCTCGGCGACCAGCAGGCGGCCACGTTCGGCCAGGCGTGCTTCGAGGTCGGCACCGCGAAGAACACCTACGGCACGGGCAACTTCATGCTGCTCAACACGGGCACGGAGAAGATCCCGTCGAAGAACGGCCTGCTGACCACGGTCTGCTACAAGATCGGCGACGCACCGCAGATCTACGCGCTCGAGGGGTCGATCGCCGTCACCGGCTCGCTCGTCCAGTGGCTGCGGGACAACCTCGGGCTGTTCGCCGACTCGCCCGACGTCGAGTGGCTCGCCGGCAAGGTCGAGGACAACGGCGGCGCGTACTTCGTCCCCGCGTTCTCCGGCCTGTTCGCGCCGTACTGGCGGCCCGACGCCCGCGGCGCGCTCGTCGGTCTGACCCGGTACGTCAACCGCAACCACATCGCCCGGGCGGCGCTCGAGGCCACGGCGTACCAGACCCGTGAGGTCATGGACGCGATGAACGCGGACTCCGGCGTCGACCTCACCGAGCTCAAGGTCGACGGCGGCATGGTCGCCAACGAGCTGCTCATGCAGTTCCAGGCCGACCAGCTCGGCGTCGACGTCATCCGGCCCAAGGTCGCGGAGACCACGGCGCTCGGTGCCGCGTACGCGGCGGGCATCGCCGTCGGGTTCTGGAACG
>JAPSLQ010000148.1 GCA_031180595.1 Isoptericola sp. | reverse complement strand
CCTGTTCGACGACGTCTGCTACGGCACGCTCCCCGCAGGCGCCGACGACGACGCGTTCCTGCGCGCGCTCGACCAGCGCGCCGGTGCCGAGCGGCCAACGGCCGAGGACGGCGACGCCGGCCGCGCGGCCGACCCGCTGGCGGGGGTCTCGTGACCACCGACGTCTACACCACCGCACCGGCCGACGGCGCCACGGTCGGCGACGGCACCACGCTGCGCTCCCGCGCGGCCCGCCGCTGGCGCTCCGCGCGGTGGACCGTCCTGGTGGTCTCCGCGCTGCTCGTCGTCGTCCTGCTGCTCTCGGTGTCCCGGCCGCTGACCTCGGCCGTCCCGTACTCGCCCGACAACCCGCGCGACAACGGCGGGCGGGCGGTGGCCGAGGTGCTCGCCGACCAGGGCGTCGAGGTGGAGCACGTGACCCGGGTCGCCGACGCGCTGCGCGCCGCGGGCCCGGGCACGACGCTGCTCGTCGTGCCCGCCCCCTACCTGCTCGACGAGCAGGCCGAGGCGCTCGCGGGCACCGAGGCCGACGTCGTGCTCGCCGGCGCCGACGGCCTCCTCCTCGAGCGGGCGACCGACGGCGTGCTCGAGCGCACGCCCCAGCTCGCCGACCCGGCAGACCCGGTCGAGCCGGGCTGCGAGCTGCCGGTCGCGACGGCGGCCGGGACGTCACGCCTGACCCCCGGCATCACCTCGTCCGGCGGCGACGCCACGCTGTGCTGGGCCGACGACGCCGGCAACGCCGTGCTCGGCCAGGTACGCCACGACGTGCCGACCTCGTCCGGCACCCGCGTGCGCACGGTGACCGCCGTCGACGACCCCGCCTTCCTGACCAACGGCGCGGTGCTCGAGGACGGCAACGCCGCGCTCGCTCTGCACCTCCTGGGCGCGCACGAACGGCTGGTCTGGCTCGTCCAGGACCCGATGGACGTGACGAGCGCGCCCGACCAGGCCGCGCCCGGCGGCGCGATCCTCCCGCCGTGGGCCGGAGCCGTGGGCCTGTGGGCGCTGCTCGTCGCGCTCGTGGCCGTCCTGTGGCGCTCGCGCCGCCTCGGGCGCCTCGTGCCCGAGAACCTGCCGGTCGTGGTGCGCGCCGCGGAGACGACACGCGGCCGCGGCCGCCTCTACCGGCGCTCGCGCTCGCGCGGCCACGCGGCGGCCGGCCTGCGCGCCGCCACGGCCGACCGCCTCGCGCGTCGCGTGGGGCTGCCGCGGTCGGCCGACGCCACCGCCGTGACCGACGCCGTCGTGCGCGCGACCGGCCGTCCCGCCCGCGAGGTCGCCGACCTCCTGTACGGACCACCACCCGCCGACGACGCCGCGCTCACCGCGCTCGCGCGCCGGCTCGACACCTTGGAGAGCGAGGTCTACCGACCGTGACGACCCCCGACGAGAGCTCCCCGGCGCCCCAGCAGGCGCCCGCCGTCGAGACCGCGACACCCGAGCCCGCCGCGGCGCGGCCCGCAGCAGCCGAGCCCCGGCCCGAGCCCGCCGCCGCACCCGCGCCGCCGCCGGCACCCGGGCCGGCCGCACCCGAGCCGGCCGCGCCCGAGCCCGCCGCACCCGAGCCCCGCCACCCCTCGCTCGAGCTGCGCACGGCGCTCGCGGGCGTGCGCAGCGAGGTGGGCAAGGCCGTCGTCGGGCAGGACCCGGCGGTGACGAGCCTGCTCATCGCGCTGCTGTGCTCGGGGCACGTGCTGCTCGAGGGCGTGCCGGGCGTCGCCAAGACGCTGCTCGTGCGCTCGCTCGCGGCCGCGCTCGACCTCGGCTCCAAGCGCGTCCAGTTCACGCCCGACCTCATGCCGGGCGACGTGACCGGGTCCCTGGTCTACGACGCGCGCACCGCGCAGTTCTCGTTCCGCGAGGGCCCCGTCTTCACCAACCTCCTGCTCGCCGACGAGATCAACCGCACGCCGCCCAAGACGCAGGCGTCGCTGCTCGAGGCCATGGAGGAGCGCCAGGTCTCGGTGGACGGCACGCCGCGCCCGCTGCCGGACCCGTTCGTCGTGATCGCCACGCAGAACCCCGTCGAGCACGAGGGCACCTACCCGTTGCCGGAGGCGCAGCTCGACCGGTTCCTGCTCAAGGTCGTGCTGCCCGTGCCCGAGCGCGACCACGAGATCGAGGTCCTGGCGCGGCACGCGGCCGGCTTCGACCCGCGCGACCTGGCCGCCGCCGGGGTCCGGGCCGTGGCCGGGCCCGAGGCCCTCGCCGCCGCGCGCGCCGAGGTGCGTCAGGTCCAGGTGGCGCCCGAGGTGCTCGGCTACGCGGTCGACGTGTGCCGCGCGACCCGGCAGTCGCCGTCCTTGTCGCTCGGCGTCTCGCCGCGTGGTGCGACCGCCCTCCTGGCCACGTCGCGCGCGTGGGCCTGGCTGTCCGGGCGCATGTACGTCACGCCCGACGACGTCAAGGCGCTGGCCCACCCGACGCTGCGGCACCGCGTGCAGCTGCGGCCGGAGGCCGAGCTCGAGGGCGTCACGGCCGAGAGCGTGCTCGGCACGGTCCTCGCGACCGTCCCGGTCCCGCGCTGAGATGGCGCTGACGCGGCGGGCCGTCTGG
The DNA here is from genome assembly GCA_031180595.1 of Isoptericola sp. Classification (GTDB taxonomy): domain Bacteria; phylum Actinomycetota; class Actinomycetes; order Actinomycetales; family Cellulomonadaceae; genus Isoptericola. The sequence continues at coordinate 4,296 of JAPSLQ010000148.1, read as the reverse complement.
CTGGCGGCGGCCGGGCTGGTGCCGGTGCTCCTGCTGCCGAGCGCGGGCACGGTGCTGCTGTGGGCGCTGGTCGTGGTGGGCCTGTGCGCGCTCGACGCAGCGCTGGCGGCGTCCCCGCGCGAGGTTGCCGTCCGGCGACGGGTGCCCGCCTCCGTGCGGCTCGGCACGACGACGACCTCCGAGCTCGTGCTGACCAACCGGTCACGGCGGCGGCTGCGCGCGCTGGTGCGCGACGCGTGGCCGCCGTCGATGCTCGTCGACGGCGTCACCGGGCTGCGGCGCACGGTCGCGGCCTCCACGCGGCACGACGTCGACCTGCCGCCGGGCGAGTCCGCGCGCGTGCGCACGCCGCTGCGGCCGACGCGCCGCGGCGACCGTCACGCGGGCGAGGTGACCGTGCGCTCGCACGGCCCGATGGGGCTGGCGGCGCGGCAGGCCTCGCTGCCCGTGCCGGGCCGGGTGCGCGTGCTGCCCGAGTTCGCGGCTCGGCGGCACCTGCCGAGCCGGCTGGCCCGCCTGCGGGAGCTGGACGGCCGCGCGGCAGTGCAGGTGCGCGGCGAGGGCACCGAGTTCGACTCGCTGCGCGAGTACGTCGTCGGTGACGACGTGCGCTCGATCGACTGGCGCGCGACCGCGCGCCGGGGCGACGTCGTCGTGCGCACGTGGCGTCCCGAGCGCGACCGGCGCGTCGTCGTCGTGCTCGACACCGGGCGCACGTCCGCGGCCCGGATCGAGGCGTCCGAGGGCGGCGCCTCCGCGGGCGCGACGCGGCTCGAGGCCAGCATCGAGGCCGCGCTGCTGCTGGCCGCGCTGGCCGACCGGGCCGGCGACCGGGTCCACGTCCTCGCCTACGACCGCGCCCTGCGCGGACGCGTCGCGGGCGCGTCGGGACCGCGGCTGCTGCCCGCGCTCGCGGACACGCTGGCGGGCCTCGAGCCGGTGCTGCTCGAGACCGACTGGCACGGGCTCGTGGGCCAGGTCCGCTCCCGCGTGACGCAGCGTGCGCTCGTCGTCCTGCTGACGTCGCTCGACCCCGCGGCGGTCGAGTCGGGCCTCCTGCCCGTCGTCGACCAGCTCGCCGGGACGCACCAGGTGGTCGTCGCCGCGGTCGCCGACGCCGAGGTCGCGTCGCTGCGTTCGGGCCGTGACGACGTCGCGCAGGTGTACGACGCCGCGGCCGCCGCCCGCGGCGAGCTCGAGCGCAACGCCGTCGCGGCCGTGCTGCGCCAGCGCGGGGCCGAGGTGGTCGAGGCGCTGCCCGACGACCTCGCGCCCCAGCTCGCGGACACCTACCTCGCGCTCAAGGCGGCCGGCCGCCTCTGAGCCGGAGCGCCGCTCAGCCCGCGGCGGGCAGCACCTCGCCCGCCTGGTGACCGGCGAGGTCGCCGGTCTCGCCCGCGTCGACCGCCCGGCGCCCGAGCACGAGCACGTACGTCCAGAACGCGGCGAGCGCCACGGCCCCGATCACGATCTTGAGCCACCACGGCATGCCGGACCCGGTCACGAACCCTTCGACGAGCCCGGACAGCGCCAGCGCGCCGGCCAGCCCGAGGGCCACGGTGATGAGCGCGCGTCCCTCGTGCGCGAGCGCGTCCGACCGCCGGCGCGGGCCCGGGTCGACGAGGGCCCAGAAGATCTTGAGCCCCGCGCCTCCGGCGACGAAGATCGCCGTGAGCTCGAGCAGCCCGTGCGGTGCGATGAGCTGCAGGAACAGCGCCAGCTCGCCGTGGGCGGCCATCATCCCGCCGATCGCGCCCACGTTGACCGCGTTCTGCAGCTGCACGAAGACCGGCCAGACCCCGGTGATCCCGAACGCCACGCACTGCGCGGCGATCCACGCGTTGTTGGTCCACACCATCGCGGCGAACCCCGCGCCCGGGTCGTAGTAGGACGCGAACGCCTCGTTGACGTACTCCTCCTGGAACGACGGCGGTCCCACGGCCGCGAGCGCCTCGGGGACGGTCGCGACGCGCCACCCGACGACGAGCGCGACCAGCAGGAAGGCGACCGTCACGCCGGCCGTCCACCACCGCACCCGGTACAGCGCGGCCGGGACGGTCACGACGGCGAACCGCACGACGTCGGCCCACGCGGGCTCGTGCGCCCCGGCCACCCGGGCGCGGGCGCGGGTGAGGAGGTCCGAGAGCCGGGTGATCAGCACGGGGTCGGGCGCGGCCGACCGGACGGTCGACAGGTGGGTCGCGACGGTCTGGTACAACCGGACCAGCTCGTCGGCCTCGGCACCGTCGAGGCGGCGCCGGCGGGTGAGCTCGCGCAGGCGGTCCCACTCCGGGCCGTGCACGGCGGTGAAGGCGTCGAGGTCCACGCCCGATAGCCTTCCACACGACAGGACGACCCGTGCGTCGTCCCCGGACAGCGCCACCGCAGCGGCACCGACCCACGAGGGAGAGCACGTGCACGACGGCATCCTCATCGGCGAGGGCGTGGTTCTCGACGCCCGTCCAGCGTCGTTCGCGACCCGCGCGCTCGGCGCGCTGCTCGACGTCACCGTGACGGTGGTGGTGCTCGTCGTCCTCGTCGCGCTCCTGGCGACCACGCCGATCGCGTTCGACATGCAGTGGGGCACCGCCCTGCAGATCGCCCTGGTCGTCCTCGCGCTGGTGGTGATCCCGGTGACGGTCGAGACGCTGAGCCGCGGCCGCTCGCTCGGCAAGCTCGCCGCGGGCATCCGCGTCGTGCGCGACGACGGCGGTCCGGTGCACCTGCGGCACGCGCTCGTGCGCGCGCTGGTCGGGGTCGGCGAGCTGTGGCTGACGTTCGGTGCCGTGGCCCTCGTGGCCTCGCTGGCCAACGGCAAGGGCAAGCGGCTCGGCGACATGCTCGCGGGGACCTACGCCATCCGGGTCCGGGGCGGGCGCGGCTGGTCGGTGCCCCTCACGATGCCGCCGCACCTGGCCGCGTGGGCCCGCACCGCGGACATGCGGCGCCTGCCGGACGGGCTGGCGCTCGCGGCGCGGCAGCTGCTGGACCGCGCGCCGAAGCTCGCCCCGGCGTCGCGCGCACGGCTGACGGACGAGCTGGCCGCGCAGGTCGAGGCCTACGTCGCCCCCGGTCCGCCGCCGGGCACGCCGCCCGAGGCGTTCCTCCACGCGGTGCTGCACGAGCGGCGCGACCGCGAGCTCGCGGTCGCCCAGCGCGAGCGCGAGCGGGCGAACCGCCTCGGGGCGACGCTCCACCGGCTCCCGTACGCGGTGCCCGACCCGCGCTCCTGAGCACGCCGCAGGCCGCGCCGCGGCCGGCCTGCGGGTGTCCGGACCGCCCGGCTCGCGTAGGGTCGGGGGGTGCGAACCCACCTCACGCGTACCACCGCCCTGGCCTCCGCGGCCGCCCTGACGCTCACCCTCGCGGCGTGCTCCGGCTCCGGCTCCGACGCCGGCTCGGGCCCGTCCGCCGGCACCGGTTCCGACGCGGAGGCGTCCGCCACCGCCGCGAGCCCCGAGGCCCTCTGCGACGCCGTCGCCCGGCTCGACGAGCTCAGCACGACGCTCGGCGACGTCGACCCGAACAACCCGGACGAGGCGATCGCCAACCTCGAGGAGATCACCGCGACGCTCGAGAACGTCGACCCACCGGCGGAGGTGGCCGACGCGGTCGACACCGTCTCGACCAGCTTCCGCGAGCTCACCGACGGCATGACCGAGGCGCTCGCCGACCCCACCGCCGAGGACGCGATGACCGCGCTCAACGAGGCCATGGGGTCGATCTCGGGCCAGGAGTTCATGGACGCGACCACGGAGCTCAACGAGTACACGCAGGCGAACTGCTGACACCCGGCCGCTAGGCGTCCACCCCGAGGTAGCGCAGGACCGCTCGGACGCGGCGGTGGTCCGCCGCGTCCGGCGGGAGGTCGAGCTTGACGAAGATCGACGCCACGTTCTTCTCGACCGCGCCGTAGGACAGGTGGAGCGCCTCGGCGATCGCTCCGTTCGACCGTCCCTCGGCCATGAGCTCGAGCACCTCGCGCTCGCGCGGGGTGAGCCGTGCGACGCCGTCGTCCCCGGCGCGCGCGGCGCCCATGAGCTGGGCCACAACCTCGGGATCGAGTACCGTCTCGCCCGCCGCGACCCGGTGCAGCGAGGCGACGAAGTCTGCGACGTCGGCGACGCGGTCCTTGAGCAGGTAGCCGACGCCGCGGGCGTCGCCCGCGAGCAGCCGGGACGCGTACGCCGTCTCGACCCACTGCGAGAACAGCAGGACGGGCAGGCCCGGGTGGCGGCCGCGCAGGTCGACGGCGGCGCGCAGGCCCTCGTCGGTGTGCGACGGCGGCATGCGCAC
>JAPSLQ010000147.1:5462-6866 GCA_031180595.1 Isoptericola sp. | reverse complement strand
GGGTCGCCGCCGTCGACCACGAGGAGCGCGTCGGAGCCCTGCAGCGCCCTGCGGACGGCGTCGAGCCCCTCGCCGACGCCGACGAGCGGGAAGCGCTCGGCCATGTGGTCGGCGACCCGGTCGGCCAGCTGCGCCTTGCCCGCGAAGACGGCGTCGAGCAGGTCGCGCTCGGTGACCGCCCCGGCCACCTCGCCGATCTTGACGGGCGGCTCGGCGACCACCACGGGCATCTGCGAGACGCCGTACTCGTGGAGGATCTCGATCGCGTCGCGCACCGTCTCGTTGGGGTGCGTGTGGACGAGGTCCGGCATGGTGCCGGACTTGCCTCGCAGGACGTCACCGGCGGTGATCTCGGCGTCGGCGTCGAGGAAGCCGTACGAGCGCATCCACGAGTCGGAGAAGATCTTCGACATGTAGCCGCGGCCGGAGTCCGGGAGCAGCACGACGATCACGGCCTTCGACGCCGCCGCCGGGTCGTCCTCCTCGAGCCGCCGGGCCAGCCGCAGCGCCGCCTCGACCGCCATGCCGCACGAGCCGCCGACCAGCAGGCCCTCCTCGCGAGCGAGACGGCGCGTCATGGCGAACGAGTCGGTGTCGGTCACCGGGATGACCTCGTCCGGCACGCTCGGGTCGTACGCACGGGGCCAGAAGTCCTCGCCCACGCCCTCGACGAGGTACGGCCGGCCGTCGCCGCCGGAGTAGACGGAGCCCGCCGGGTCCGCACCCACGATCCGCACCGGCCCGCCGTCGTCGGGCGACCGGTCGGCCGAGGCCTCCTTGAGGTACCGGCCCGTGCCGGTGATGGTGCCGCCCGTGCCGACGCCGGCGACGAAGTGCGTGACCCTGCCGTCGGTGTCGTGCCACACCTCGGGGCCCGTGGACTCGTAGTGCGACGCCGGCCCGTTCGGGTTCGAGTACTGGTCCGGCTTCCACGCGCCCGGGATCTCCTTCACCAGGCGGTCGGAGACCGAGTAGTACGAGTCCGGGTGGTCGGGCGGCACCGCCGTCGGCGTCACGACGACGCGCGCACCGTACGCCGCGAGCACGTCGCGCTTGTCCTTGCTCACCTTGTCGGGGCACACGAACACGCAGTCGTAGCCCTTGCGCTGCGCGACGAGCGCGAGCCCGACCCCGGTGTTGCCGCTCGTCGGCTCGACGATCGTGCCGCCCGGCCGCAGCAGGCCCGACTCCTCGGCGGCCTCGACCATCTTCAGCGCGATGCGGTCCTTCACGGAGCCGCCCGGGTTGAAGTACTCGACCTTCGCGAGGATCGTCGCGGACAGGCCCTCGGTGACCCGGCTCAGGCGGACCAGGGGTGTACGGCCCACGAGCTCGGAGATGTGCTCGGCGTATCGCATGGCGTCATCCTCCCACCGAGCCGCCGCGCCGCACCTGCGAGGTGGA
>JAPSLQ010000147.1:0-5362 GCA_031180595.1 Isoptericola sp. | reverse complement strand
GCTACCTCGCCGGATCGTGCGCTACCTCGCCGGATCGTGCGCTACCTCGGCGGACCGGGCGCTACCTCGTCACTCGCTGCTGTTGAAGATCGCGATGAGGCGGAGGAACTCGAGGTACAGCCAGACCAGCGTGACGGTGAGGCCGAACGCGGCGGACCAGGCGAACTTGGCCGGCACGCCCTGCTCGACACCGCGCTTGATCGCGTCGAAGTCGACGATGAGCGAGGCCGCCGCGAGGCCGACCGCGAACAGGCCGACGATGATGCCGAGCGCACCGCCGCGCATGCCCCAGCCGTCGAGCACGCCGGTCCACGTCAGGACCACGTTGATGAGCGAGAACGCCAGGTAGCCCACCATCGCGATGAGCAGCCAGCGCGTGAACTTGGGCGTGACGCGCACACGGCCCGACTTGTAGAGGAACAGCGCCGCCGCGAACGTCGCCATGGTGGCGACGATGGCCTGCAGCACGATCCCGGTCAGCGAGCCGCCGCTCGAGCCCACGGCGATGCCCGCGAACGCGAGGCTGATGCCACCGAGGAAGACGCCCTCGGCCACCGCGTACAGCGTGATGAGCACGGGGCTCGGGTTCTTCTTGAACGCGTTGACCAGGCCCAGCACCAGGCCGACGATCATGCCGATCGGCCACAGGCCGGGCGCGAACGTCCACGTCGCCGCCGCGACCACGACCAGCAGGGCGAGCAGCCCGCCGGTCTTGATGATCACGTCGTCGTAGGTGAGGCGCTTGGTGTCCGCCGTCGTCGCCGCCGGCGCGTTGTACATGTTCTCGAGCGAGGCGGCGTCGGCCACCTGCGCACCCGCGGTGCCGTACTGGCCGGGCTGCCCGTGGCCGTACGGCGCGGGCGCGGTCGCGGCGCCGCCGCGGCGGGCCGTGCGGCGCGGCTCGCCGAAGACGTCGCTGTTCGAGAAGACGGGGTTGCTCATGAACTCCTCCTGGTCGCGGCTGCCGGTTGCCCGACGACGGGACGTCGCGCGGGCATGGCCGGGTCGCTGGCCGTGCGACTCATCCTAGGGAACGCCACCTGCCCCCGAAAGGTTCCCAAGGGTTCACGACAACTTTCGTGACGTCCCCGTGACCGCGCCCTAGGCTCGACCGCAGAGCGGGGAGCCGACCGAGGGGCGACGCATGATCGAGGCACGAGACCTGTCCAAGCGCTACGGCGACAAGCTGGCCGTCGACGACGTGTCCTTCACCGTGCGGCCCGGCGTGGTCACCGGCTTCCTCGGGCCCAACGGTGCGGGCAAGTCGACGACGATGCGCATGATCATGGGCCTCGACCGGCCCACCGCGGGCACGGTCACGGTCAACGGGCGCCCGTACGCCCAGCACCGCGCGCCGCTCGCGGAGGTCGGCGCCCTGCTGGAGGCCAAGGCGGTGCACCCCGGCCGCACCGCGCGGCAGCACCTCCAGACGCTCGCCGCGACGCACGGCATCCCCGACACCCGGGTCGACGAGGTCATCGACCTGACCGGGCTGACGGCCGTCGCCCGCAAGCGCGTGGGCGGCTTCTCGCTCGGCATGGGCCAGCGGCTCGGCATCGCGGTCGCCCTCCTCGGTGACCCGCGGACGCTCATCCTCGACGAGCCGGTCAACGGGCTCGACCCCGAGGGCGTCCTCTGGGTCCGCAACCTCGCCCGGTACCTCGCGGAGCAGGGTCGCACCGTGTTCCTGTCGAGCCACCTCATGAGCGAGGTCGCCCTCACGGCCGACCACGTGATCGTCATCGGCAAGGGCCGCATCCTCGCCGACACCCCCGTCCAGGAGCTGCTCGACGGCGCCTCCCGGCGCCGCGTGCGCGTCCGCACGCCGCAGGGCACCGACCTGACCGAGGCGCTGCGCCGCGAGGGCGCGGAGGTCCAGGTGTCCGACGACGGCGCCCTCGACGTCGCGGGCCTCGACGCGCCGCGCGTCGGCGAGCTCGCCGCGCGCGCCGCCGTCGTCCTGCACGAGCTGACCCCGGTGTCCTCGACGCTCGAGGACGCCTACATGGCGCTCACCGCCGAGTCGGTCGAGTACCACGCCGAGGACGTCCCGGCCGTCCCGGCGACCACCTCCCAAGGAGCCGAGCGATGACCGCCACGACCTCGACGACCGGTGCACCGCCGTCGGGAACGGCCGTGCACCGCGTGACGTTCTGGCGCGTGCTGCGCGCCGAGTGGATCAAGTTCCGCACCCTGCGCTCGACGGTGTGGACCGCGGTCGTCACCGCGGTGGTCATGGTGGGCTTCGCGCTCATGATGGCGGCGGTCATGCGCGCGTCCACGGAGAACCCGGAGATGCAGGAGGGCATGGCGCAGGACCCGGGCCTGCAGGCCATGGGCATGACCGGCACGACGGTGATCACGCTCGGCTACTCGTTCGGGCAGCTCGCGATCGCGGTGCTGGCGGCGCTCGTCGTGACCAACGAGTACTCGACCGGGATGGTGCGCTCCACGTTCGCCGCGGTGCCGCACCGCCTGCCGGCGCTGTGGGCGAAGCTCGTCGTCATCGTGGTGGCGACCGTGGTGATCATCTCGCTGGCGCTCGGCGTCGCGTACCTCGTCACGATGCCGCTCCTGGACGACGCCGGGCTCGCCGTCGACCTGTCGGAACCCGACCAGGTCCGCGCCCTGCTCGGCTGCGTGCTCTACCTGGCGACGGTCGCGGCGTTCTCGCTCGCGGTCGGGACGCTCATGCGGCACACCGCCGGCGCGATCTTCACGCTCGTCGCGCTGTTCTTCGTGCTGCCGATCATCTTCTCGATCGTCGTCAGCGCGACCGACGCCGCGTGGACCGACCAGGTGAACAAGCTGCTGCCGTCCGTCGCCGGTGAGCGGATCATCGCGACCGGCCCGACGCCGGACACGCTGCTCGAGCCGTGGACCGGTTACGGCGTGCTCGCCGCCTACACCGTCGTGCTGCTCGTGGGCGCGGCGGTGGCGATCCGACGCCGCGACGCCTGACCGGCGGCCCAGCCTCCTCTCACCGCCGGATCGCCGAGAACTGTTTGCAAAGAAACTCTTGCAAAGACTCCTTTGGATACGTAGGCTGCTCGTGTCGCCCCAGAAACAGACCTCCCGAAGGAGCCCCGATGCTCGCCGCCGCCGCCCCGTCGTTCCCCCGCACCGCCGACCTTCGCGGTCTCGACCGCGCCGCTCTGCGGCTCGGCACGTTCCTCGTCGAGACGGCACGACGCCGGGCGGCCGCCCGCGCGGAGCGGCTGGCCCGCCGTGCCGCTCGAGCCGGTGCCGAGCGCGAGCTCGACGCCCGCCGTCGTGCCGCCGTCGAGCGCCGCCACGACAACGCCGCCCAGATCAACGCGCTCGGGCTGCGCTGAGGCCCCACGCGCGGTGGGTAACGTCAGGTCCATGAGCACCGACCCCGCCGACCACCGGCCGGCCGACGAGGACGACCCCGGTCGCACGCCGCCCTCGCGCCCTCGCCCGCCGCTCGCCGACCTCGGCGACACGATCCGAGACGCGGTGACCGAGCAGGTCTCGGCCGGCCTGGAGGCCGTCTCGGGCTCGCTCGAGGAGCTCGACGGCCTCGGCGACCGGATCAGGGCGGGCGTCGAGGACGCGCTCGGCGACGCGCTCGGCCCGAGCGCCCTGCGCGGACTGTCGCACCCGCTGCGCGTGAAGATCCTCGACCTGCTCAACACGCGCGGTCCCCTGACCGCGAGCGGGCTCGCCGAGCTGGTCGGCGAGTCGAGCGGCTCCACGAGCTACCACCTGCGCCAGCTCGCGAAGCACGGGTTCGTCCGGGAGGTCGAGGGCAAGGGCACGGCGCGCGAGCGCTGGTGGGAGACGGTCCCGGGCCGGTTCAGCGTCATGCCCGACCCCGCCGACGACGCCGGGACCCGCATGGCCAAGGACCTGGTCAACGCCGAGTTCGAGCGCGCCCGGCAGGAGAAGATCTGGGCCGTCCTGCGCGCGATGAACGACGCCCCGCAGCGGCACGCCGAGTGGGTCGAGGCCACCACGCTGAGCACGATCAGCCTCTGGGCGACGCCCGAGCAGCTCGAGCGCATCGTCGTCGCGGTCCAGGCGGTGCTCGCCGAGCAGGTGGCCCCGATCCGGCGCCAGCGGGACGTCCCGGGCTCGCGGCCCGTGCAGATCCACTTCAACGCCTTCCCCGTGGTCGGCGGCGAGCCGTCCGGCGGCGACCGCTGACCCGCTCTGCCGTGGGCAGATGCGCCCACGGCAGAGAACGCTTCCGCGGCGGCCACCGGCGCCGGACCGTGGGGGCATGACCACCGCACCGGCACCACCCACCGCACCGTTCGACGACCAGCTCGCGTTCCGGCTGCTGCACCAGCGGATCGTCGTCATCGGCACCGAGATCGACGACGCCGTCGCGAACCGCGTGTGCGCGCAGCTGCTCCTGCTGTCCGCCGAGGACTCGTCCTCGGACATCGCGCTCTACATCAACTCCCCCGGCGGCTCCGTGACCGCGGGCCTCGCGGTCTACGACACGATGCGGCTGCTGCCCAACGACGTCGCGACCGTCGGCTTCGGCTTCGCGGCGAGCATGGGCCAGTTCCTGCTCACGGCCGGGACCAAGGGCAAGCGGTACGCGCTGCCCCACGCGCGCGTGATGATGCACCAGCCCTCGGCCGGGATCGGGGGCACCGCCGTCGACATCGCGATCCAGGCCGAGAACCTCGAGCACATCAAGCGCGTCATGCACGAGCTCATCGCCAAGCACACCGGCCACACGGTCGAGCAGGTCGCCGCAGACTCCGACCGCGACCGCTGGTTCACCGCCCACCAGGCCCTCGAGTACGGCATGGTCGACCGGATCGTGGAGTCCGTCGACGACGTCCGCCCGTCGGCGACCGGCCGGAAGGCGGGGCTGTGATGGCGAGCTACACGATCCCGACGGTCCTGGAGAAGACGCCGCTCGGCGAGCGTGCCTACGACGTCTTCAGCCGCCTCCTGCGCGAGCGCATCATCTTCCTCGGCACCGAGATCGACGACGGCGTCGCGAACGTCGTCATGGCGCAGCTGCTGCACCTCGAGTCGGAGGCGCCCGAGCAGGAGATCGGCCTGTACATCAACTCCCCCGGCGGCTCGGCGACGGCGATGACCGCGATCTACGACACGATGCAGTTCGTCCGGTCCGAGGTGTCGACGATCTGCATGGGTCAGGCCGCGTCCGCCGCGGCGGTGCTGCTCGCCGCCGGCACGCCGGGCAAGCGGTACGTGCTCGAGCACTCGCGCGTGCTGCTGCACCAGCCGTCGGGCCAGGGTCAGGGCACGATCTCGGACCTGGCGATCCAGGCACGCGAGATCCTCCGGCTGCGCTCGGAGACCGAGACGCTCCTGGCCCGGCACACCGGCCGCAGCGTCGAGCAGCTCCGCG
>JAPSLQ010000146.1 GCA_031180595.1 Isoptericola sp. | reverse complement strand
ATCAGCCGCAAGACCGCCTCGGTCCACGTCTCGGCGATCCTGCGCAAGCTCGGCGTCTCCAGCCGCACCGAGGCCGCTGTGCGAGCCCGCTCCGGCGCGGCGCCGCGCTGAGCCGCGTGTCGGTCGGTCGGGCCGTCCGGGCACGACCGTAGGCTCGCCGTCGTGCACGACCGCTACGGCCCCGACGTCCTGTCCCCCGCCTCCGGCGCGCCGAACGGCTCGGCCCACCACCGGCGCAAGCCGGTCTCGCGGCCGCGGGCCGCCGAGCCCGGGCTCGTCGTCGAGGAGGTCACGAGCGGCTGGGTCGGCGCGGTCGTGCGGGTCGAGAAGTCGGGCGGCGTCCACCTGGTGGTCCTCGAGGACCGGCGCGGCCGCACGCGGTCCTTCCCGCTCGGCCCGGGGTTCTGGGTCGAGGGGCAGCCCGTGGAGCTCACGGCGCCGGTGACCTCGCGGGCCCCGGCGGCACCGACGCGCACGGCGTCGGGCTCGGTGGCGGTCCAGGGGCAGCGGGCCCGCGTGGCGCGCGGCAGCCGCATCTGGGTCGAGGGAAAGCACGACGCCGAGCTCGTCGAGAAGGTGTGGGGCGACGACCTGCGCGTCGAGGGCGTCGTCGTGGAGATGCTCGACGGCGTCGACAACCTCGCCGACGCGCTCGCCGACTTCGGCCCGACCCCCGATCGCCGGGTGGGCGTGCTCGTCGACCATCTCGTGCCCGGCTCCAAGGAGCAGCGGCTCGCGGACGCGGCCCTGCGCACCGTGCCGCGGGGCACCGTCCTCGTGCTCGGCCACCCGTACGTCGACGTGTGGCAGGCCGTCAAGGCGCCGCGGGTCGGGCTCGAGGCGTGGCCCACGATCGAGCGGGGGACGGAGTGGAAGCGCGGGATCCTGCGCGAGCTGGGGTGGCCGGCGTCGAGCACCGAGGACGTGGGCCGCGCGTGGCAGCGGATCCTCGCCCGGGTGCGCGACTACCGCGACCTCGACCCCGCCCTCCTGGGCCGGGTCGAGGAGCTCATCGACTTCGTGACGGCCTGAGCCGGCCTCAGGCCGGCGCCACGGGCTCCCCGACGAGCCGGCGGAAGAGGTAGGCACCGAGGAGCACCGTGACGGGAACGGCGACGAGGAGCCCGAGGCCCAGGAGCAGCGCCCCGACGAACGTCAGCGCGAGCGTGAGCAGCACGGCCACGAGGACCGTCCCGAGGTTGCGCGCGACCAGGGTGGCGCTCGATCGGATGGCCGTGATCGCGTCCTGCCCGGAGTGCACCACGAAGAAGATCGCCGCGACGAGGAAGAACGACACGATCAGCTGCAGCACACCGCCGATCCCCGGCACGTAGGCGAGCAGGAGGTCGATGAGCGCGTTGACGAGGCCGAGCATCAGGATGCCGGGCACGTTGCGCAGCGCGAAGAAGTCGCCGAACGTCGCCGCTCCCCGGCTCGTCGCCGCGAGCGCCCCGTGCACGAGCACGGCACCCAGGAGCGTGCTCACGACCGAGAGCACCGCACCCAGCAGCGTGTCCGTGAGCGTCACCTCGGCGGTCGCCGCCTCGAGCGCGGCCGGGTTCCCGAGGGTCGCGAAGGCGTCGCGCAGCGACGGCGTGAGGAGCCACGAGGCGGCGATCCCGATCGCGAGGACGACGAACGTGGCACCGAGCCACGGCCCGACGCTGCGCCCGAAGCTCGACCACGCCCAGGAGAAGGCCGCGCCCACGCGGACCGGCCCCTCGTCGGGCGCCCGACCGTACGGCGTCCCACCGTAGGGGCCACCGTACGGGGGCGGCGGGGTGTAGCCCTCCGGAGCGTACTGGCCGTATGCCGGAGGCCCCTGCGGCGCCGACGGTCCCTGGGGCGCGGACGGGCCGTGCGGTCCGGACGGATCGGCGGGAAGCTGCTCGTACGGTGGCTGCCACGGGTCGTCCGGACCCGGCGTCCCGGGACGGCGCTCGTCGGGGTCTTGCGGGTCGCGGGGCGGCACGCCCCCGGTGCTGTCGCTCATCGGCTCCTCGTCTCGGCCTGACGCTCGGGCGTACCACCCACTCTTCCGGTCATGACCAGGCGCTGCCACCGGACACGCCGGGCGGTCACGGCGCAGGTGCGAGACGATGGGTTCACCGCGGCGTCGACCTCGTGACGTCGGACAGGAGACAGTCGATGAGCGTGCCGACGAACCCCCCGTACGAGCCGCCCTCGGGCCAGCCGCCCTACCCCTCGCAACGGGGTCCGGCCCCGCTGTCCCCGGAGGACGAGCGCACCTGGGCGATCGTGGCGCACCTGGCGCCGCCCGTCCTGGCGGTCCTGAGCTTCGGCACCCTGGGCTTCCTCACGCCGCTGCTCGTCTGGCTGTTCTTCCGCGACCGCAGCCGCTTCGTCGACGAGCAGGCCAAGGAGGCGCTGAACTTCCAGATCACGCTGCTCATCGCCTACGTGATCGGCTGGCTGCTGGCGATCATCGTGATCGGCTTCGCCGTCCTCGCCGTCGCGTGGGTGCTGTCGATCGTGCTCGGGATCCTCGCGGCCGTGGCGGTCAACCGGCACGAGCCGTACCGCTACCCCGTCAACATCCGCTTCATCAAGTAAGCACCGCGCGCGAGCAGTCACCGGGCGGCGTGACGCGGCCTGCGTCAGGAGGTGAGCTCGCGCACGACGGCGTCGGCGAGCAGCCGTCCGCGCAGCGTCAGGACCGCGTGCCCGCGCACCGCGGCGACGCCGTCGAGCAGGCCGCGCGCCACGAGCCCGGCCACCGCACGCCGGCCGCGCTCGTCGAGCACCGCGAGGTCGAGGCCCTCCCGGAGCCGGACGCCGAGCATGACGCGCTCCAGGTGCGCCTCCTGCGCCGTGAGCAGCTCGCGGCCGGCGCCGGGCGACCGTCCGTCGGCGAGCAGCGCGGCGTAGCGGCGCGGGTGCTTCACGTTCCACCACCGCACGCCCGTGCCGTCCGGCCCGCCCACGTACGAGTGCGCGCCGGGCCCGACTCCCCACCAGTCGTCCCCGCGCCAGTAGGCGAGGTTGTGGCGGCAGGCGCGCGCGTCGTCGCGCGCCCAGTTGCTCACCTCGTACCAGGTGAGGCCGGCGGCGGAGAGCAGCTCGTCGGCGAGCTCGTACTTGGTCGCCTGGTCGTCCTCGTCCGGGAGCGTGAGCATCCCCCGGCGCACCTGGGCGTGCATCTTCGTGCCCGGCTCGACGACGAGCGCGTACGCCGAGACGTGGTCGACCCCGGTGGCGAGCACGGTCTCCAGCGACGCGCGCCAGTCGTCGAGAGACTCCCCCGGCGTGCCGTAGATGAGGTCGAGCGAGACCTCGAGGCCGGCCTGCCGCGCCCACCGCACGACGTCGGGGATGCGCGCCGGGTCGTGCGTGCGCTCGAGCGTGGCCAGCACGTGCGGAGCGGCCGACTGCATGCCGAACGACACCCGGGTGAACCCGGCCTCGGCGAGGGTCTCGAGCGACGCGGGCGTCACGGAGTCCGGGTTGGCCTCCGTGGTGACCTCGGCGCCCGGCGCCAGACCGAACGCGTCCCGCAGGCCGCCGAGCACGCGCGCCAGGTCGGCAGCGGGCAGCATCGTGGGCGTGCCGCCGCCGAAGAAGACCGTCGAGAGGGGCCGCGCCAGCCCGGCCGCGTCGAGCACGCGCGCGGCGAGGCCGACCTCGCGCAGCGCGGTCGAGGCGTACTCGACCTGGGAGGCGCCGCCGCCGAGCTCGGCGGCGGTGTAGGTGTTGAAGTCGCAGTACCCGCACCGCACCGAGCAGAACGGCACGTGGACGTACATCCCCAGGCCGCCGGCGCGCGGTCGCGCGACGCCGTCGGCACCCGGTCCCGCGACCCACGGCGGCAGCGCGCCGTCGTCGGGCACCGGGACCCCGTCGGGCAGGGCGGGCACTACTTCTTCTTGTCCTTGCCGTCCTTGGCGCCCGAGGAGTCGGAGGACAGGGCGGCGATGAACGCGTCCTTCGGCACCTCGACGGAACCGATGTTCTTCATGCGCTTCTTGCCCTCCTTCTGCTTCTCGAGGAGCTTGCGCTTGCGGGAGATGTCACCGCCGTAGCACTTGGCGAGGACGTCCTTGCGCATCGCGCGGACCGTCTCACGAGCGATGACGCGCGCACCGACGGCGGCCTGGATCGGCACCTCGAACTGCTGGCGCGGGATGATCTCCTTGAGCTTGGCGGTCATGAGCACGCCGTAGTCGTAGGCCTTCTCCCGGTGCACGATCGCGCTGAACGCGTCGACCTGCTCGCCCTGCAGCAGGATGTCGACCTTCACGAGGTCCGCCGCCTGGTCGCCCGACGTCTCGTAGTCGAGCGAGGCGTAGCCGCGCGTGCGGGACTTGAGCTGGTCGAAGAAGTCGAACACGATCTCGGCCAGCGGCAGCGTGTAGCGCAGCTCGACACGGTCCTCGGACAGGTAGTCCATCCCCTGCATCGTGCCGCGGCGGTCGTTGCACAGGCCCATGACGGTCCCGACGAACTCGCTCGGCGTGAGGATCGTCGCCCGGACGACCGGCTCGCGGACCTCCCGGATCTTGCCGCCCGGGAACTCCGACGGGTTGGTGACCTTGACCTCGGTGCGGTCCTCGAGCGTGACGTCGTAGACGACGTTGGGCGCGGTCGAGATGAGGTCGAGGTCGAACTCGCGCTCGAGGCGCTCGCGCACGATCTCGAGGTGCAGCAGGCCGAGGAAGCCGACGCGGAAGCCGAAGCCGAGCGCCACCGACGTCTCCGGCTCGTAGTTGAGCGCGGCGTCGTTGAGCTTGAGCTTGTCGAGCGCGTCGCGCAGCGCCGGGTAGTCCGAGCCGTCGATCGGGTAGAGGCCCGAGAAGACCATGGGCTTGGGGTCGCTGTAGCCGCCGAGCGCCTCGGCCGCGGGCTTGGCCAGGTTGGTGACCGTGTCACCGACCTTGGACTGTCGCACGTCCTTGACGCCCGTGATGAGGTAGCCGACCTCGCCGACGCCGAGACCCTTGGTCGTGATGGGGTCGGGCGAGATGACGCCGATCTCCAGGAGCTCGTGCGTCGCGCGCGTCGACATCATCTGGATGCGCTCGCGCGGGTTGAGGTTGCCGTCGACGACGCGCACGTACGTCACGACGCCCCGGTAGGTGTCGTAGACGGAGTCGAAGATCATCGCGCGCGCGGGCGCGTCGGCGTCACCGACCGGCGCGGGCACGCGCTCGACGATGCGGTCGAGGAGGACCTCGACGCCCTCGCCGGTCTTGCCGCTGACCCGCAGGACGTCGGCAGGGTCGCCGCCGACCAGGCCCGCGAGCTCCTCGGCGTACTTCTCGGGCTGCGCCGCGGGCAGGTCGATCTTGTTGAGCACCGGGATGATCTCGAGCTCGTTCTCCATCGCCAGGTACAGGTTGGCGAGGGTCTGCGCCTCGATGCCCTGCGCGGCGTCCACGAGCAGGACCGCCCCCTCGCACGCGGCGAGCGAGCGCGAGACCTCGTACGTGAAGTCGACGTGGCCCGGCGTGTCGATCATGTTGAGCGCGAAGGCGTCCTCACCCACCTGCCACGGCATCCGCACGGCCTGCGACTTGATCGTGATGCCGCGCTCGCGCTCGATGTCCATGCGGTCGAGGTACTGCGCGCGCATGGCACGGGGCTCGACGACGCCCGTCAGCTGCAGCATGCGGTCCGCGAGCGTCGACTTCCCGTGGTCGATGTGCGCGATGATGCAGAAGTTGCGGATCAGCTCCGGCGCGGTGGAGTGCGGCTGGATGCGCGCGCTGAGCGCAGGTCCGGGGATGGGCAACGCGATCTCGCTCCGTGGGTCGGGTTTCGCTGGGGGCGGCCGGCGGCACGCCCGGCCATTCTCCCACGCCGCGCCGGACCGTCGGCCGGGCCCGACGACGGCGCGGGTCGTCGTCGTGCAGGACCGGCCGCGTCGTGCCTACGGTCGAGGGACCGCACGAACTTCGACGGAAGGAGCTGACATGGCTGACCTGAACGGCAAGCGAGTCCTGGCGGTCGTGACGACGTACGGGGTCGAGCAGGACGAGCTCGTCGTGCCGCTCGAGCACCTGCGCTCCCGCGGCGCCGAGGTGGTCGTGGCGGCCGACGAGCGTGGCGAGGTCCAGACCCTCGTCGGCGACAAGGACCCCGGCCGCACCGTCCCGGTCGACACGACCTACGACGCCGTCGACGCCGGCGAGTTCGACCTGCTGCTCGTCCCGGGCGGCACGGTCAACGCCGACACCCTGCGCCTGCAGGACACGGCGGTGCAGCTCGTCAAGGACTTCGCCGCCGCGGGCAAGCCCGTCGCGGCGATCTGCCACGGCCCGTGGGCCCTCGTCGAGGCGGGGTGCGTCGCCGGCGCGACGCTGACGTCGTACCCGTCCCTGCGGACCGACGTCCGCAACGCCGGCGGGCACTGGGTCGACCAGTCCGCGGTGCGCGACGCCGGCGCGGGCTTCCCGCTCGTGACCTCGCGCACGCCCAAGGACCTCGAGGACTTCCTCGGGCAGGTCGACGTGGTCCTCGGCGGCTGAGTCGGCGCCACCAGACGATGGTCGGGGGCGGGCGCCGGCGTGCCGCCCGGCCCAGGCGTCCGCCGGGCTCTCGGTGGGCACATCGGGCCGTGAGCGGGCGACGCCGCGGTGCCCCGTAGGCTGGCCGTCGTGCCTTCGAACCGCTGGGTGAGCCTGCTCGCCGACGTCGCCCGCACGGTGCTGCGCCCGGCGCCCCCGCGCGAGCGGCAGGGCGCGACGGCGTCGAGCACCGCCGTCGGCACGTACGTCGGCGACTACACGGGCGCGGTCGACCCGGTCTACGCGCCGCGCCTCGACGGCGACCCCGACCCCGGCGAGGTCGTGTGGACGTGGGTGCCCTACGAGGACGACCACACCCGCGGCAAGGACCGGCCGGTGCTGCTCGTCGGGCGGGACGGGCCGTGGCTGCT
>JAPSLQ010000145.1 GCA_031180595.1 Isoptericola sp. | reverse complement strand
GGCTTCGCCCCCGGCAACGGCGCGCTCGTCGGTGCGGTCGTCGCGGCGACCGGCGTCACGCCCGACAGCGCGGGCAAGCCGTCACCCACGATGTACCGCCTGGCCGTCGAGCGGGTGGGCGCCGAGCGCCCCCTCGTGATCGGCGACCGGCTCGACACGGACCTCGCGGGGGCGCGCTCGGGCGGTTACCCGGGCCTGCACGTCCTCACCGGCGTCTCGAGCGCCCGCGACGCCGTGCTCGCGGCGCCGGGCCTGCGCCCGGACTTCGTCGGGGCGGACCTGCGGAGCCTGCACGAGCCGCACCCGGTGCCGACGCAGGGTGCCGACGGCTGGTGGGAGTGCCGGGGTCGGGCCGCGCGCGTCGTCGACGGAGGTCTTGAGACCGACCGGGACGGTGCGCAGGGCATCGACGTGGTGCGGGCGGCGTGCGCCGCGGCCTGGTCCGCGGTCGACGCGGGTGCCGCCCTCGACCCGGTCAGGGTGCCCGACCTCGCGGCATGACGCGGCCGGCCTGTGTGTGCCGCCACGGAGACGTGGGCGCCAGCGGGTAGCGTGGAGCGCGGCCGAGACGAGGGAGGGACGATGTCGCAGGACGGTGAGACCGGCGTGCCGGGTGGGTCGCCGCTCGGACCCCTGGACGACCTCGACGACCTGCCCGTGCACGACCACGTGGCGCGGTTCGAGGCGGTCCACGAGACGCTCGTCGCGCGGCTCGAGGGCTCGCAGGACGCGTCCGCCGGCCGGACGGGGGCCTGATGGGTGACGCCCGTGCGGACGTGGAGCTCGTGCGTCGTGGACTTGCCCGCTCGCGCCGCCAGGCGGCGGAGATCCTCGCTGCGGGCCGCGTGACGGCGGGCGGCCGGCTCGTCAGGAAGCCGTCGACCCCGGTGGCGGCCGACGCGGTCCTGGACGTCGCAGCGGACGCGGACGACCCGCGGTACGCGTCGCGGGCCGGTGGCAAGCTCGCCGGTGCGCTCGACGCGCTCGCCGCCGACCCGTCCGGCCGCTCCGTGCCCGACGTCGTCGCGGACGCCTGGTGCCTCGACCTCGGCGCCTCCACGGGCGGCTTCACCGACGTCCTCCTGCGGCGCGGCGCCGCCCACGTCGTCGCGCTCGACGTCGGGCACGGCCAGCTCGTGCCCGAGCTGCGCGCCGACGCGCGCGTGACGGTGGTCGAGGGCTTCAACGTCCGCGACCTCACGGTGGACCACCTCGAGCGGGCGCCCGACCTCGTCGTGGGCGACCTGTCGTTCATCTCCCTGACGCTCGTGGTGCCCGCCGTCGCGGCGGTCCTGCCCCTCGGCGCCCCCGCGCTGCTCCTGGTCAAGCCGCAGTTCGAGGTGGGGCGCGAGCGGCTCGGCAGCGGCGGCGTCGTGCGGGACCCCGCGCTGCACGTGGACGCCGTCCTGTCCGTCGTCCGCGCCGGGGCGGCGCACGGCCTTGCCGCGCGCGCCGTCGTGCCGAGCCCGCTGCCCGGACCGAGCGGCAACCGGGAGTACTTCTGCTGGTTCGAGCGGGTGCCGGCCGACGACGGCGCGCGCCGCGCGTCCGACGTGGCCGGCGCCGAGGCAGGCGTCGCGCGGGCGGTCGCATGGCTCCCGCCGGGCGACGGCGAGCCGCCGGCCGTTCCACCCGTCGTCCACCTGGCCCCCGCACCGACTCCCGGAGGAGCACAGTGACCCGCAGAGTCCTGATCGTGACGCACGGCGGGCGTCCCGAGGCCGTCGCGGCGCTGACCGAGGCGATGCGTGAGCTCACGGCCGCCGGCTTCGAGGTGGCGCTGCACGACGACGACCTCGCCGAGTCGTTCGGCGACCACATGTCCGCGGTCCGGGCCCGTGAGGGCGTGACCGACTCCGAGGTGGTCATGGTCCTCGGGGGTGACGGCACGATCCTGCGTGCCGCCGAGCTCACGCACGGCACGACGGTCCCGCTCCTGGGCGTCAACCTGGGCCACGTCGGGTTCCTCGCCGAGTCCGAGCGCGACGACCTGCGGCTGGCGGTGCGGCGCCTCGCCGAACGCGACTACGTGGTCGAGGAGCGCTCCGTCGTCGACGTGCACGTGCAGCGGCCGGGCGAGGACGAGCCGCTCACGGGGTGGGCGCTCAACGAGGCGACGGTCGAGAAGGCCCGGCGCGAGCGGATGATCGAGGTCGCGATCGGCGTCGACGGGCGCCCGCTGTCCTCCTTCGGCTGCGACGGCGTGGTGGTCTCCACGTCGACGGGATCGACCGCGCACGCGTTCTCGGCGGGCGGTCCGGTCATGTGGCCCGACGTCGACGGGGTGCTGCTGGTGCCGCTGTCCGCGCACGCGCTGTTCGCCCGCCCCCTCGTGATCGGGCCGGGGTCCTCGTACACGGTCGACGTTCTCGAGCGCAGCCCGATGCCCGGGGTCCTTACCTGCGACGGGCGGCGCAGCATCGAGCTGCCCGTCGGGTCGCGGGTCGAGATCCGCAGGGGAACCCAGCCGCTGCGCTTCGCGCGGCTCTCGCCCGCGCCGTTCACCGACCGGCTCGTGTCCAAGTTCTCGCTGCCCGTCGTCGGGTGGCGCGAGGCGGCGTCGACCCGCGACGTCAAGGAGGGATGAGGTGCTCGAGGAGATCGCGATCGAGAACCTGGGGGTCATCCGCGCCGCGCGGGTGCCCCTGTCCGACGGCCTGACCGTCATCACCGGCGAGACCGGCGCGGGCAAGACGATGGTGCTGACCGGGCTGGGCCTGCTCATGGGCGGCAAGGCCGACCCGGGCGCGGTACGCCCTGGTGCCACGGGCGCGGTGGTCGAAGGCCGCCTGCGCGTGGCCGGCCACCCCGCCGTGGTGCGACGCGTCGACGACGCGGGCGGCGAGGTCGACGACGACGGCACCGTCGTCGTCGTGCGCACCGTCGCCGCCGAGGGTCGCTCCCGGGCCCACCTCGGCGGGCGCAGCGTGCCCCAGGGCGTGCTCGCCGAGATCGCGGACGAGCTCGTCACGGTGCACGGGCAGGCCGACCAGCTCCGCCTGCGCACGCCGGCCAAGCAACGGACGGCGCTCGACACGTTCGCGGGGGCCACCCACCTCGCGCTGCTCGACCGGTACCGGGCCGCCTGGCAGGAACGAGCCGCCGTGCTCGCCGAGATCGAGGACCTGACGACGCGCGCGGCCGAGCGCGCCCGGGAGGCCGAGCTGCTGCGCCTCGGGCTCGCCGAGGTCGAGCGCATCGACCCCAAGCCTGGCGAGGACGCGGAGCTCACGGCCCTCGTCGCGCGGCTCGGCAACGCCGAGGGGCTGCGCCAGGCCGCTCAGCAGGCCCACGACGCCGTCGCGGGCGACGAGATGGAGAGCGCCGGCAGCGCGGTCGACGCGGTCGAGCGTGCGCGCCGGGCGCTCGAGGCCGCGGCCGGGGACGACCCCGCGCTGGGCGAGCACGCGACGCGGCTCGCGGAGGCCGGCTACCTGCTCGCGGACGTGGCGACCGAGCTCGCCGCGTACGTGGACGACCTGCAGGCGGACCCCGGCGGCCTGGAGGCCGCGCACGCGCGCCTGGCCGAGCTCAACACGCTCACGCGCAGCTACGGCGAGACCGTCGACGACGTGCTGCGGTGGGCGAGCGACGCCGGGCTGCGGCTGCTCGACCTCGACGACGGCGGCGAGCGCCTCCGGGGAATGACCGAGCGCACCGCCGAGCTCGACGCGCAGATCGCGGCGCTGGCCGCCGAGCTCACCGCGGGCCGCGCCGCCGCCGCGGAACGGCTCGCCGAGGCCGTCACCGCCGAGCTCGCGGGCCTCGCCATGAGCGGCGCACGCCTCCTCGTCGACGTGACCGCCGCCGACGAGCCCGGACCCTACGGCGCCGACCAGGTCACGTTCTCGCTCGTGCCCCACCCCGGGGCGCCGGCCCGCCCGCTCGGCAAGGGCGCGTCCGGCGGCGAGCTCTCGCGCGTCATGCTCGCCGTCGAGGTCGCGCTCGCGACCGCGGCGGTCGAGGGCGACGGCGGCACCCCGCTGCCGACCTTCGTGTTCGACGAGGTCGACGCCGGTGTCGGTGGACGCGCGGCCGTCGAGGTGGGCCGGCGCCTGGCGTCGCTGGCGCGCAGCACCCAGGTCGTCGTCGTCACGCACCTCGCCCAGGTCGCGGCGTTCGCGGACGCCCACCTCGTGGTGACCAAGTCGGCGGCCGACGCCGACGCCACCGTCACCGGCGTGCGCGAGGTCACGGGGGACGAGCGGGTGCGCGAGCTCGCGCGGATGCTCAGCGGCCAGGAGGACTCCCAGGCCGCGCGGCAGCACGCCGTCGAGCTTCTCGAGACCTCCACCGTGGGACGATGAGGGCGATGAGATCGATCCTGCGCAAGCCCGACCGCTCGACCGACGCCGGCACCGACGCCCACGAGGTGCAGGGACCGGCCCGCGTCGGCACGCGGACCAAGGACCTCACGAAGCGTCTGCGCCCCGGGGACGTGGCGGTCATCGACCACGTCGACATCGACCGGGTCGCCGCCGAGGCGCTCGTCGCGGCCGCACCGGCCGCCGTCCTCAACGCCGCACGCTCGACGTCGGGCCGCTACCCCAACGCCGGGCCCGGCATCCTGCTCGAGGCCGGGATCGTGCTCGTCGACGACCTCGGCCCGGGCGTGATGTCGCTGCCCGACGGCACGGTGGTAGCCGTCGACGACGACCGCGTGCAGGTGGACGGTGAGGTGGTCGCGACCGGCATCCGGCAGACCGCCCAGACGGTGGCGTCGAGCCTGGCGCTCGCGCGCGAGGGCCTCTCGGCGGAGATCGAGAGCTTCGCCGAGAACACCATGACGTACCTGCGCCGGGAACGTGACCTGCTGCTCGACGGCGTCGGCGTGCCGGACGTGCGCACGCGCTTCGACGGTCGGCACGTGCTCATCGTGGTCCGCGGCTACCACTACCGCGAGGACCTCGCGATGCTGCGCTCCTACATCGCCGAGAACCGGCCCGTGCTCGTCGGCGTCGACGGCGGCGCGGACGCGATCCTCGACGCCGGGTGGAAGCCCGACATGATCGTGGGCGACATGGACTCGGTGTCGGACAAGGCGCTCGCGTCCGGGGCGGAGATCGTGGTGCACGCGTACCGCGACGGCAAGGCGCCCGGCCTCGAGCGCGTCCGCGCCCTCGGCGTCGAGCCGGTCGTCTTCCCGGCGACGGGTACGAGCGAGGACATCGCGATGCTCCTCGCGGACGACAAGGGCGCCGAGCTCATCGTCGCCGTCGGCACGCACGCGACGCTCGTGGAGTTCCTCGACAAGGGACGCGCGGGCATGGCGAGCACGTTCCTCACGCGCCTGCGCGTGGGAGGAAAGCTGGTCGACGCCAAGGGCGTGTCCCGCCTCTACCGGACGCGCATCTCGAACCTGCAGCTCACGCTCCTGTCGCTCGCGGGCGTCGCCGCCGTGCTCGCGGCGCTGTGGTCGACGTCCGCGGGCCAGACGGCGTTCGGCCTCGTCGGTGCGCGCGTCGACGACCTCGTCTCCTGGGTCGGTAGTCTCTTCGGCGGCTGACCGCGCCGGCCTCCGTGCTGCGGCCCGCGCCCGCCCGACCCCCCGACCTACCGAAGGAACCTCAGCCGACCGTGATCGACTTCCGCTACCATCTCGTCTCCCTGATCTCCGTGTTCCTGGCCCTCGCGGTCGGGATCATCCTCGGGGCGGGGCCGCTCCAGGGCGCGATCGGGGACCAGCTCACCGACCAGGTGGAGGCGCTGCGCACCGAGCGGAACGCCCTGCGGGAGGAGCTCGACGAGACCCAGGCCACGCTCGGGGAGCGCGAGCAGTTCGCGATCGCGGCGGGCGAGGCGCTCGCCGCCGGGTCGTTGACCGGCACGAGCGTCGCGGTCGTCGACGTGAACGGGGTCGGCGACGGGGTCGAGAACGACGTCGTGGACCAGCTCGAGGAGGCCGGCGCGACGCTCGTCGCGCACGAGACGCTGACGGAGTCGTGGACCGCAGCCGACGAGGCGACGCTGCGCGAGACGGTCGCCAACGGGCGCCGCGAGCAGCTCCTCGCCGACCTGCCCGAGGTGCTGACCGAGGAGTCCGGGACGGCCGAGCTCCTGGGGGCCGCGCTGGCCCTGTCGCTGACGGAGGCGGACGAGGCCGACGCGGGCAGGCTGAGCCCCGACGCGACCGAGCTGCAGCAGCTCCTCGTCCGCGTCGGGCTCGTCGAGGAGCAGGTGGCACCGAGCGCCCCGGCCGACGTCGTGCTGCTGCTCGCCTCCGGCGCGACGCAGGAGGACGTCGCGGGGGAGGAGACCCTGCCCGCCGACGTCGATCCCGCGGAGGTGGGGGTCGCGGCCCTCGCGGCGGCCACCGGCGTCGTGGCGGAGGTGACGGGGACCGTCGTCGTCGCCGGCCCGACGACGCAGGCGGGCGACCTCGTCTCCACCGTGCGGGGCGAGGACGAGCTGGCCGAGCGTGTGAGCACCGTCAGCGGCGCCGACCAGCAGGCCGGACGCCTCGTCGTCCCGCTCGCCCTCGCGGCCCAGGGCGCCGGGCACGTCGGGCAGTACGGCTTCGAGGACGGTGCGACGGTCCTCCCGCCGGTGGTCGAGCCGACCCCAGAGGAGACCCCGCCCACCGACCTCACCGCCGAGGGGTCCACCGACGGCGCCGCCGGCGCCGAGGGCGGTGAGGGCTGATGGGTCTCGGTCGCACGCTCGGCGCCGGCCTGCTCGCGGCGGCCGCGACGGTCGGCACGCGCCGCCTGCTCGACGTCGATCCGCCGGGCGGCGCGGCGCGCTGGACCCGGACGAACCACCGGTCGGAACCCGTCTCGCTGCTCGAGGGTCCCGCGGTGGCGGTGGGCCTCGTCGCGGGGGCGCTCGCCACGTCCGACGACACGCGCACGCGCGTCGCGGCAGCACTGGCGACCGCGGGCGGCGGCGCGTTCGGGCTCGTCGACGACCTGG
>JAPSLQ010000144.1 GCA_031180595.1 Isoptericola sp. | reverse complement strand
CCGGCGGCCGAGTCGGTCGACACGGAGTCGATCCCGGGGCCGAGCTGCCGCCCGATCACGACGACCGGCACGGGTGCGTGCCGGACCGCGTCCGTGAGGTCGTCGGACGTGCGGATCGGGCTGACGATCAGGCCGTCGACGAACCCGCTGCCCAGGCTGCGCACGAGGTCGACCGTCGACCCCGCCGTCTGCCCGGTCGACATGACGACGACTCGGAACCCGTGCGGCGAGACGACCTCGTGGATCGCCGTGAGCATCTCGACGTAGACCGGGTTGCCGATGTCCGCGACCGCGAACGCGATCTGGGACGTCTTGCCCATCCGCAGCGACCGGCCGGTCACGTCCGGGCTGTAGCCGAGCTCCGCGGCCGCGGCGCGCACACGCTCGACCATCGCCTTGCTGGCGCCGGTGCCGTGCAGCGCGCGCGACGTCGACGCCAGGGACACCCCGGCGCGCTCGGCCACCTGCACGAGGGTGGCGCGGGAAGACGGCACTGTCGTCTCAACCTCACTGTCGAGTGGTCGGAAACGTTTCCAGACTGCGGGAATGGGCGGTCCTGGAAACGTTTCCGGGAACGCCGCCTACTCTGGCAGCCGCGCGCCGAGCGTGTCAACCCCTCCGCAGGTCGGACGGTGCGGCGCGCGCAGGCTCGCTCAGATCCGCCCGCGGACCGGGGTGCGCTCGAGCGGGTCGCCGCCGTCGGGCATCACCATCTCGGCACGGACGCCGAGCAGGCGTACCTCGCGACCGGGCTCCATGTCGGCCGCGAGCGCGAGGACGGCAGAGGTGAGGTCGGCCAGCGAACGCGTCGGTGCAGGCAGCTTCTTCGATCGGTTCCGGGTGAAGAACGGCGCGTAGCGAACCTTGAGCCCGACCCGGAACACCGGGCGGTCCTCCGCCTCGGTGTCGGCGTGCACCTGCGCGACCAGCTCGCGCAGCGCCGCCTCCACCTCCTGCGGGGTGGCGAGGTTCTGCTGGTACGTCGTCTCGCGGCTGTGGCCGCGGGCCACCCAGGGCGTGTCGTCGACGACGGCGGAACCCCGCCCGTGGCCCAGGTCGCCGTACCACGTCCCCATGCGCGGCCCGAACTCGGCGACCAGCACGTCGCGGTCCGCCGCGGCGAGCTCGCGGACGGTGCGGACGCCGTGGCGGGCGAGGCGGGCCGACACCTTGGTACCGACGCCCCAGAGCTCGATCGTGGGCCGCTCCCCCATGACCTCGAACCAGTTGTCCTCGGTGAGGACGAAGACCCCCGCGGGCTTGCCGAACCCGGTGGCGATCTTCGCCCGCACCTTGTTGTCGCCGATCCCGACCGAGCAGCGCAGGCCGGTGGCCTCGAGGACAGCCTCCTGCACCCGCCGCGCGGCCGCCTGCGCGTCGTCGCCGTCGTAGCCCACGAACGCCTCGTCCCAGCCGAGGACCTCGACCACCATGCCGAGCCCCCGCAGGGTGTCCATCACGTGCTCCGACGCCTGGGTGTAGGCCTCGTGGTCGACGGGCAGGATGATCGCGTCGGGAACCTTGCGGGCCGCCAGGCGCAGCGGCATCCCGGAGCCGACGCCGAACCTCCGCGCCTCGTACGACGCCGTCGAGACCACCGCCCGCTCGGCGGGGTCGCCCCGCCCGCCGACGATCACCGGCTTCCCGGCCAGCTCGGGGCGGCGCAGCACCTCGACCGCGGCCAGGAACTGGTCGAGGTCGACGTGCAGCACCCGTCGGGAGGCGCGCGGGCTCATGGATCGAGTCTCGCGGGCAGGACCGACGCGGCAAGTCGAGGACTGACGCTCGGACCGCGGCGCCATGCGTTGCGAGCTCCGGAGGGGGCCGTCATGGTGTTGGTCAGGGCGACGATCTCGAGGAGGAGGCGGCGATGACTGAGGCGAACCGTACGGGTTCGGGCACGCCGAGGGGCCGGCACGGCGACCGCGACGAGCTGGTCGCCACGCAGCGGGAGCGGTTCGGCGGCATGAAGCTCGGGTCGGCGTTCTTCGGCTGGCTCACGGCGACGGGGCTCGCGGTCCTCCTGACGGCGCTGGTGTCGGCCGTCGGCATCGGGGTCGGGGTCGCGAACGACGCCGACGCGGGCGACCTCGCCGGCCAGGCGAGCGAGGACCCCGGCACCGTGGGCCTGATCGGAGGCGTCGTGCTCGCCGTGATCCTCTTCGTGGCGTACTTCGCCGGCGGCTACGTGGCCGGGCGGATGGCCCGCTTCGACGGGGCCAGGCAGGGCCTCGCGGTCTGGCTGTGGGCGATCGTCATCGCCGTCGTCCTGGCCGTCGCGGCGGCGGTGGCGGGCAACCAGCTCAACGTGCTGGGTGACCTCAACAGCTTCCCCCGCGTCCCCGTGGACGAGGGGCAGCTGACCACGGGCGGCATCGTCGCCCTGGTCGTGGCCCTCCTCATCACGCTGGCGGGAGCGGTCCTCGGCGGGGTCACCGGGATGCGCTTCCACCGCAGGGTCGACCACGTGCGTGTCGAGGACCCGCCCGGCCCCCAGCCCTGAGCAGCGGCCCGCCGGTCAGCCCGCCCGTGCCGCGGTCGCGGCGGCGACCGGCTCGACCGACCACGGGGGGTTTGCCCCGGGCCGGGCGACCGTGGCCGCGGCGATGCCGACCGCGAGGTCGAGGATGCCCTCGAGCACGGGCGCGCCGGTCGCGCGCAGGTGCTTGCGGCGGTCCGCCCCGTCGAGCCCCGCCGTCACGAGGCCGTGGATCAGACCACCCATGAACGCGTCCCCGGCACCGATCGTGTCCACCACGTCGACCTGGCGCCCGGGGACGTCGAGCGCCAGGTCGCGCGCCAGCAGCAGCGCTCCGTCGGCACCCCTCGTGCCCACGACCACGGCGGGGCCTCCGTGGGCCCAGGACCGCAGGACGTCCTCGAACGCCTCGCCCGGGTACAACCAGGCGAGGTCCTCGTCGGACGCCTTCACGACGTCGGCGAGCTGGACGAGGCGTTCGACGCGCCGCCGCACGGCGGCGCGGTCGGGGCAGATCGACGGGCGCAGGTTCGGGTCGTACGTGACCGTCGCCGTCGCGCGCGCCTCCTCGACGAGCCGGACGACGTCACCCGCGCCCGGCTCGAGCAGGGTCCCGATGCTGCCGACGTGCACGAGGCACGCGGTGCCCGCCCGGGGCAGGTCCGGCGCCCACGTCAGCGCGAACTCGTAGGCGGCCGCGCCGTCCCGACCCAGGCGCGACGCCGCGACCGACGTCGGACCGCTGCCGACGCTGCCCGCCGTGAGCTCGACGCCGGACTCCCCGAGCCAGTCCCGCAGGCGGCGGCCCCGGTCGTCGTGCCCGATCGACGTCGCGAACCGCGGCCGGTGACCGAGCCGTCCGAGCGTCACCGCGACGTTGGCCGGGCTCCCGCCCGGGTGCTCGCGGTGGTTGCCGTCGACTGTCGTGACGACGTCGGTGAGGGCCTCGCCGACGACGAGGACGCGGGCGTCCTGGTGGATGGGCACTGGTGCACTCCTCAGCGTGAGCAGGGCACGGAGCCCGGGCGGCCGGGCTTGCCGGCACAGGCGGGTGCGGCGGGCCCGGCGGGACCGACGTGGACGGACGGCGTGAGCGGCGTGACGGTGAGCGACACGATGCGCGCCGTGCCGCCCTCGGCGAACGCCGCCAGACCGAGCGACGAGGGGTCCGGGAAGACCTGGCTCGTGATGGTGCGCAGACCGTCGGCCGTCAGCACCTCGACGGACGACCGGTCGACGTAGACCCGCAGCCGGACCCGCCCGTCGGTGACGCTCGAGCCCGGGAGCGGGGCCGAGGACGCGCCCGCGAACACCGGGTGGAACGAGACGTCGCCCGAACGCGTCCGGTCGACGACCAGCCGCCCCTGCCTGGCGTCGTACGCGACCACCGTGCCCTCCTCGCCCGCCGGAGCGCCCTCGGCCGTGAAGCCGTCCGTGGAGCGCACCACCACACCGGCGCGGTCGGCGCTGCCCACGTCGAGCGTGACGTCGAGCCGGTAGACGTCGCCCGCGTCGGCGAGCGGGACGGTCGCGTCGCCGACGGACAGGTTCCGCACCCGCGTGGCCGCGGCGGGCACCGCCAGCCGGTCGACGCCCTTGACGACCTGCTGGGTGAGCTGGACCCGCCCGTCCTGCTCGGTGAGGGTCACCTCGCGGGGCAGCGTCATGGCCGAGCGCCACGGATCGGTCGGGATGTCCTGGGCGTACGCCCAGTCGTTCATCCAGCCGATCATGTAGCGACGGCCGTCGGGGACGTTGTCGAACGAGACCGTGGCGTAGTAGTCACGGCCCCAGTCGAGCCAGTCGTACCGCTCGGCACCCGGGCTCACCGGTGCGTCCGTCGCCACGACGTGGTCGAGCAGGACGTGGCCCCAGCCGCCGCGGTTGTTGTCGACGACGCGCACGGTCGCGCGCTCGCCGCGCAGGTCCGCCACGTCCCAGCTGAGCCAGTCCAGGTGCTCGGAGTCGCGGCCCGTCGCGCTGCGGACGACCTCGCCGTCGACGACGAGGTTCACCGTGGTCTCCGCGCTGCGCGGGCGCGCCGGCTCGTCGCCCACGACGACGTGGTCGAGCGTGAGGTGCCCCCAGCCCCCGGTGGCCTGGTCGACCACCCGCAGCCGGGCCTCGCGGCCGCGCAGGTCTGACACGTCCCACGACCGCCATCGCAGGTCGCCCGCCTCCGGGCCCGTGAGGTGGCGCACGACCTCACCGTCGACCAGCAGCTGCACCTGCAGCGTCTGCGGGTCCGTGTCCGCACGACGTCCGCCACCCACCAGCATGCTCACGTGGTCGCCGTCGAGGAGGAACGACGGGGACGTCAGCGTCCCGACGTTGTCGTCGCCGCGCAGACCGCCCTCCCACGTGTTGAGGCGGCCCTCACCGAGGTAGTGCTCGCCGCCGGCCGTCGAGGGGCTCGCGGTCGCGGCGAGGTCGCCGGTGCCGGTCCAGCCCGCGTCGGCGAGCGTCCGGCCCGTGGCCGGCTGCTCGAAGCCGTCCCACAGCAGCGTCCCGGCCGGCGGCTCGTTGCCCAGCTGCCCGCCCGCGACGTGCGGGTGGTTCCCGCCGCCCACGAGCATGGCCAGCCAGTCGCGCTCGATCGTGAACGGGGCGGACTCGGCGGTGCCGGTGGGCCGGTCGAAGCCGACGAACGAGTTGACGAGCCGGTCGCCGAGGTACCCCGTGACCTTCTGCTGCCCCGGCACCGTGCCCGGGTACGGTTCGGTACCGAACGGGCCCTGCTCGGCGTGACCGGGCTCGTTGACGACGGTCCAGTCGCCCCAGCCGGACTCGAAGTCGGCGACGACCTCGCCGTCGGGCACCTCGACGCCCTCGACGGTCCGCTCCGGCGTGAACGTGGTGCCGTCGAAGTCGCCGACGAAGTACTGCCCGCCCGAACCGCCGGCGACCGACCCCGGGTTCAGGTTGACGACCATGACCCACCGGGTGTTCTCCGGGTCGCCGTCGACGGGCAGCTCGAACAGGTCGGGGCACTCCCAGATGCCGCCCGTCGCGTTGGCCGGACCGAAGGTCGACAGGTAGGTCCAGTCCTTGAGGTCGTCGGAGCGGTACAGCACGACCTGGTGGTCGACGGCCTCGACGGCGACCATGACCCAGTAGGCGTCGCCCTCGCCGTCGTCGTACCGGATCACCTTGGGGTCGCGGAAGTTGCGGCTGCCGCGGTCGAGCACGGGGTTGCCCTCGTACTTCGTCCACGTGTAGCCGCCGTCGGTCGAGTACGCGAGCGACTGGGCCTGGATGCCCGCGCGCGTCGGGTGGGCGGCCGTGTACGCGCTCGTGTAGATCGCGACGAGCGGCGGGTCCTCGACGGTGCCGAAGCCGCTGGTGTTGCCGTGGTCGACGACGACCGAGCCGGAGAAGATGTCCTCGACCGCGACGCCGTCCTCGTCGAACGTCTGCGGGATGGCGAGCGGCTGCTCGGTCCAGTGCGCGAGGTCGGGACTCGTGGCGTGGCCCCACGACATGTTGCCCCACCGGTTGCCGGACGGGTTGTGCTGGAAGTACAGGTGGTACGTGCCGTCGTGGTAGACGAGCCCGTTCGGGTCGTTCATCCAGTTCTCGGCAGGGGTCCAGTGGATCGCCGGGCGGTAGGGCTCGTCGCCCGTCCCGTCGGGCGTCGCGGCGGACGCGACCGGGGCGACGACGAGGGCGAGCGCGGCGGCCAGCGCCGGTGCGAGCCGTCTGCGGGCAGGGGGCGTCATGGTCGAACTCCTTCGTCCGATCTGGGGTGTGCTGGAGGCGGGTGGTGCGCGGCTCAGGCCTCGGCGGCGCCGGTCATGATGGCGACGGCCTCGGTCATCGTGTGCGACTGCGGCGTGATGGTCGCGGCACGCCGGCCGAGCCTCTGGACGTGGATGCGGTCCGCGATCTCGAAGACGTGCGGCATGTTGTGGCTGATGATGATCACCGGCACACCCTTGTCGCGCAGCGTCCGGACGAGCTCGAGGACCTGGCCGGACTCGCGGACGCCCAGGGCGGCGGTCGGCTCGTCGAGGACGACGACCTTGGAGCCGAACGCCGCCGCCCGGGCGACCGCGACCGCCTGCCGCTGCCCCCCGGAGAGGTTCTCGACGGGCACGGTCACGTCCTGGAGCGTCGAGATGCCCAGCTCGCGCAGCTCGCGGCGGGCGCGCTCGCGCATCCCCGCCCGGTCGGTGAGGCGCAGGACCGAGCCCAGGAAGCCCGGGCGCCGGACCTCGCGCCCCAGGAAGAGGTTCGACGCGACGTCGAGCGACGGTGCCACGGCGAGGGTCTGGTAGACGGTCTCGATGCCGGCGGCGCGGGCGTCCTGGGGGCGGCGGAAGTGGACCGGCCGCCCGTCGAGCAGGATCTCTCCCTGGTCCGGGATCTCCGCGCCCGTCAGGCACTTGATCAGCGTCGACTTGCCGGCCCCGTTGTCGCCGATGACGGCGAGGACCTCGCCGCGGTGGAGCTCGAGGTCGACGCCGTCGAGCCCGACGACGCGGCCGAACGTCTTGACGAGGCCACGGGCCTGGAGCAC
>JAPSLQ010000143.1 GCA_031180595.1 Isoptericola sp. | reverse complement strand
AGCACCGCCGTCACGCCCTGGATGATCCCGTCCACGTCCACCCCTTCAGCGTAGGTCGCCCGGAGCACGCCGCCGCGCCCACGCGGCAAGTGCTCAGTGACCCGTCGCCCAGTGTTCACCCAAAGCGTGGACCGTGTTCACCTGGCCGTCCACGCGTGGTCCGGCGGGCCGTGAGAACCTGAGTCGAACCCGTCTGGCGAGAGGAACCCGATGCGAGAGATCTTCGAGGCCGAGCTGCAGCAGCTCGGCGACGGCCTGGTCGACATGAGCCGTCTGGTCGAGTCGGCGATCAGCCGTGCCGGTACCGCGCTGCTCGAGGCCGACCACCAGCTCGCCCAGGACGTCATCGCGTCCGACCACGAGATCGACAAGCTCGAGCGCGAGCTCGACGAGCGGTGCGTGCACCTCCTCGCCCAGCAGGCGCCCGTCGCGACCGACCTGCGGATCGTCATCAGCGCGCTGCGGATCAGCGCCACGCTCGAGCGCATGGGCGACCTCGCCCGGCACGTGGCCGAGGTGGCCCGCGGGCGCTACCCCGCGCAGGCCGTCGCGCCGGCCGCGCGCGAGACGTTCGAGAAGATGCACGAGGCCGCGGTGCACGTCGCGGGCCGGACCTCCCAGCTGCTCACGACGCGCGACGTCGAGCTGGCCGCGGAGATCGAGCAGGACGACGACCGGCTCGACACGCTGCACCAGGACACGTTCGCCGCCATGCTCGCGCTCAGCTGGTCCGGGACGGCGCAGGAGACGATCGACGTGACCCTGCTCGGCCGCTACTACGAGCGCTTCGGCGACCACGCGGTCTCCGTCGCGCGCCGTATCACGTTCCTCGTGACCGGGGACTTCGACACCGAGCACGCGCACTCGCGCGCCGAGGTCTGACCCGACCGCACGACGACGGCCCGCACCCTCCGTCCGGAGGGTGCGGGCCGTCGTCGTCGTGGGCGCCGTGCGGGCCGCAGCCGAGGGACGGTCAGCGACCCTGGTTCGCGACCGCCGCGATGGCGTCCTTCGCGGCCTCCGGGTCGAGGTAGCGGCCGCCCGGGACGACCGGCGCGAGCGTCGACTCGTCGAGCTCGTAGACCAGCGGGATCCCCGTCGGCACGTTGAGGGTGGCGATGGCCTGGTCGTCGACGTCGTCGAGGTGCTTGATGATCGCGCGCAGGGAGTTGCCGTGCGCGGCGACCAGGACCGTCTTGCCGGCCTTCAGGTCGGGCACGATCTCGCCGTCCCAGTAGGGCAGGGCACGTACGAGCACCTGCTTGAGCGCCTCCGCGCGCGGGATCGGCTCGCCCGCGTAGCGGGGGTCGGAGTCCTGCGAGAACTCGGAGCCGAGCTCGATCTCGGGCGGCGGCACGTCGTAGGAGCGGCGCCAGAGCATGAACTGCTCCTCGCCGTACTCGTCGCGGATCTGCTTCTTGTCCTTGCCCTGCAGGGCGCCGTAGTGGCGCTCGTTGAGCCGCCAGCTGCGCTTGACGGGGATCCAGTGGAGGTCCGCCGCGTCGAGCGCGAGGTTCGCCGTCGAGATCGCGCGGCGCAGGAGCGACGTGTGCAGGACGTCGGGCGAGACGCCCGCCTCCTTGAGCAGCTCGCCGCCGCGCCTGGCCTCCTCGACACCCTTCTGGGACAGCGGCACGTCGACCCAGCCGGTGAACAGGTTCTTGGCGTTCCACTCGCTCTCGCCGTGGCGGAGCAGCACGAGGGTGTAGGTCATGGGTCCATCCTGCCCTGCCCCGACCCGCGGACGCACCGCGGGTCGGATGATGGGCGGCGGCCCGTCCGGCGGCGGGCGGTCAGGCGCGCTCGAGCACGAAGACCGGGATCTCGCGGTCGGTCCTGGCCTGGTAGCCCTCGTAGTCCGGCCAGACCTCGACCGCGCGCTTCCACCACAGCGCCTTCTCCTCGCCCGTGACCTCGCGGGCGACGTACTCGTGCTTCTGCGGACCGTCCTGCAGCTCGACGCGCGGGTTCGCCACGACGTTGTGGTACCAGACCGGGTGCTGGGGCGCGCCGCCCAACGACGCGACGACCGCGTAGGCGCCGTCGTGCTCGACGCGCATGACCGGGACCTTGCGCACCTTGCCCGTCTTGGCTCCCACCGTGGTCAGGATGACGACGGGCTTGCCGCGCATCGTGGTGCCCTTGGTGCCGCCCGAGGACTCGTAGAGCTCCACCTGCTCGCGGGCTCGCGCGGACGGGCTGGGGACGTACTCTCCTGTGATCGGCATGTCCGTTCCAATCGCGTGCCCGCGCGAAGCATTCCCACCGGCCGAGGTAGCGCACCACCCGACGAGGTAGCGCGTCACCCGGCGAGGTAGCGCTACCTCGCCCCGCGGACCTTGCTGGCCTGGGAGTACACGTCGAGCATCGCGGCGGCGGCGCGGTCCCAGCTGAACCGTTCGCTCGCACGCCGGGCGCCGGCCGCGAGCGCCCGCCGCCGTTCGTCGTCGTGCAGCAGGTCGCCGAGCACGCGCGCCCAGCTCCACGGGCTGTGGTCGGGCACCAGGACGCCCGAGACGCCGTCCTGCACCACCGTCCGCAGCCCGCCGACGGCCGCCGCCACGACGGGCGTCCCGGTCGCCTGCGCCTCGGCCGCCACGAGCCCGAACGACTCGTTGTGCGACGGCACCGCCACGACGTCGGCCGCGCGGAAGTACTCGACGAGGACCTCGCGCGGCACCGGCGGCCGCACCACCAGGTGGTCGGAGACGCCCGTCTGGTGGGCCAGGGCCTCGAGCTCGCGGACCGCCGTCGGGCGCCCGCTCGCGCCACCCAGCACGACGAGCGTCGGCACCTGACGACCGCCGCCGTCGCGCAGGCAGTCGGCGTCGACCGGGCCGCCGGCGCCGAGCACGTCGGCGGCCGCGTGGTCGGCCATGACGCCGAGCGCGCGCACGAGCACGTCGGGCCCCTTGAGCAGCTGGACCCGCCCGGCGAACAGCACCACGGGCCGGTCGGTGGGCAACCCGAGACGCGTGCGCCTGGCGTGGCGCTCCTCGTCCGCGGTGCGGCCCGGCTCCGGGCGCGACGGCGAGAAGACGTCGAGGTCGACCCCGGGCGACACCACGTGCACGCGGTCGGGGTCGGCGCCGTACTCGCGCACGAGGTCCTCGGCCTCCTCGCGCGTCGACGCGACGAGCGCGTCCGACTCGGCGACGACCTGCTCCTCGCCGATGACGCGTCCGAGCGGCTCGGGTGCGTCGCCGGGGGCGAGCGCCGCGTTCTTGACCTTCGCCATCGTGTGCATGGTGTGGACGAGCGGCACGTCCCACCGCTCAGCGGCGAGCCACCCCACCTGCCCGGACAGCCAGTAGTGCGAGTGCACGACGTCGTACCAGCCGGGCGGGCGGTGCGCCTCGGCGCGCAGCACCCCGGCCGTGAAGGCGCAGAGCTGGCCGGGCAGGTCGTGCTTGTCCAGCCCTTCGAACGGTCCCGCAGGCACGTGCAGGACGCGCACGCCGGCCTCGGCGTGCACCACCTTCTCCTGGGCCGACGACGTCGCGCGCGTATAGATCTCGACCTCCGCGCCGTGCCGGGCGAGCGCCCGCGCGAGCTCGAGCACGTAGACGTTCATGCCACCGGCGTCACCGGTCCCCGGCTGGTCGAGCGGCGAGGTGTGGACCGAGAGCATCGCGACGCGCGGCCCGGGCCCTCCCGGCATCGTCACGCCTCCACGACGCAGGCCGGCGGCGTCGGCAGCGGGAGCCGGTCCGTCACCTCGCCCGCGCCCGACGCCGGGTCCACGCGCAGCGCGAGCAGCTCGCTCGTGCCCTGGGCCGCGACCACGACGGTCAGCGCGTCGTCACCGGCGTCCGCGCCCGGGCCGGCGAGGATCGCGTGGTGGCGGGGCCAGGCGTCCGTCCCGAGCGGCACGTCGGCGAGGTGGTGCAGCGAGGTCGTGCCGCCGTCGTGGTGCACGCGGTGGACCGCGAGCACGTCGGGCCCGCGCACGCCGATGGTGAGCAGCGTCCCGTCGGCGCTGAGCGCGACGTGCGACGGGAGGGCGTTCGAGCCCTCAGGGACGGGCACGGCGGTGGCCGCGACGGAGCCGGTGCGCGTCCAGCCGCCGCCGTCTGGCGTGAGCAGGTGCACCTGGGCGTCGAGCTCGCCCACGACGGCGAGCACGCCGCCGGGCAGCCGCACGAGGTGGCGCGGGCCCGTGCCCGGCGGCAGCGTGGCGGCGACGCCGGCGTCGTCCGCGCCCTCGGGCGTGGCGTCGGTCGCCGCGCCACGCGGGTAGGCCCGCAGCTGGTCGGTGCCGAGGTCGGAGACGAGCACGCGGTCGCCGTCGACCGCGACGTAGTGCGCGTGCGGGCTCTGCTGCCGGTCCGGGTGGGGGCCGGAGCCGGTGTGCGGATGGGTGGCGGGCTGCGCGGCGGCCAGCGCGCCGGACCTGGGGTCCACCGGCACCACCGCGGCGACGCCGTCGCCGTAGTTCGCCACCCAGACCTCGTCGTCGGTCGCGACGACGTGGCACGGCTCGTCGCCGCCGCTCGGGACCCCCGCCGCCGGCGTGAGGCGGTCGACGTCCACGTCGAACGCCGCGAGCGTGCCCGGGGCGGTCTCCCCGACCGCGTAGAGCGTGCGGCCGGACGGGTGGAGCGCGAGGAACGACGGGGACGTCGTCGTGACGACGAGGTCGTACACCGTGAAGCGGCCGTCGGCCATCTCGACGCGCCAGATGCCCTCGCCTCCGCCCGGTTCACCGTCCGGGCGGGGGTACGTGCCGATCCACAGGGCAGCCGCAGAGGTCATGGGCCCAGCGTATGGTCGTCCCGGGACCGCTCGCGCCCGCGGGCCGGTCCCGGACAGCACCTCGCCCCGGCGGCTGTACCGACCGGGGCGAGGGCGTCTGGGGCTCGCCGGGGCGAGCGGGGATCAGTGCGCGGACTGGAAGGCGTCGAGGACGTTGCCGGGGATGCGGCCGCGGTCGGAGACCTGGTAGCCGTTCTCGCGGGCCCACTCGCGGATCTTCGCGAGCTGCTCCTTGTCGGTGCGGCCGCGACGGGCGCCGCCACCGGTGGCCCGCCCCGCCGTACGACCGCCCTGCTGCTTGCGCGCGTGGCCGATCCACGTCGCGAACGCGTCACGGAGCTCCGACGCGTGCGCGGAGGTGAGGTCGATCTCGTAGCTGACGCCGTCGAGCGCGAAGGTGACGGTCTCGTCCGCCTCGCTCCCGTCGATGTCGTCGACGAGGATCACCTGAGTCTTCTGGACCACGTCCACCCTTTCCGGTGCATTTGATTCCGCTGACAAGATTGAGGATGCCCGAAAAGGCATTCAAATGTCAATGCAGCACGAGGGGGTGTGGAAAGCGAAATCAATTCTGTGCGGTTTGCCGCGCCCGCTGCCGATCGGCGTCGAGCCTCTCGAGCGCCTCTCGCTCGTTGCGGTCCGCCCGGACGATCTTGCGCATCGCGAGCCAGAACAGCAGGCCGACACCCACGGAGGGGATGAGCCCTGCGATGATCGCGGTGAATGTCTCCATGAATGCCTCCTGGTGTCAGGCCGTCGGCTTGACGAGCGGAAAGAGGATGGTCTCTCGAATACCGAGCCCGGTGAGCGCCATGAGCAGGCGGTCGACGCCCATGCCCATCCCGCCCGAGGGAGGCATCGCGTGCTCCATCGCGGTCAGGAAGTCCTCGTCCAGGCGCATCGCCTCCTCGTCGCCGGCCGCGGCCAGGAGGGCCTGGGCCTCGAAGCGCTCGCGCTGGACGACGGGGTCGACGAGCTCGGAGTAGCCGGTGGCGAGCTCGAAGCCGCGCACGTAGAGGTCCCACTTCTCGACCTGCCCGGGGACGCTCCGGTGCGCGCGGACCAGGGGCGACGTCTCGACCGGGAAGTCGCGGACGAACGTCGGGGCGTGGAGCGTCTCGCCGACGTGGTGCTCCCACAGCTCCTCGACGAGCTTGCCGTGGTTGGCCTTCTTGGGGTCGACCGAGATCTCCGCCTTCTCCGCGAGCGCGGTGAGGTGCTCGACCGACGTCTCGGGCGTGATCTCCTCGCCGAGCGCCTCGGAGAGCGACCCGTACATGGTGATCTTGGCCCACTCGCCACCCAGGTCGTACTCCTCGCCGTCGGGCAGCGTGACGACGGTGGTGCCGAGCACGTCGGCGGCGGCGGTCTGGACCAGGTCCTGCGTGAGCGCACCGATCGTGTCGTAGTCGCCGTAGGCCTCGTACGCCTCGAGCATCGCGAACTCGGGAGAGTGCGTGGAGTCGGCGCCCTCGTTGCGGAAGTTGCGGTTGATCTCGAAGACCTTCTCGACGCCGCCGACGACCGCCTTCTTGAGGAACAGCTCGGGGGCGATGCGCAGGAACAGATCGATGTCGTAAGCATTCATGTGCGTCGAGAAAGGACGCGCCGCCGCGCCCGACGCGACGGTCTGGAGCATCGGGGTCTCGATCTCGAGAAATCCGCGGCGGTGGAAGTTCTCGCGCAGAGAACGCATCACGCCGGAACGCAGCCGGACCATGTCCCGCGCGGCCGGCCGGGCGATGAGGTCGACGTAGCGCTGACGGACGCGCGCCTCCTCCGACAGGTCCTTGTGCAGCACGGGCAGCGGACGCAGCGCCTTGGCCGCCATCTGCCACGAGTCGGCGAAGATGCTCAGCTCGCCCCGCCGCGACGCCCCGATACGGCCGTGCACGAACAGGTGGTCGCCGAGGTCGACGTCACCCTTGAAGCTCGCCAGCGACTCCTCACCGACGACGGCCAGGCTCAGCATCGCCTGGAGCCGGTTGCCCTCGCCGTCCTGCAGCGTGACGAAGCACAGCTTGCCCGTGTTGCGCAGGAAGACGACGCGCCCCGCGACGCCGGCGACGTCGTCCGTCTCCTCGCCGGCCGCGAGGTGGCCGTAGGCCTCGCGCACCTGGGCGATGCCGTGGGTGACCGGCACGCTCACCGGGTACGGCTCGACACCCCGGGCGAGCAGGCGCTCGCGCTTCTCGCGGCGGACGCGCAGCTGCTCGGGCAGGTCGTCGACGGAGCTCTCGCCGTCCGCGGGCACGTCGGAGGGGGCGTTCTGCGGGGAGGTCACCCCACGATTCTACGGGCGACGCACCTCACACCCGCGC
>JAPSLQ010000142.1 GCA_031180595.1 Isoptericola sp. | reverse complement strand
GTGCCTCGCGTCCCGCTCGCCCGCGTCCGCCAGCACCCGCAGCGCCACGGTCGGCCGCCCCTTGGCGTCCTGCTCCTCCACGATCGCGGGATACCCGCGCACCACGACGCCGCCCCCGAGATCGGTCGACACGGCCTCGGGCAACCGCCCGTCAGGAAGATCCGACGGCCACGACGAAAGACCGCTCTGTTCGGCGACTACCGAGCCCGACGCAACACCACCAGAACGTGCGCCGGCAGACGAGGCGGAGGAGGCGGCGTCGGACGGAAGTCCAGGCTGGCTGGGCCTGGCGGGAGCCGAGGGAGGAACGACCGAGGCGGATGGACGCCTGGACGTGTCCGACGCCGCCTCCGCCGCCGTACGCAAGCGGGCCTCTTCCAGCGCAACCCCCACGGCACCCTTGACCGCGGCCCGCACCGCGGCCTCCGACCTGGCGGCCAGCCGCTTCTGCAGCGCGAGCAGGTCCTTCGACTCGTCGACGGCGACCGTCGTCGACCCGCGCCGCTCCTCGACCCGGAACGTCATGCGCAGGTGCGCCGGCAGCCGCTCGACGCGCTCGGCGTCCCACGCGTCGGCGGGGATGACGACGTCGCGCAGGTGCCGCACGGCGCGGGAGAACTCGACGTGGAACGGCGACGCCATGTCCCCGGCGCGGGTCATGTCCTCCCACGCGGGCGTGTTCTCCCGCAGCCACCGCGCGACGGCGGCGCCGACGTCGGGCGCGGGCACGAGCTCGCGGCGGACGGCCTTGGGCAGCGAGCGGATCGTCGCGACGCAGAGCTCCTCGAGCAGGCCGGGCACCATCCAGTCGAACCCGTCAGGCACGACGCGGTTGAGGATCGACAGCGGGACGTGCACGGTCACGCCGTCGGCGTCCGCCCCCGGCTCGAACTGGTACGTGAGCGGCAGCGTGACCTCGCCCTGCGTCCACGCCTCGGGGAACGCGGACGTGTCGACGGCCGAGGTGTCGACGAGCTGGTCGAGCGTGAGCGTGAGCAGGTCGGGGTTCTCGCGCTGCGCCGCCCGCCACCACCGGTCGAAGTGCCGGCCGCTGACGACCTCCGCCGGCACGCGCTCGTCGTAGAAGGCGAACAGGTCGTCCTCGGAGGCGACGAGCCCGCGCTGGCGCGAGCGTGCCTCGAGCTCGGAGGCCTCGGCGAGCAACCGCCGGTTCTCGGCGAAGAAGCGGTGGTGCGTGGTCCAGTCGCCCTCGACGAGCGCGTGGCGCACGAACATCTCGCGCGCCGCCTCGGGGTTGACCTTGGCGTAGAGGACCTTGCGGTCCGCGACGATCGGCACGCCGTAGAGCAGGACCTTCTCGATCGCCATGGCCGCGCCCTGCTTCGAGGACCAGTGCGGCTCGGAGTAGGTGCGCTTGACGAGGTGGGCGGCGAGCTCCTCGGCCCACTCGGGCTGGATGCGCGCGACGTCGCGGGCCCACAGGCGCGAGGTCTCGACGAGCTCGCCGGCCATGATCCACGCCGGCGGCTTCTTGCTCAGGGGCGAGCCCGGGAAGATCGCGAACCGCGCGCCGCGCGCCCCGAGGTACTCGTTGCGCGCGCGCTTGGCCGCCTGCCGCAGCGCTCGTGCGCGCGCCTCGCCGCGCAGGTGCGCCACCGAGGAGGCCTTGATCTCGCCGGTGTCCTGCATGCCGATCTGGCTCAGGAGCCCGGCGAGCAGCGCACGGTGGATGGTCTCGCCGTCCCACGCGAGCCGGTGGTCGTCCTCGGTGCCGTCGGCCCGCTCGGTGCGCGTGCGGGGCGTGAACGACATGTCGATGCCGAGCGGCTTGGCCATCTCGCGCAGCTGCGCGACGACGTCCTGCCACTCGCGGATGCGCAGGAAGTTGAGGTGCTCGGCCTTGCACAGGCGGCGGAACGCCGAGGAGCCCATCTCGTGCTGCTGGGCGCGCACGTACTCCCACAGGTTGAGGTACGTGAGGAAGTCGGACGTCGGGTCGGTGAACCGCGCGTGCAGCTGGTCGGCCTGCGCCCGGGTCTCGGCCGGTCGCTCGCGCGGGTCCTGGATGGACATCACCGCGGCGATGATCGCGACCTCGCGAGCGACGCCGAGCCGCGACGCCTCGATGATCATGCGGGCCAGCCGCGGGTCCATGGGCAGCTGCGCGAGCGTGCGCCCGACGTCGGTCAGCCGCGTGCGGCCGTCGCTCGCCTCGAGCGCGCCGAGCTCGGTGAGGAGCTGCACGCCGTCGCGCACCGCGCGCGTGTCCGGCGGCTCGACGAACGGGAAGCGCGCGACGTCGTCGGGCGTCTCGACGACGCCGACGGAGATCATCTGCAGCAGCACCGACGCGAGCGAGGTGCGCAGGATCTCCGGCTCGGTGAACTCGGGCCGCCGCTCGAAGTCCTCGGCGGAGTAGAGGCGGATCGCGACGCCGTCGGCGACGCGGCCGGAGCGCCCTGACCGCTGGTTGGCGCTCGCCTGGGAGATCGGCTCGATCGGCAGCCGCTGCACCTTGGTGGCCTTGGAGTACCGCGAGATGCGGGCCGTGCCCGGGTCGACGACGTAGTGGATGCCCGGCACGGTCAGCGACGTCTCCGCCACGTTGGTCGACAGGACGATCCGCCGCCCGGGGTGCGACTGGAAGACGCGGTGCTGCTCGGCGGCGCTCAGGCGCGAGTACAGCGGCAGGATCTCGACGTGGTCGGGGCGCTTCGGGTCACGGACGCGCTCGCCGAGGTGCCCCTCGAGCGCGTCGGCGGCGTCGTGGATCTCGCGCTCGCCCGACAGGAACACGAGGATGTCGCCGGATCCCTCGCGCATGAGCTCGTCGCACGCCTCGACGATGCCGGTGACGAGGTCCTTCTCCTCGCCCTTCTTCTTGGCGGGGGCCTCGGGGTCCGTGTCCGGCGTGAGGGGCCGGTACCGGATCTCGACGGGGTAGGTGCGGCCCGAGACCTCGACGACCGGCGCGTGGTCCGGCAGGACGTCGACGACGGCCTGGGGTGCGCCGCCGATCTCCGCGAGGTGTGCGGGGGAGAAGTGCGCCGCGAACCGCTCGGAGTCGATCGTCGCCGACGTGATGATCAGCTTGAGGTCCGGCCGGCGCGGCAGCAGCCGCGACAGGTAACCGAGGAGGAAGTCGATGTTGAGGCTGCGCTCGTGGGCCTCGTCGATGATGAGCGTGTCGTACGCGCGTAGCTCCGGGTCACGCTGGATCTGCGCCAGCAGGATGCCGTCGGTCATGACCTTGACCAGCGTCTCCTCGGACGACTGGTCCGTGAACCGCACCTGGTAGCCGACGACACCGCCCAGCTCCGTGCTCAGCTCCTCGGCGATGCGCTCCGCGACCGACCGCGCCGCGATCCGCCGCGGCTGCGTGTGGCCGATCTGCCCGGTGCGCCCGCGGCCGAGCTCGAGCGCGACCTTGGGCAGCTGCGTCGTCTTGCCCGAGCCGGTCTCGCCGGCGACGATCACGACCTGGTTCTCGCGGATCGCGCGCGCGATGTCGGCGCGCCGCGCGGAGACCGGCAGCTGCTCGGGATAGGTGATGGGCGGCACGACGACGGCGGAGCGCGCCTGCGCGGCACGCTCGAGCTGGGCGGCGCTCACCCGCCGGGTGCGGGCCGCCTGCGGCGCCGGCGCTCCTCGCCCCCGGCCGCGTCGACGACGACGCGTGCCGCCGTCGGCGGCGGGCTGCTCGGGGGTGGATGGCTCGGTGCTCACGACGTCCCATTCTCTCAAGCGGGCGCAAGCCGATTCGCCGCGCGCTCGTCGCAACCTCCGGGCGGACGCGCGCGCTCAGGTCCAGACGGCGACGCTGCGTCGGACCGGCACGGACCCGGCGTCGGAGGCGAACAGCTCGGGCGAGCGCGCGCGCACCTGCTCGATGTCGTCGAAGACGGCGCGCAGGTGCGAGCGCAGGAGCTCGCGCGCCCTGGGGCGGTCCCCGGCGGCGAGGGCGTCGAGGATCTGCTGGTGCTGCTCGACGAACGCGTCGGGCGGCGTCTGGTGCAGCCCGAGGCGCCGGGCGCGGTCGAGGTGCGCCTTGGCGGACGCGACGGTGGACCACGCGCTGGCGTGCCCGGACAGGGCGAGGAGCCCGCGGTGGAACTCCTCGTCGAGGTGGAAGAACTCCTCGACGCCGATGGCCGGGTCGTGCTGGCGCGCGAGGTTCTCGCGCAGCGCGGCGAGCGCGTCGTCGTCGAGCTCGGCGGGCACGGCGTCGAGCGAGGCCAGCTCGACGGCCTCGCGGACGAACTGGGCGTCGGCGACGCGCTGGGGGTCGACGCGCGACACGAACGAGCCCACCTGGGGGAAGACCTGGACGAACCCCTCCTCGGACAGCAGCAGGAGGCTCTCGCGGACCGGCGTGCGGCTGACCCCCAGGCTCGCCGCGAGCTCGTTCTCCGACAGCGCCGCGCCGGGAGCGAGCTCGAGCGAGATCACCTTCTGGCGCAGCGTCTCGTGCACGTCTCGACGTGTCGTACGGCGCGCGCCCGGCGGAGTCATGGCTCCCATGCTAATCGGCAGGTCACGGGGACGGGCTTGACACACGACTTCTCCCATACTTGTATGGCAGCACTTCCATGACAGTCGGCCGGTGATCTCGCGCGCAGCCGGAGCGCCTCTCCGGTCCCGCCGTCCGAAACCCCCGACCGCACGGGCGTCGTCGCCCGCCCCCGGCTACCGTCACAGCAGCGAAGGAGCGAACCGTGATGCAGGACACCAGCACCCCCGCAGCGCGCGGGCAGCGCACGACGAAGGACCTCACACGGGCGGCCGCCTCGGGCTGGCTCGGCACCGCGATGGAGTTCATGGACTTCCAGCTCTACTCGCTCGCGGCCGCGATCGTCTTCAACCAGCTGTTCTTCCCCGAGGTCAGCCCCGCCGTCGGGCTCATCGCGGCCATGGGCACGTACGGCGTCGGCTACGTCGCCCGCCTCGTGGGCGCCGTCTACTTCGGCCGGATGGGCGACCGGATCGGCCCCAAGCGCGTCCTGGTCATCACGATCACGCTCATGGGCCTGTCGACCACGCTCATCGGCGCGCTGCCGACCTACGCGGTCATCGGCATCTGGGCGCCGATCCTGCTCGTCGCGCTGCGCCTCGTCCAGGGCTTCGGGGCGGGCGCCG
This sequence comes from Isoptericola sp., assembly GCA_031180595.1. Taxonomy (GTDB): domain Bacteria; phylum Actinomycetota; class Actinomycetes; order Actinomycetales; family Cellulomonadaceae; genus Isoptericola. Next base: position 1,997 of record JAPSLQ010000142.1, on the reverse strand, counting down.
AGATCGCGGGCGCCACCGTGATGCTCGCCGAGTACGCACCGCCGCGCCGTCGCGGCCTCATCGCGTCGCTCGTGTGCCTCGGCACCAACTCGGGCACGCTCGCCGCGTCGGCGCTGTGGGCGCTGCTGCTCGCCGTGCTGTCGGAGGAGCAGCTCCTGAGCTGGGGCTGGCGCCTGCCGTTCCTGCTGAGCTTCGGCCTGATGATCTTCGCGGTGTGGCTGCGCCGCCGGCTCAAGGAGAGCCCGGTCTTCGAGCAGCGCGAGGACGTCGTCGACGGCGTCGCGCTGTCGAAGGAGGAGCTCGCCGCGGCGAGCCGCGCCGACGCGGCGGCCGAGGGCGACGCGGAGCGCAGCGCGCTCGAGGCGGCGCTGCACCAGCGCAAGGGCCGTGCGTTCTTCCTCGCGCTCGGGCTGCGGTTCGGCCAGGCCGGCAACTCCGGGCTCGTCCAGACGTTCCTCGTCGGGTACATCGCGACGACGATGCTCGTCGACCGGTCCGTCGGGACGACGGCGATCGCGATCGGGTCGCTCGTCGGCTTCGCGACCATCCCGGTCGTCGGCATGCTCGGCGACCGCTTCGGACGCAAGCCGGTGTACACCGCCGTCACGGTCCTCGCGATGCTCGTCAGCGTCCCCGGCATGCTCCTGGTCGACACCGGCGAGCCCGTGCTCGTCACCGTGGCCGTCGCGCTGCTGCTCAACATCGCGGTGCTGAGCCTCTTCTCGCTCGAGAGCGTGACGATGGCGGAGCTCTTCGGGGCGCGCACGCGGTTCACGCAGCTCGCGCTCGCGAAGGAGATCGGCGGCATCCTCGCCACCGCGATCGGCCCGGTCCTCGCCGCGAGCCTCACCGCGCTGACCGGTCACTGGTGGCCGATCGCCGCGATGCTCGTCGCGTACTCGCTCATCACGCTCGTCTCGGCGCGGCTCGCGCCCGAGGTGCGCGGGCGCGACCTGGTGCGGCTCGAGGACGCGGCATGAGGGCCGTCGTCGTCCACGGCGCCGACGACGTCCGCGTCGACGAGCTGCCTGATCCCGAGCCCGGGCCGGGCGAGGTGCTCCTCGCCGTCGAGTGGGGCGGCGTGTGCGGGTCCGACCTCGCGTACTGGCGGCACGGCGCGTCCGGCACGGCGACGCTGCGGCGTCCCATGGTCCTCGGCCACGAGGTCGCGGGCCGGGTCGTCGCCACCGGTGCCGGCGTCGACGACGTCGCGCCCGGGCTGCGCGCCGCCGTCCACCCCGCGACGCCGGTGGGCCCGGCGCTCCCCGGGCGGCTGGCCGGGCGGGACAACCTGCACGAGCAGGTGCGCTACCTCGGGTCGGCGGCGCTCGACCCGCACACCGACGGGGGGTTCGCCGAGCTCCTCGTCGTCCGCGCCGACCAGCTGCGCGCGCTGCCCGACGGCGTGAGCACGCAGCACGGTGCCCTCGCCGAGCCGCTCGCCGTCGCACTGCACGCCGTCGCCCGCGCGGGCGACCTGCGCGGTCGCGAGGTCCTCGTCAACGGCTGCGGCCCCATCGGGTCGCTCGTCGTCGCGGCCGCCAGGCACGCCGGCGCCGGCCGGGTCGTGGCGAGCGACGTCGCGGCGTCGTCGGCCGAGGTCGCACGCCGGATGGGGGCCGACGAGGTGCGCGTGCTCTCCGAGGGCGACGAGCTCCCCGCCGACGTCGAGGTCGCGTTCGAGGCCTCGGGCGCGCCGGCGGCGCTCGGCCCGGTGCTGCGTGCGACGGCGCGCGGCGGGACGCTCGTCCAGGTCGGGAACCTGCCCGGGTCGGCCGTGCAGGCCGCGCTCGGCGACCTCGTCACGCGCGAGATCACGTGGGTCGGCTCGTACCGGTTCGTCGACGAGATCAGCGACGCCATCCGAGCGATGCAGGACGGGCTCGACGTCGCGCCCGTCGTCACCCACACGTTCGACCTCGACGACGCGGAGAAGGCGCTCGCGGTCGCGGCGGACCGGTCGACCGGGTCGAGCAAGGTGCTCCTGCGGATCGGCG
>JAPSLQ010000141.1 GCA_031180595.1 Isoptericola sp. | reverse complement strand
TACCTCTCCGACCCCGCCCGGCTCACCGCCGCCGACCTCGCCGCGTGCCCGGTCACCGTCGTCGACCTCGGCGCCCTGCCCGACGCCGCCGCCGAGCGCACCGAGGCGCTCGAGGTGCTCGACGGGCGGGTCGGCGCCCTCGCCGAGCTCCTGCCCGACGGCGGCCGACTCGTCGTCGCGGGCGCCTCCGACACGCCCCTCGGCCCGTCGGACCTGCAGGTGGTCGTCGACTGGACGGCGCCCGGCGGCGAGCCCACGTGGCTCACGTCGACGTCGTCGCGGTGGCCCGGCGTCGTCGTGCTCGCCGACCTGAGCGCGACCGTGGCCGACGCCATCGTCACCGCCGGCGACCTCGAGGACGGCTCGAGCGCGACCGCACCGTTCACCGGGTCGGCGCTCGAGCGCGGCGAGGCCCGGCGTCTCAGCGTCGCGCGGACCGTCGAGAACCGCCGCTACCTCGGGGTGCTCACCGAGACCGTGCCGCAGATGACGCCCGTGCTCGTCGGCACGCTCGCCGTCGCGGACGTGCTCGTCGTCACGGGCCTGCTGCTGTCCCGGCGTCGGGCGGCGGCCCACGGCGCGGCGGGCGGCCTCGCCTCGGCCGCGCCGCGGCGCCACCGGCGGCGCCTCGCGCTCGCCGTCCTGGCCGTGGCGTCCGCGCTGCCCGTCGCCGCGTCGCTCGCGACGCTGAGCCGCTGGTGGGTGTGGACCACGCCCGTCACGACGCTCGCGCTCGCGCTCGCGTCGTCGGCGCTCGCGGTGGCGCTCGCGGCCTGGTGGCTGTCGCGCCTCCTGCCGGCGTCCCCGTGGCGGCTCCCGACGACGCTCGCCGGCCTGACCTGGCTGGTCCTGACGATCGACGGGCTCACCGGCACGACGCTGCAGCAGGGCTCGCTCCTCGGCCCGGCCCCGTCGCTCGGCGCCCGGTTCTACGGCTTCAGCAACACCGTGTTCGCCGTCTACGCGGTGGCCGGGCTCGTGCTCGCCGCCGGCGTCGCGGCGATGCTGCGCCGTCGCGGCCCGTCCGGCGGCTCGGCTGGTGGCCCGTCCGGCGGCTCGGCGGGCCGCTCGGGCGCTGCCACCGTCGTGGCGGGCGTCGTCGGCGTCGTGACGGTGCTCGTCGACGGCCTCCCGCCGTTCGGCGCGGACCTCGGCGGGATCCTGGCGCTCGTGCCCGGCTTCGCGGTGCTCGTGCTCGGCGTCGCCGGTGTGCGGGTGACGTGGGGACGGCTGCTCGTGATCGGTGCGGCGACCGTCGGCCTGGTGCTCGTGGTCGCGGTCGCGGACTGGGCGACCGGTCCCATGACGCACCTGGGCGGCTTCGTGCAGTCGGTGCTCGACGGGCACGCCTTCGGCGTGGTGGCCGGGAAGGCCGCCGGCGCCTGGGCGACCGTCGCGAACCCGGGCGGCGCGCTCGTGCTCGTCGGCGCGGCCGCTCTCGCGTGGGCCCTGCTCGACCCGGACCGGTGGCGGCTCGACGGCGTCGCCGCGGCGTACGCGGACCAGCCCCTGCTGCGCAGGCTCGTCGTGGCGCTCGTGACGACCGCCGCGGTCGGCACGCTGGTCAACGACTCGGGCATCGCGATCGCGATGTTCGTGGCCCTCGTGGCCACGCCGCTCCTGCTGAGCGGACAGCTCGAGCACGCCGAGCGGCCGGGGACGGTCGCGGCCGTCCCCGCCGCAGAGGCGGCCGCCGGGCGGCCCCCGCGGGTGGCGGCGACCGGCGGCATGCTCGTGGGCGTCTGCGGTGCGCTCCTCGTCGCGCTGCTGCTGGGCGCCGCCGCGCTGCCCGCGCGAGGCCTGGCGGGCGCCGGCGACGTCACCGGGCCGGGAGCGCCGGTGGTCGGCCGCGAGCCCGTCGTCCTCATCGGCACGCAGGGCCTGCGGTGGGACGACGTCACGCCGCGTGCGACGCCGGCCCTGTGGGAGCTGCTGCGCGACGGCGCGAGCGCGACGGGCGTCACGCCGTCGGTCACCGGACCGTCGGGAGACTGCGTGGCCGCGGGCTGGCTCGGCCTGTCCTCCGGCCGCAGCGCCGTGACGGGGCAGTCCGTCGACGGCGTCTGGGCCTGTCAGCCCTGGACGGTCGAGGCCAGCGGCGAGGGTGCCGTCGTCGAGGGCTGGGACGATCTCGTGGCGCTGCAGTCCCGGTCCGAGTTCCGCCCGCGGCTCGGCGTGCTCGGCGCGGCGTTCGCCGACGGCGACGTCTGCACGACCGCCGTCGGGCCCGGCGCCGCGCTCGCGCTCGCGGGGCGTGACGGGTCGGTCGGCCGCTACCGGGACCTCGAGGCCGCGCTCGAGGACCCGCAGGACTCGTTCGGCTGCCCGGTGACCGTGGTCGACGCGGGCGCCGCGCCCTACCACCCGACGGGCGAGGGCTCGACGTCGCGCCCCGTCCCCGCGGACGCCACGACCGGCGAGGAGGCCCGTACCGAGGCCGTCCGTGCCGTGGACGCGACCGTGCGCCGGGTGCTGCGCGCCGCACCCGAGGACGCGACCGTGCTCGTGCTCGACATGGGCAACCCGGCCCCCGCCCGCCCGGCGCTGGGGATCGGCCTCGCCGACGCCGACGCCGGCGACGCGCCCGCCTACCTCACGTCCGCCGCGACGCGCTGGCTCGGCGTCGTGCGGCTCCTGGACGTGCCGACGACGCTCGTGGAGGGGTTCGGCGTGCCGCGTCCCGTGGACGTGAGCGGTGCGCCACTCACGCTCGCGCAGGAGCGCCCCTCGGACACCGCCGACACCGTGGGCGAGCTCGCGGGCATCACGCACCGCGACCACTCGCTGCGGGTCACCACGGGCACGGTCACGACCCTGCCCGCCTACGTGTCGCTCGTGGCCCTGGCGCTCGTCGTGCTGCTCCTGCCGCGGTGGCGGTCCGCGGGACGCGCCCGCTCCGTCGCCGGGGCGTCTCGCCTGCTCGACGGCGTGCTGCTCGTCTGCGCGGCCGTGCCCGCCGCCACCTTCCTCATGTCGGCGTGGGCATGGTGGCGCCTCGAGAACCCGGCCCTCGGGCTGTGGACCGCGCTGCTGGCGAGCACGGCCGTCGTCGCGCTCGTGGGTGCGCTCGCGCCGCGCCGGCCCGCCTGGGCCGGCGCGACCGTCGTCGCGACCCTCACGTTCGCGGTGCTCACGCTCGACGCCGTGCTCGGGACGCCGCTGCACCGCGGCAGTCCCCTCGGCTCGGCGCCGACGCTCGGCGGGCGCTACTACGGCTTCGGCAACCCGACCTACTCGGTGTACGCGGTGGCGGCGGTGTTCTGCGCGGCCGGTCTCGCGACGCTGGTCGCGCGGCGCTGGAACCGGGTCGCGGCAGCCGTGGTCGCGGGCGTGATCGGGCTCGTGACGCTCCTGGTGACGGTGTGGCCCACGTTCGGCGTGGACGTCGGTGGCGGGCTCGTGCTCCTGCCCGTGTTCGTCGTGCTGGTGCTCGGAGTGCTCGGCGCCCGGATCACGTGGCGCCGGCTCTTCGCGGCGGGCGGCGCCGGCGTCCTGCTCGTCGCGGTCATCGGGGTCCTCGACTGGTTGCGCCCGCCGGACCAGCGCTCGCACCTGGGAGCGTTCGTGCAGTCGGTGCTCGACGGCACGGGCCTGGAGACCGTGCTCCGGAAGGCCGGGTACGCGCTGCGATCGCTCTCCGGGGGCTTCCCGGCCTGGCTGTCGCTCGCGGTCCTGGTGGCGGTGGTGCTCGCGCTGTGGGGCGGCAGACGCCTGCGGGCCGCGTGGCTCGTGCGGGCGGAGGAGAGCTGGCCCCTGCTCCGGCACGTGCTCGTGGCGCTGCTCGTCGCGGGCGTCGGCGGCGCGCTCGTCAACGACTACGGCATCCGCGTCGTGACGATCATGCTGTTCGCCGCGGTGCCGCTCGTCGGGCTCGTCGCGCTGCGGACCGACGACGCGCGCACCGCCGTCGAGCGGCGCGAGGCCGCACCGAGCGTCCCGGCGGAACGCCAGGAGACCCCGACGGGGTAGGTCAGCGCTGCACCGGGCCCTTGTGCCGGCCCATCCCGCGCACGGCGTGGACGGTGCCGCGCAGGCGGCGGGCGTTGACCGCCAGGACGACGTCCCGGTACTGGGCCGCGCGGTGCAGCTGGCCCTTGAGGTCGTTCGACGACGGCCGGTGGCGCAGGTCGCACGGCACCTCGACCGCGACGTAGCCCTGGCGCAGGAGGTCGATCGTCATGCCCGTCTCGACGCCCCACCCGTGCGCGAGCGGGGTCGCCGCCTCGAACGCCTCGCGCGTGAGGCAGCGCATGCCGGAGAGCGGCTGTGTGGGGCTCCAGCCGGTGAGGTGCTGGATGGCGCGGCGCGCCGTCCCGACGACGACGCCGCGCCCGCCCGCGCCCTTCTGCGGCGGCAGCAGCGCGATCGACACGTCGGCGACGCCCTCCCGGACGGGGGCTACGAGGGGCGCGGTGTTGACCGCGGTGTCGCCGAGGTCGCCGTCGAGGAACAGCAGGAGCCGCGGCGGGCGCCCGTCGGCGTCGCGCATGGCGACGACGGCCGCGCCGGTCTCCATCGCGGCCGCCTTGCCCCGGTTGTGGGAGTGGCGCACGACGACGGCACCCGCGTCGCGGGCGACGTGCTGCGTGTCGTCCTCGGACCCGTCGTCGACGACGAGCACGAGGTCGACGTGCGGGATGGCGCGCGCCGAGCGCACCGTCGCCGCGATGCGCTCGGACTCGTCCTTGGCGGGGATCACGACCGCGACCCGCTGGAGGTTGCGGCCGCCGCGCCCGGGCGCGGGGCGTGGCGTCTTGGCGACCGGCATGGTGCCGACGCGACGGGTCGCCGCCGTGCCGGCATTGGCGTCCGTGCTCGCGGCGCTCGTGTCACCGGACACCACGTCCGCTCTCGTGCCGGCCGCCCCGTGGTCCGTGTTCACGACTCCCTGCCTGCTTGGTCGACGGAGGTCCACCGGCCGGAATGGCCGGGGATCGGTAGTGCAAAGATTTCCCCCAGGACTCTACTCCGTCCGAGGCCGGAACTTTGCGCGGAACGGGCGAGCCGGCGGACCGAACGGGTGAAGATCTCGTGACCGGGAACCCGTCGACGTCGTCGGGCGTCTCAGCGCAGCGTGACCTGACGGGAGACGATACCGGCTCGGGCACGCCGCTGGTCGGCGTCGAGCGGGCCCGTCTCGGCCAGCGCGGCGTCGAGGCGCCGCGCGAGGTCCTTGATCGGCTCCTCGACGTCGGCCGCCTCCGTGCCGCGCGGCAGCTCCCACACCGGCACGACGAGGCCGCACGCACGGAACATGCCGAGGAACTTGCCGCCCGCGAGCCCCGACTCGCGCTGCGCGTGCAGGCGGGCGATGGCGTCGACGACCTGGTCCTCGTCCTCGCCGCGCGCCCAGCGCACGAACTCGCGGGACATGCGGCACCAGTAGGCCGACGGCACCGACGCGAGCTTGACCGTGGGGACGGTCGACTCGGCCGCCTCGTCGAGCGACTCGCGCACGTCGTCGGTCATCTCGGCGGACGAGTCGAGCCAGTACTCGTAGCCCTCGTGGACCGTGACCTCGAACGGCATCGAGACGTCGAGCACGTCCTGCAGGCGCGAGGCGTCCGTGCCGTCGACGTGCTCGGGCAGGATCCCGGTGCCCGGCTCGGCCTGGATCGCGGCGAGCAGCGCCGCGGCGAGGTCCCGGCTGAGGTCGTCGGAGCTCAGGACCCCCTGCAGGGCGAGCAGGACCGTGCCGTCCTCGCGGTGCAGCGCGCACCACCCGCCGGGGAGCACCGTCGTGATGACGACGTCACGGGACCCGTACTCGGCCGTGGTGCGGGCCGGCGCCGTCGCGGACGGCACGATCTCCCGCAGGGCGACCCAGTCCGCCTCCCCGGGAAGGCCTTCGAACGGACGCAGCACGAGCTCAGAGGCGGAGGACTTGGCCATGCCCGCGATCCTATCGGTGGGGCGCCCGGACGCGATCTGTCCCCGTCACGGCGGACCGTGGCGGGGACAGATCGCGTCATGCACCGTGCGGCGTCAGCCCAGGAGGCCTCGACGTCGCGACACCCACAGCAGCATCCCGCCCGCCAGCAGAGCCAGCCCTGCGAGCCCCGCGTAGGTCAGGACCGCGTCCGGGCCGGTCACCGCGAGCGGCGGCGACGCGGACGGCACGTGCGGCGGCGCCGGCGGTGCCGGCGGCGACTTGGGGCACTCGGCGTCCGGGCCGAACGTGACCTGGAGCGTCGCGCCGGTCGAAGTCGGCGTCCACCCTGCCGGCAGCGTGCCCCACCCGTAGCCGTCGTGGAGCATGGCGGTCACCGTGACCGTCTGGCCGCCCGAGTACGGGCCCGCCGGGGTCACCGAGTAGGTGATGCCCGTCGTCGTCGGCAGCGTGAGCGTCGGGCGCGTGACCGTGCCGTCCGGACACTGCGACTGCACGACCTTCGGAGCCACCGGGTTCACGACGCACGGTGCCTCGGCGAAGGTCACCTCGAACACGGCCGTCATCTCGTCGACCATCTCCCAGCCCTCGGGAAGCGTGTCGGCCCAGACGTAGCCCGGCTCGAGCATGGCGACCACGATGACCGTCTCGCCGAACCCGAAGGAGTCCTCGTCCTCAGAGATCACGAAGTAGGAGATGGCGTCCGTGTCGTCAGGCAGCTCGAGCATCGGCTCGGTCGGCACGCCCTCCGGGCACTCCGGCTGGATGACGACCGGTGCGACCGGGACGCAGGGGACCTCCGCGAACGTCACCTCGAGCGTCGCGGTGCCGTCATCCTGCACTTCCCAGCCCTCAGGCAGGTCGCCCCACTGGAAGCCCTGGGCGTGGGTGGCGGTCACGGTGACCGTCTGGCCGGGCGAGTAGGGACCCGGTTCCGAGACGGTGTACGTGACGCCCTCGGGCCCCTCGGGCAGCGTGAGCGTCGGCGCGGTGGGCTCACCACCGGGGCACTCTCCCTGCACGATCGTCGGGTTCAGGGGCACGACGGCGACGAACACCGCGTCCGCGAAGAGCGGGACCGTCTGCGTCCCGGCGCCCGGTACGTCCTCCGACGTGCCGTCGCTCTGCGTGATGACCATGCCGCCGCTGCCGGCGTGCAGGTTGCCCGTGATGTCGCCGGGCGGGATGCCGCACGTGAGCGTGGCGCGGTACTCGACGATGATCGTCTCGCCGGCCTCGACGTCCGTGATCGTGCTCTC
>JAPSLQ010000006.1 GCA_031180595.1 Isoptericola sp. | reverse complement strand
TCTTCTCGTTGACGATGGGGTCGCGGTAGCGGAACTCGTGCGCGAGCTCGACCTCGACCGGGATGCGGCACCAGTGCTCGATCGCGTACTTGGCCACGTGGCCCGCGTACGAGGCGGTGCCGCACGCCACGACGATGATCTTGTCGACCGCGCGCAGGACGGCCTCGTCGATGCGCATGTCGTCCAGGACGATGTTGCCGGCCTCGTCGGTGCGGCCCAGCAGCGTGTCCGCGACGGCGTGCGGCTGGTCGTGGATCTCCTTGTCCATGAAGGAGTCGAAGCCGCCCTTCTCGGCGGCCGCGGCGTCCCAGTCGACGCTGAAGCGCTTGCCCTCGGCCGGCTTGCCGTCGAAGTCCGTCACGTCGACCGACGTCGGCGTGATCGTCACGACCTGGTCCTGACCGAGCTCGAGCGCCTCCTTGGTGTGCGCGACGAACGCCGCGACGTCGGACCCGAGGAAGTTCTCCCCCTGGCCGAGCCCGACCACGAGCGGCGAGTCGTGCCGGGCCCCGACCACCGTGGTGGGGTCGTCGGCGTGCACCGCCAGCAGCGTGAACGTGCCGTCGAGACGGCGCGCCGTCGCCGCCATCGCGGACGACAGGTCACCGCCGGACGCGCGGTACTCCTTGGCGAGGAGCTGCGCGGCGACCTCGGTGTCGGTCTCCGAGAGGAACGTCACGCCGTCGGCCGCGAGCTCGCGGCGCAGCACGGCGAAGTTCTCGATGATGCCGTTGTGGATGACCGCAAGCCGGCCGTCGTCGGCGAGGTGCGGGTGCGCGTTGGTGTCGGTCGGCCCGCCGTGCGTCGCCCAGCGGGTGTGCCCGATGGCGGCCGTCGCGGCGGGCAGGGGGCGAGACTCGAGCTCGGCCACCAGGTTGCCGAGCTTGCCCGCCTTCTTCGCGAACGAGACCTGCTCCTGCCCGGGGCCCACGAGCGCGACGCCCGCCGAGTCGTACCCCCGGTACTCGAGACGCTTGAGGCCCTCGAGGGCGACCTCGAGCGGGTGCGCCGAGGCGCTCGGGGAGCCCTGCTCGGGAGCCTCCGCCCCAGCAGAGAGCGCGCCCAGACCGGTGTAGCCCACGATTCCGCACATGGCGGCGAGTCTACCGGCGGCGACGCCCGGCGCCGGTCTCGCGCCCGACCACCCGGGTGAGCCGCCCCACATCCGCCTACGCTCGCGGGCATGGGCGTGCGGATCGGGTTGTCCGGGTGGCGCTACGCCGAGTGGCGCGGGCGCTTCTACCCGCCCGGGCTGGCACAGCGCCGAGAGCTCGAGCACGTCGCGTCGATCTTCCCGACGGTCGAGCTCAACGGCTCGTTCTACTCGCTCCAGCGGCCGCCGTACTACCAGCGGTGGCGCGACACCGTGCCGCCCGGCTTCACGTTCGCGGTCAAGGGCGGTCGCTTCGTGACGCACATGAAGCGCCTGCGCGACGTGCGCGTCCCGCTCGCCAACTTCTTCGCGAGCGGCGTCCTGGCGCTGGGCGACCGGCTCGGCCCCGTCCTGTGGCAGCTCCCCGAGCGGGCCGCGCTCGAGCTCGACGTCCTCGCCGAGTTCCTCGAGCTCCTGCCGCGGAGCACGACGGCGGCCGGCCGGCTCGCGGGCGGGCACGACGACAAGCTGCGCGCCGAGCCGTGGACGGACCCCGGCGCGGACCGGCCGCTGCACCACGCGCTCGAGCCCCGGCACGCCTCCTTCCACGACCCGGCCGCCCTGCGCCTCCTGCGCGAGCACGACGTCGCGCTGGTGACCTCCGACGGCGCGGGCCGCTGGCCGGTGTTCGAGGAGCCGACCGCACGGCTCGTCTACGTGCGGCTGCACGGCCCCACGACCCTGTACACCAGCGGCTACGACGACGCCCTCCTCGACCGCTGGGCGACGTGGGTGCGCGAGCGTCACGACGCCGGGCACGACGTCGTCGTGTACTTCGACAACGACGTCGGCGCGCACGCCCCGCACGACGCTCAGGGGCTCCTCGAGCGCCTCGGCGACGTCGTCGAGCCCTGGCCGCGGGGCTGACGCGTGCCGAGGCACCCGGAGATCTCCGGCAGAATCGGGCAGGTGGCACCGCAGCTCTCCGACACCGCGAACGGGGCGACGTCCGGCCCCGGGGCGCCGCCGCCCCTGGGCGAGCACCTGACGCGCCTGGCGCCGTCGTCCCCCTACGTCGACCTCGACCGCTCCGCGTGGAGCCGGCTCTCCGAGTCGACGCCCCTGCCGCTCACCGACGAGGACGTCGAGCGCCTGCGCGGCCTGGGGGACCCGATCGACCTCGCGGAGGTCGACGCGATCTACCGGCCCCTGTCGCGCCTGCTCAACCTGTACGTGACGGCGACGGCGGGCCTGCACCAGGCGACCTCGACGTTCCTGCGCGAGGAGCCGCCCCGCACGCCGTACGTCATCGGGGTCGCCGGCTCCGTCGCGGTCGGCAAGTCGACCACCGCGCGCGTGCTGCGCGAGATGCTCGCGCGCTGGCCCGAGACGCCCCACGTCGAGCTCGTCACGACCGACGGCTTCCTCTACCCGAACGCCGAGCTGAAGCGCCGCGGCCTCATGGAGCGCAAGGGGTTCCCCGAGTCGTACGACCGGCGCGCGCTCATCCGGTTCCTGTCCAGGATCAAGGCCGGGCAGGAGGAGGTCCGCGCGCCGGTCTACTCGCACGTCACCTACGACATCGTGCCCGGCGAGGAGATCGTGGTGCGCAAGCCCGACGTGCTCGTCGTCGAGGGCCTCAACGTGCTGCAGCCCGCCCGGCCGTCGTCGGTCGACGAGTCGACGGTGGCCGTCAGCGACTTCTTCGACTTCTCGATCTACGTCGACGCCCGGACCCGCAACGTCCGCCAGTGGTACGTCGACCGGTTCCTCAAGCTCCGCCGGACGGCGTTCAGCCGGCCCGAGTCGTACTTCCGCCGCTACGCCGACCTGTCCGACGCCGAGGCGACGGCCAAGGCGCTGTCGATCTGGGACTCGATCAACGCGCCGAACCTCGAGCAGAACATCCTGCCGACGCGCGGCCGCGCGACCCTGGTCCTGACCAAGGGCTCCGACCACTCGGTGCAGCGCGTGCGGCTGCGCAAGCTCTGACCGGTCAGGAGCCGTCGCGCCCGGCCGTGGCGTTCGCCGTCGGGCACGGCTCGGGGCACGGCTCCGGCTCCTGCTCCACGGCGGCGTCGGCCGCCGCCCGGGCCGCCGCCTCGTCGTCGGCGCGCTCGGCGGCCTGCTCGGCGGCCAGGGCCTCGGCCATCTTGCGACGGGTCAGGCGCTGGACGACGCGGTCGACGACGAGCCCGAGCAGGATGCCCACGACGACCGCCACGACCATCGCGAGCAGGGTGTTGTGGCCCAGCCAGCTCGCCGCGGCGAGACCGATGAGCATCGAGTACACGGCCCACGTCGCCGCCGCGATGGCCGCGTAGGCCATGAAGCGGCGCCGCGGGTACCCGACCGCGCCGGCCGTCATGTTGACCGCGACGCGGCCCACGGGCACGTACCGCGCCGCGAGGATGAGCGACGCGCCGCGGTGCAGCAGCGCCCGGCGGGCCCACAGCACCGCGCGCCGGCCCTGGGCCGTGCGCAGGAACGGGACGCGCTCGGTGCCGATCCGCTTGCCGATCGAGTACGCGATCTGGTCGCCGCACCAGGCGCCCGCGGCGGCGATCACGAGGATCGCGGGCAGCCACGGCGTGCCGGTGGCGTGCGCGGAGACGGTGAGCGTGATGACGACCGACTCGCTCGGCAGCGGCGGGAAGAACCCGTCGATCGTCGCGAACCCGAACATCGCCGGGTAGACCCAGGCGGAGGCGGCCAGGGCGAGGATCCAGCTCTCCAGCTGCTCCAGGAAGGCGGTCACTACCTCTGGCACGGTCCCTCGGTTCGTCGGCCGGGCGACGTCGGCTCCGGCGGCGGGGCGACGCCGGTCGGCGTCACAGGGAAAGGGTAGGCAGAAGCGGACCGGATCCCGCATGGGGGATCCCCCCCGTTCCACCCTGATCCCGGAAGATTCACCCGGGGTTCACAGCGCCGGTCCAGCCTGCCGGTCGCGGCTCGGGGCGTCGTGCGGCGGCGCCGTGCGGCGCGCGTGCGTGCGCGCGGTCAGGCGAGCGGGAACCCCAGCGCCTCGGCGGCGGCCCGCGGGTCGGGGTCGGCCCACCGCCGCGCGAGGTTGTCGTTCGACGTCAGCGACCGGGTCTCGGCGTGGTCCAGGTACAGCTCGCCCGCCAGGTGGTCGGTCTCGTGCTGCACGATCCGCGCCGGCCAGCCGGTGAGCACCTCGTCGATCGCCGCGCCCGTCTCGTCCTGTCCCGTGAGCCGTACCGCGCGGTGGCGGGCGACGACCGCCTGCCACCCGTGCACCGACAGGCAGCCCTCGTAGAAGGCCACGCGCTCGGGCTCCCCGTGGGGCCCCGGGACGCCCTCGTACCGCGGGTTGACCAGGACGCGGTACGGCAGCGGGGTCCGCTCGCGCGGGTCGTCGTCCGGAGCACCGGCGTCCTCCATGACCGCGAGGGCTAGCGGGATGCCGACCTGTGGTGCGGCGAGGCCGACCCCGGGCGCGGCGTGCATCGTGCGCCGCATCGACTCGAGCAGCCGGCCGAGCTCGTCCCCGAGCTGCCCCGTGTAGGCCACCGCCCGGCGCCGCAGCACGGGGTCGCCGGCCTGCACGATCGGCAGGACGCCGTCGCGCTGGGACTCCGCGACCTCGAGCAGGTCGCGGACCGCGTCGCGCAGCGCGGGGTCGACCGCTCCCCCGCGGCGGTCGGCGCGGGTCACAGGGCGAGTCGGTCGCGCACGACGGCTGCCAGCGTGTCCGCGACGCCGTCGGCCTGCGTCTGGGTCGCGGCCTCGACCATGACCCGCACCACGGGCTCGGTGCCGGACGGACGCAGCAGCACGCGGCCCGTCTCGCCCAGGAGCGCCTCGGCGTTCTCGACGGCGGCGCGCACGCCGTCGTCGGTGCCCGCCCGGGCCTTGTCCACGCCCTTGACGTTGACGAGCGTCTGCGGCAGGCGCGGGATCTCGCCGGCGAGGTCGGCGAGGCGCTTGCCCGAGGCCTTGACCCGCGCCGCGAGGTGGAGCGCCGTGAGGATGCCGTCGCCCGTCGTGGCGTGCTCGGCGACGATGATGTGCCCGGACTGCTCGCCACCCAGGCCGTACCCGTGCGCGCGCATCTCCTCCAGGACGTAGCGGTCGCCGACCGCCGTCTGGATCGTGGTGATGCCCGCGTCCTTCATGGCCAGCAGGAGGCCCAGGTTGCTCATCACGGTCACCACGAGCGTGTCCTGGGGCAGCCGGCCGTCGTCCTTGAGCGCCCGCGCCAGGATGCCGAGGATCTGGTCGCCGTCGACGAGGACGCCGCCGTGGTCGACGGCGAGGCACCGGTCGGCGTCGCCGTCGAACGCCACGCCGAAGTCGGCCTCGGCCGCGACGACGACCGCCTGGAGCTGCTCGGGGTGCGTCGACCCGGCCTTCTCGTTGATGTTGCGCCCGTCGGGGCTCGCGTTGATGACGACGACGTCGGCACCGGCCTCGCGCAGCGCCTCCGGCCCGATCGCGCTCGCGGCGCCGTTGGCGCAGTCGACCGCGATCCGCAGCCCTTCGAGCGGCCGGTGGTCCGGCGTCGTGCCGACGCTCGTGACGAGGTGCTCGACGTACTGCGCGGCCGCGATGCCCGTGTCGGTGCGCATGCGCCCGACGTCGGCACCGACGGGCCGCTCCCGCGCGGCGTCGAGCTGCGCCTCGATCGCGTCCTCGACGCCGTCGTCGAGCTTGAGGCCGCCGCGGGCGAAGAACTTGATGCCGTTGTCCGGCATCGGGTTGTGGGACGCCGAGACCATGACACCCAGGTCGGCCTTCATCGCGCCGACGAGGTAGGCGAGCGCCGGGGTGGGCAGGACGCCCAGGTTCACGACGTCGACACCGGCGCTCGCCAGGCCGGCGCCCACCGCCGCGGCGAGGAACTCGCCGGACGCGCGCGGGTCGCGGCCGACCACGGCCCGGGGCCGGTGGCCCTCGAACTCGCCGGTCGAGCCGAGCACGTTCGCCGCGGCGCCGCCCAGCGCCAGGGCGAGCTCCGCCGTCACGTCACGGTTGGCGAGGCCACGGACCCCGTCGGTGCCGAACAGTCGTCCCATGTGCTTCCTCCTGTGCTGGGCGCCGGGTCGATCGTAGACGCCCCGGCATGCGGACGGCCCCGCCGGATGTCCGACGGGGCCGTCCCACGAGCGCTGGATCAGCGCTTCGAGTACTGCGGGGCCTTGCGGGCCTTCTTGAGACCGGCCTTCTTGCGCTCGACCTCGCGGGCGTCACGCGTGAGGAAGCCGGCCTTCTTGAGGGCGGCGCGGTTCGCCTCGCGGTCGATCTCGTTCAGCGCACGGGCGATGCCCAGGCGCAGAGCGCCGGCCTGGCCGGACGGGCCACCGCCGCTGATGCGGGCGATGATGTCGAAGCGGCCCTCGACCTCGACCAGCTTCAGCGGGTCGTTGACGAGCTGCTGGTGCACCTTGTTCGGGAAGTACTCCTCGAGGGTGCGGCCGTTGATCTTCCACTGACCGCTGCCGGGGACGAGGCGCACGCGCGCCACGGCCTCCTTGCGGCGGCCCAGGGCCTGGCCCGGGGCGGTGATGGACTGACCGCCGTTGGCCACGGGGGCCGCCGTCTCGGTCGTGTAGGTGCTGGGAGTCTCGTCGCCCAGCTCGATGTCGACGTTGGTGTCGGCCACTGGTGTGTCCTCGCGTCCTTCGCTTTGTCTGCAGCGGCTCAGGCCTGCTGCGAAACCTGGGTGATCTCGAACGGCTTGGGCTGCTGCGCGGCGTGCGGGTGCTCCGCACCGCGGTAGACCTTGAGCTTCTTGATCTGCTCGCTGGCGAGCGAGTTCTTCGGGAGCATGCCGCGCACGGCCTTCTCCACGGCCCGCTCGGGGTTCTTCTCGAGAAGCTCGCCGTAGGCCACCGAGCGCAGACCGCCCGGGTAGCCGGAGTGGCGGTAGGCCATCTTGGTCTCGCGCTTGTTGCCGCTCAGGGCGACCTTGTCGGCGTTGATGACGATGACGAAGTCACCGCCGTCGACGTGCGGGGCGAAGGTCGGCTTGTGCTTCCCGCGCAGGAGCGTGGCGACCTGGCTCGCCAGGCGGCCCAGGACGACGTCGGTAGCGTCGACGACGTACCAGTCGCGCTGGACCTCGCCGGGCTTCGGGGTGTACGTACGCACGGTTCGTAACCTCTTCATGTTCGGTGTCGTCGGGCGAGAAGCGGCGCCCGATGAGTCAGGTGTTGTGCGCGGGAGCTCCGTGATGGCGTCCTGGCCTGGGCGTCGTCTCGGCGAGTGGGCGCGCTGACGACGCGGGACGCCGGGGCATAGCACAACGACTGGCCAGTCTACAGACGCGACGGACCCAGGGTCAAAGCGAGCCCGGTCGCGCTCGTCACACGCCCTCCCGCGCTGCGTCGGTGCCGCCCCGGGTGCACGGTAGAACCATGACCGACGAGACCCCTGGCACGACCCCCGACCCGCTCACCGGCGTCGAGGGCGACAACGACCAGCTGCCCACCGAGGACACGCTGCTCGACCGCGGCGTCGAGAACATCCTCGACGAGGGCTACTCCCCGCCCGAGCGGCCCCGGCCGAACCACTGGGGCGAGACGGCGTGGGAGGAGTCCGCCGGCGAGCCGATGGACCAGCGCCTCGCCGAGGAGGAGCCCGACTACTGGGAGCGCGACCCGCTCGACCACCCCGACACGACGCGTGCCGGCCGGCTGGTCGCGGACGTCGACGCCGACCCGAACGCGGACGGCGCCCGCGCCAACGACGTCTACGGCGAAGACGCGGGCATCGACGGGGCGGGCGCGAGCGCGGAGGAGGCCGCGGTCCACTGGGTCGAGGAACCGTAGGCCCACGCGATCCCGCGGGCGCGGGTCGCGGGGTCCGGGAGCGAGAGCAGAGCGAGGAACGAGCGACTCATTCGAGCGAGCGGGCACCGCGAGCCGCGCCCCGCGGTCAGGACCCGTGCGGTCGGTCAGTCCTCCCAGACGTCCTCGTCCATGCGCCGGGCACGGATGCGCTCGGCGCGGGCGGCGAGCTCGTCGTCGGCGGGGTAGCTGACCTGCTCGAGCACGAGCCCGTGCGCGGGTGCTACGCCCACGCCGGCGTCGCGGCGCCGCGCGGCGAGCAGCTCGGCGGGCCAGCCGACGTCGCGCCGCCCCTCCCCCACGGCGACGGACGCGCCGACGATCGCGCGCACCATGTTGTGGCAGAACGCGTCCGCCCTGACGTGCGCGAGCACGAGGCCCGCGTCGGGACCGCCGTCCGGGCGCTCCCAGGCGACGTGCTGCAGCTCGCGGATCGTCGTGGCCCCCGGGCGCGGCTTGCAGAACGCGGCGAAGTCCCGCACACCGACGAGCGGCTGCACGGCCGCGTGCATCGCGGCGACGTCGAGCGGCCGGCGCGCCCACACCACGTGGGTGCGGCGCAGCGGGTCCCGCAGCGCGGGGTCGTCGGCGATGCGGTACGTGTAGCTGCGGTAGGTCGCGGAGAAGCGCGCGTCGAAGCCGGCCGGCGCCACGCGCGCCCGGTGCACGACGACGTCGCGCGGCAGGACGCCGGCCAGGCGGTCGACGAGCGCCCGCCCGGGCTCCCGGTCCGACCGGCCGGGCATGGCGGCCCAGCGCTCGGCCGGGACGTCGACGTGGACCACCTGTCCGCGCGCGTGCACCCCCGCGTCGGTGCGGCCGGCGACGGTGAGGCGTGGCTGCGGCAGTCCGAGCGGCTCGGTGCGCAGGATCGTCGCCAGCCCCTCCTCGAGCACTCCCTGCACCGTCCGCAGCGCGGGCTGGCGGGCCCAGCCGGCGAACCCGGTGCCGTCGTACGCGAGGTCGAGCCGGACCCGGAGGGTCTCGCCGACGGCTCCGGTGGCGGGTGCGTCGGCGGGTGCGGTCGGGGGCGTCGTCGTGCTCACCGGGCCATTCTCCCCGGATGATGGTCCCGTGCCCGAGACCTCCCCGACCCTGACCCTCGCCGTCGACTGCGGCGGCGGTGGCATCAAGGCCGCCGTGCTCGACGACGCCGGCACCGCGCACGCCGCACCGGTGCGCGTCCCGACGCCGTACCCGCTGCCGCCGGAGCTGCTCGTCGAGACGATCGCCGACATCGCGGGCTCGCTGCCCCGCGCGGCGCGCGTGACGGTCGGCATGCCGGGGATGGTGCGGCACGGCGTCGTCGTGCACACCCCGCACTACGTCACGCGGTCGGGGCCCCGCTCCCGGGTCCTGCCCGAGCTGGTGGAGGCGTGGTCGAGCTTCGACGTGCGCGCCGCGGTGTCGGCGCGGCTCGGCCTGCCCGCGCTCGTGCTGAACGACGCCGAGGTGCACGGGGCGGGCGTCATCGCCGGCTCGGGAGTCGAGCTCGTGCTCACGCTCGGCACCGGGCTCGGCTCCGCGCTGTTCGACGGCGGCCGGCTCGCCCCGCACCTGGAGTGGTCGCACGCGCCCGTGCGCCGCGCCACCACCTACGACCAGTACGTCGGAGAGCCCGAGCGGCGCCGCCTGGGCGACGCCCTCTGGTCGCGGCGCGTCGTCGCGACGGTGGAGGGCCTGCGGCCGGTCTTCTGGTGGGACCGCCTCTACATCGGCGGCGGCAACTCCCGCCGCATCACGGCCTCCGCCCTGGCCCGGCTGGGCGACGACGTCGTCATCGTCCCGAACTCGGCCGCGCTGGTCGGCGGCGCCAGGGCGTGGGACCTGCCGCTCGACTGACGCCCCGGTTCCGTGGACGGCGCCGGGCGCCGCTCCTCCCGCCGCGAGACCTCCTCGGCGGCCTCGAGCACGACCCGGCCGAACGCGACGGGTGCGTCGAGGCTCACGAGGTGCCGGGCGTGGGGCACGATCACGAGCCTGGCGTCGGCGCCGCTCGACCGTGCGGCGGCGAGCACGGCGCGCTCGTGCCCCCGGAAGTGGTCGTACCGCCCGTTGACGATCCACACCGGGCTGTCGGCGGCCGCCAGCGCCGTGAGCGTGTCGCTGAGGACGACCTCGCGCAGCACGGCCGACATGACGTCGAGCGCGAAGCCGCCGGCGCCGGCGTCGCGCGCCGCCTCGGCCGTCAGCATGCGGCGCACGAAGGCGTCGTTCAGCCGGGCGCCGCCGTCGGGCCAGCTCTCGATCCACCGCGCGAGGAGGAGCCAGGCACCACGCAGCCACGTCGTCGGCGCGGTGCAGCAGGACGCCGCCACGAGGCCGGCGGACTCGCCCGGGTAACGGGCCCGGTGCTCGATCGCGAGGTACCCGCCGAGCGACAGCCCGACGACGAGCGCCCGGCCGCCGACACCCTGGACGCCCTCGTGGATCGCGTCCACGGCGCCGTCGAGCGTGAACGGCTCGCCCCGTCGCGAGCCGTGCCCGGGCAGCTCGACGGCGTGGGCGGGCACGCCGGCGGCGTCGAGCGTCGCGAGCTGCCGCCGCCACATGGTGCGCGACGTGCGCGAGCCGTGCACGAGGACCACCGGTGTCATGCGCGCCGTCATGGCACCCACGGTAGGAGAACGACGAGGGCCCCGCTCCACCGGTGGTGGTGCGGGGCCCTCGTGCGGCGTGGGGCCGGGATCCGGAGGCTCAGGCCTCCTTCTTCTCCTCGGTCTCCTCGGCGGCGGCCTCGGCCGGCGCCTCGGTCTCCGCGGCGGCGGTCTCGGTCGCCTCGGCCTCGGCGGCGGGGGTCTCCTCGGCCTCGACCGCGGGGGCCTCCTCGGCCGGGGCGGCCTTCTTGGACGCCTTCTCGGTGGCCTTCGTGGCCTCCTTGACGACGGCCTGCTTCGGGCTCACCGGCTCGGTGACGAGCTCGATGACCGCCATGGGCGCGTTGTCGCCCTTGCGGTTGCCGACCTTGGTGATGCGCGTGTAGCCACCGTTGCGCTCGGCCATGGCCGGGGCGATCTCGGTGAACAGCGTGTGCACCACGGACTTGTCGCGCACGACCGTCAGCACGCGGCGACGCGCGTGCAGGTCACCGCGCTTGGCGAACGTGATGAGACGCTCGGCCAGCGGACGCAGGCGCTTGGCCTTCGTCTCCGTGGTGGTGATGCGGCCGTGCTCGAAGAGCGCCGTGGACAGGTTCGCGAGGATCAGGCGCTCGTGAGCCGGGCCACCGCCGAGCCGCGGACCCTTGGTGGGGGTAGGCATGTCAGGTTCTCCTTGAGGGTGTGGTTACCCGTCAGTACTGCTGCTCGTCGGTGTACGCGTTGTCGTCGTCGGCGCCGTAGTACGCGGCGCTCGGGTCGAAGTCCAGCGGGGAGTCCTTGAGGGACAGGCCGAGCTCGGCGAGCTTCTCCTTGACCTCGTTGATGGACTTCGCGCCGAAGTTGCGGATGTCGAGCAGGTCCGCCTCGCTGCGCGCGACGAGCTCACCGACCTGGTGGATACCCTCGCGCTTGAGGCAGTTGTACGACCGGATGGTGAGGTTGAGCTCCTCGATCGGCAGCGCCAGGTCCGCGGCGAGCGCGGAGTCCGTCGGCGACGGGCCGATCTCGATGCCCTCGGCCTCGACGTTCAGCTCACGGGCGAGGCCGAACAGCTCGACGAGCGTCTTGCCGGCAGACGCGAGCGCGTCGCGCGGCGAGATGGCCGCCTTCGACTCGACGTCGACGATGAGCTTGTCGAAGTCCGTGCGCTGCTCCACACGGGTGGCCTCGACCTTGTACGTGACCTTGAGGACCGGCGAGTAGATCGAGTCCACCGGGATGCGGCCGATCTCGGCCTCGGCGGACTTGTTCTGCGCGGCCGAGACGTAACCACGGCCGCGCTCGACGGTCAGCTCGATCTCGAGCTTGCCCTTGTCGTTCAGCGTGGCGATGTGCAGGTCGGGGTTGTGCACCTCGACGCCGGCGGGCGGCACGATGTCCGCCGCGGTGACGACGCCCGCACCCTGCTTGCGCAGGTACATCACGACCGGCTCGTCGTTCTCGGACGAGACGACGATGTTCTTGATGTTGAGGATGATCTCGGTGACGTCCTCCTTGACACCCGGAACGGTGGAGAACTCGTGGAGCACTCCGTCGATGCGGATGGAGGTGACGGCCGCGCCCGGGATGGACGACAGCAGGGTCCGGCGCAGCGAGTTGCCGAGCGTGTAGCCGAAGCCAGGCTCGAGCGGCTCGATGGAGAAGCGCGAACGGTGCTCCGAGATGACCTCTTCGGTCAGGGTGGGGCGCTGTGCGATCAGCACGGTGGTTGTCCTTTCAGTGTGCGTCCGCCATATGACGCATCACGGATCCGCGATCTCTCGCGTCCCGGGGCGGGACTCGGTCTACCCGGCCCGGGCAGGCATGCCGGCCGAGCCGTGGGTCCGGCAGCGGTGGGCGTCGACGAGGACGCTCGGGCGCTGCCGGACCGCGGGCTCGGCCGGTCGTGGGTCAGACGCGGCGACGCTTCGGAGGGCGGCAGCCGTTGTGCGCCTGGGGCGTCACGTCCTGGATCGAGCCGACCTCGAGGCCGGTCGCCTGGAGGGAGCGGATCGCGGTCTCACGACCGGAACCCGGGCCCTTGACGAACACGTCGACCTTCTTGACGCCGTGCTCCTGGGCGCGGCGGGCGGCCGACTCGGCGGCCAGCTGCGCGGCGAACGGCGTGGACTTGCGGGAGCCCTTGAAGCCGACGTGACCCGCGGAGGCCCACGAGATCACGGCGCCCGACGGGTCGGTGATCGAGACGATCGTGTTGTTGAAGGTGCTCTTGATGTGGGCCTGGCCGAGCGGGACGTTCTTCTTGTCCTTGCGGCGCGGCTTGCGCGAGCCGGCGGCGGCGCGAGTCTTGGGAGGCATGTGTACGTTCTCTCCTGGTCTGAGGTCGTCGGACCGGGGCGGGCGTCAGGGTCGGCCCGCTCCACGGACTGCTGACGTCAGCGGGCCTTCTTCTTGCCCGCGACGGTGCGCTTCGGACCCTTGCGGGTGCGCGCGTTGGTCTTGGTGCGCTGACCGCGCACCGGCAGTCCGCGACGGTGGCGCAGACCCTGGTAGGTACCGATCTCCACCTTGCGGCGGATGTCGGCCGCGACCTCGCGACGGAGGTCACCCTCGAGCTTGAAGCTGCCCTCGAGGTAGTCGCGGAGCGCGACGAGCTCGGCGTCGCCGAGGTCCTTCACGCGCAGGTCGGGGCTGATCCCGGTCGCGGCCAGCGTCTGCTGGGCGCGGGTACGGCCGACGCCGTAGATGTAGGTGAGCGCAACCTCGAGCCGCTTCTCGCGGGGGAGGTCGACGCCGACAAGACGTGCCATGTGCCTTCCGGCTCCTGTACTTCGTCCAGAGGTCTCCCGCACCACCCTCCCGCGAGGACCGCGGGCCCCGGCCCCTGGACCGAGGGTTCCCCCGTCCCGCCTCAGCCGGTGCTGTCGCGGGTCGGGTTCGTGGTGGTGCGCTGTGCGCGGCCGTGCGGGCTCAGCGAGCCCGGCCGCAGCATGGTGGAGCTGCGATCAGCCCTGGCGCTGCTTGTGGCGCAGGTTCTCGCAGATCACCATGACGCGACCGTGCCGGCGGATCACCTTGCACTTGTCGCAGATCTTCTTGACGCTCGGCTTGACCTTCATCAGAGTTCCTCCGCCGCCTCCTCGGCGGACCGGGGCGAGCCCGGCCGCGTCGGCGGCGATGTCGATCGGGTGGTGGGGATGACGACTACTTGTAGCGGTAGACGATCCGGCCACGGGACAGGTCGTACGGGCTCAGCTCCACCACGACCCGGTCCTCGGGGAGGATCCGGATGTAGTGCTGACGCATCTTGCCCGAGATGTGCGCGAGAACCTTGTGGCCGTTCGCCAGCTCGACGCGGAACATCGCGTTCGGCAGGGCCTCGACCACGCTGCCCTCGATCTCGATGACACCGTCCTTCTTTGCCATGTCCTCCGCTAACTCTCGTCTTGGACTGCTCCCACGCCTCGTCGACCCCCCGGCCAGGAGCCGTGAGCGGTGCGTCGGGACGTGGATGTCGCGTGCTGCCGCTGGCCCACCTGCGTCCCGGCTCGCCGGGACGGGCATGCACGAACGGACTACACCCAGCGGACTAGCCTACGTCAGGAACGCAACCAAAGGAAGTCGACCGCCGTCGGGGACCCTGTGCGGTGCACCACGCCGCAGGTTCAGAGGACGACGACGTCGACGCCCAGGTCGCCGAGGCGCCCGGCGCCGCCGTCGCGGGCGGTGAGGACCGTGATGCCGTCCTCGAGGACCGCGACGGTGTGCTCCCAGTGCGCGGCGCGCGACGCGTCCTCGGTGACGACCGTCCAGTCGTCCTCGAGCACGCGGGTCGTGCCCGCTCCCCTGCTCACCATGGGCTCGATCGCCAGGCACATGCCCGGCCGCAGCCGGGGCCCGCGGTCGCTGACCCGGTAGTTCACGACGTCGGGGGGCTGGTGCATGGCGCTGCCGATGCCGTGCCCGACGTAGTCCTCGACGATGCCGTACGCGGCACCGTCCGCCTCGCCCGCGAGCTCGACGGCGGCCTCGACGGCCGCCCCGACCTCGTTGAGCCGCTGCGCCGACGCGAGCGCGGCGATACCGGCCCACATCGCGGCCTCGGTCGCCCGCACGAGCAGCGCGTCACCCGGGTCGGGCGCGGCCGCCTCCGGGGCGAGCGGGCCGTCCGGTCCGAGCACGAAGCTGACCGCCGAGTCGCCGTGCCAGCCGTCGACGATCGCGCCGCAGTCGACCGAGACCACGTCGCCGGCCGCGAGGACCCGCGGTCCGGGGATGCCGTGCACGACCTCCTCGTTCACCGACGTGCAGACGGTCGCCGGGAAGCCGTGGTACCCCAGGAACGACGGGCGTGCGCCCGCCTCGGCGATGACCCGCGCCGCGACGGCGTCGAGGTCCGCCGTCGTCATGCCGGGCCGTGCGGCGGCGCGGACGGCGTCGAGCGCGTCGGCCACGACCAGGCCTGCACGCCGCATGACGCGCACCTGGTCGAGGCTCTTGATCTCGATGCGCTCGCGCGAGAACACGTCAGCCCAGCTGCGTCGCGAGCGCCTCGACGATGCGGTCCGTGACCTCGCCGATCTCGCCGATGCCGTCGACGCGGGCGAGCAGCCCGCGCTCGGCGTACGCCGCCGTGAGGGGCGCCGTCTGCTCGTCGTAGATGTCCAGACGGCGCGCGATGGCCTCGGGGGTGTCGTCCTCGCGGCCCTCGACCTCGGCTCGCCTGGCGATCCGGGCGAGGAGCTCGTCGCGGTCGGCGGTGAGCTCGATGACCCCGTCGAGCTCCCAGCCCATGTCGCCCAGGATCCGGTCGAGCGCCTCGACCTGGTGCGCGTTGCGCGGGTAGCCGTCGAGCAGGAAGCCGCCCTTGACGTCGTCCGCCGCGAGGCGGTCGCGGACCATCGCGTCGGTGATCTCGTCCGGCACGAGCTCGCCCTTGGCGGAGTACTCCTGCGCCTGGCGGCCGAGCTCGGTGCCCTCCTTGATGTTGGCGCGGAAGATGTCGCCGGTGGAGATGGCCGGGATGCCGAACAGCTCGGCCAGGCGCGCGGCCTGCGTACCCTTCCCGGCGCCCTGCGGGCCCATGATCACCAGACGCGTGACGCGCGCCTCCGCACCCGGCGTCCCGTGGAGCTCCCGGCGGGTCGTCGGGGTCGCGGAGGACGCGGTCGTTCCGGTCGTCTCGGTCAACGGAGGAACCCTTCGTAGTGACGCTGCTCGAGCTGGGCGTTGACCTGCTTCACGAACTCCAGGCCGACGCCGACGATGATGAGGATCGAGGTCCCGCCGAACGGGATCTGCAGGGTGACCCCCAGCATGACCAGCACGAGCGTCGGGATGAGCGCGACGAGCGCGAGGTAGATCGCCCCGGCGGACGTGATCCGCGTGATCACGTAGTCCAGGTACTCCGCGGTCGGGCGTCCGGCGCGGATGCCCGGGATGAAGCCGCCGTACTTCTTCATGTTGTCCGCGACCTCGTCCGGGTTGAACGTGATCGAGGTGTAGAAGAACGCGAAGAACACGATCATCAGGACGTACAGCGCGATGTACAGCGGCTGGTCCTGGAGCGCGAGGTTCTGGGAGATCCACAGGACCCAGCCCGCCGACTGGTCGCCGAACTGGGCGAGCAGGCCCGGGATCGCCAGGATCGAGGCCGCGAAGATCACGGGGATCACGCCGGACATGTTGATCTTGATCGGGATGTAGGTGCTCGTCCCGCCGAACATGCGCCGGCCGACCATCCGCTTCGCGTACTGCACCGGGATGCGGCGCTGCGACTGCTCGACGAACACCACCAGCCCGATGACCAGGACGATGACGAGCAGCATCACGATGAAGTTGAACACGCCGTTCGCGCCGCCCGCGATCGACCAGAGCGCCGTCGGGAAGCTCGCCGCGATCGAGGTGAAGATCAGCAGCGACATGCCGTTGCCCACGCCGCGCTCGGTGATGAGCTCGCCGAGCCACATGACCAGGCCGGTGCCGGCCGTCATCGTGATGACCATGAGCAGCGCGGTCAGGATGCTGTCGTCCGCGATGACGTCGACGGCGCAGCCCGGGAACAGCAGGCCGGTGCGCGCGGTCGTGATGATCGTCGTGGACTGCAGGATCGCGAGCGCGATCGTCAGGTAGCGCGTGTACTGGGTCAGCTTCGCCTGGCCCGACTGACCCTCCTTGTGCAGGGCCTCGAACCGCGGGATCACCACGCGCAGGAGCTGCACGATGATGCTCGCGGTGATGTAGGGCATGATGCCCAGCGCGAAGATGGACAGCTGCAGCAGCGCACCGCCGCTGAAGACGTTGATGAGTCCGAGCAGCGACGTGCTGTCCGCCATGCCGGCGACGCACTGCTGGACGTTGCCGTAGTCCACGCCCGGGGTGGGGATGAACGACCCCACGCGGAAGAGCGCCATGACGGCGATCGTGAACAGCAGCTTGCGCCGCAGGTCCGGTGTCCGGAAAGCCCGGCCGAATGCGCTGAGCACCTATCCTCCTGGCCCGCCGAGGCGGGTTGTCGTGTCGCCGGGTCGCCCCGGCGATGGTGGCACGCCCGCACGCGGGCGCCGTGCCCGCGGCACGGGTGTGCCGACTCGGTCGTCGGTCCGGCCTGGCCGTGCCCGGCTGTCGCCGCACCTGGCCGTGCGGCCGGACCGTGTCGGATTCTACGTGTCCCTGGGACGTGATCCAGACCACGTCCGGAGATCGGGGTCCGTCCGGCGCGTGGCGAACGGTCGGCCGGACGACCCCGGGAACGCACGCAGGGCCGGTAGCGCGTGCGCGCCACCGGCCCTGCCGGACGTGTCAGTCCTCCGAGACCGAACCGCCGGCCGCCAGGATCTTCTCCTTGGCGGAGCCGGAGACCGCGTCGACCGCGATGTCCAGCTTGACGGCGATCTCGCCCGTGCCGAGCACCTTCACCGGCTGCCCCTTGCGGACCGCGCCCTTGGCGACGAGGTCCTGGACGGTGACGGAGCCACCCTCCGGGTACAGCGCGGCGAGCTTGTCCAGGTTGACGACCTGGTACTCGACGCGGAACGGGTTCTTGAACCCGCGCAGCTTCGGGAGGCGCATGTGCAGAGGCATCTGCCCACCCTCGAAGCGCTCGGGAACCTGGTTGCGAGCCTTCGACCCCTTGGTACCGCGGCCCGCCGTCTTGCCCTTCGACGCCTCACCACGACCCACGCGGGTCTTGGCGGTCTTGGCGCCGGGGGCCGGACGCAGGTGGTGGACCTTGAGCGGCTGGGCCGCCTTCGGGTCGTTCCGCTCAGTCTTGTCGGCCATTGCTTACTCGACCTCCTCGACGGTGACGAGGTGCGCCACCGTGGCGACCATGCCGCGGATCTCCGGGCGGTCCTCCTTCACGGCGGTGTCGCCGATCCGCTTGAGGCCGAGGGTCCGCAGCGTGTCGCGCTGGTTCTGCTTGCCGCCGATGGCGGACTTGACCTGGGTGACCTTCAGTCGAGCCATCACGCACCCACCTTCTCGGCCTTCTCGGCCTTGTCGGCGAGACCGGCGGCCTGCGCGCGCAGGAGCGCGGCCGGGGCCACGTCCTCGAGCGGCAGACCACGGCGCGCGGCCACGGCGGCCGGCTCCTCGAGACCCTTGAGGGCCGCGACGGTCGCGTGCACGATGTTGATCGAGTTCGACGAGCCGAGCGACTTGCTCAGGACGTCGTGGATGCCGGCGCACTCGAGCACGGCGCGGACCGGACCACCGGCGATCACACCGGTACCCGGCGAGGCCGGGCGCAGGAACACGACACCGGCGGCCGCCTCACCCTGGACCGGGTGCGGGATGGTGCCCTGGATGCGAGGGACGCGGAAGAAGTTCTTCTTCGCCTCCTCGACACCCTTGGCGATCGCCGCGGGCACCTCCTTGGCCTTGCCGTAGCCGACACCGACCGTGCCGTCGCCGTCGCCCACCACGACCAGCGCGGTGAAGCTGAAGCGACGACCGCCCTTGACGACCTTGGCGACGCGGTTGATCGTCACGACGCGCTCGACGAAGGCGTTCTTCTCGGCCGCGTCGCCGCGGCGGTCACCGCGGCGGTCGTCGCGCCGGTTGGAGCGGCGGCCGTCGTTCTTGGACTCGTTGGCGCCCTGGGGGGCGCCGGTGCGCTGCCCTGCAGCCATCAGAGGATCCTCATCTTCCGTGCGAACTCGCGGATGTCAGCCATCACAGGGCCAGCCCCGCTTCCCTGGCGCCGTCGGCGACCGCAGCCACCCGACCGTGGTACTTGTTGCCGCCGCGGTCGAAGACCACGGAGTCGACGCCGGCAGCCTTGGCACGCTCGGCGACCAGCTCGCCGACCTTGCGGGCCTTGGCGGTCTTGTCGCCGTCGAGCGCACGCAGGTCGGCCTCGAGCGTCGAGGCGGAGGCGACGGTCTTGCCGACCGTGTCGTCCACGACCTGCGCCACCATGTGGCGCGAGGAGCGGGTCACGACGAGGCGCGGACGCGCCGCGGTGCCCTTGATCTTCTTGCGCAGGCGGAGGTGGCGGCGCTGACGAGCGACGGCCTTGCCCTTGCCCAGAACCTTGAGAGCCATCACTTACCAGCCTTTCCGACCTTGCGGCGGACGACCTCGCCGGCGTAGCGCACGCCCTTGCCCTTGTAGGGCTCGGGCTTGCGGATCTTGCGGATGTTCGCTGCGACCTCGCCGACCTGCTGCTTGTCGATGCCGGCGACCGCGAACTTCGTCGGGCTCTCGACCGTGAAGGTGATGCCCTCCGGCGGCGTGACCGTGACCGGGTGCGAGAACCCGAGCGCGAACTCGAGGTCCTGGCCCTTCGCCGTCACGCGGTAACCGGTGCCGACGATCTCGAGCTTCTTCTCGTAGCCCTGCGTGACACCGGTGACGATGTTGGCGAGGAGCGTACGGGTGAGGCCGTGCAGCGCACGGGACGAGCGCTCGTCGTCGGGACGGGACACGACGAGCGTGCCGTCCTCCTGAGCGACCGTGATGGGGGCGGGCACCGTGTGGTCGAGGGTCCCCTTGGGGCCCTTGATCGTCACGAGCGCGCCGCTGATGGTGACGTCCACGCCGGCCGGGACCGGAACGGGGAGCTTGCCGATTCGAGACATGGCTTGTCTCCTTTCCGGATTACCAGACGTAGGCGAGGACTTCCCCGCCGACGCCCTTGGCCTGGGCCTGCTTGTCGGTCAGGAGACCGGAGGACGTGGACAGGATCGCCACGCCCAGGCCGCCGAGGACCTTGGGCAGGTTGGTGGACTTCGCGTACACGCGCAGGCCGGGCTTCGACACGCGGCGCACGCCGGTCAGGGCGCGCTCGCGGCTCGGGCCGTACTTGAGCGTCAGGGTGAGGTTCTTGCCCACCTTCGCGTCCTCGACGCTCCAGCCGGCGATGTAGCCCTCGGCCTGCAGGATCTCTGCGATGTGCGACTTCAGCTTGGAGAACGGCATGGTCACCGTGTCGTGGTGCGCCGAGTTCGCGTTGCGCAGACGCGTCAGCATGTCTGCGATCGGGTCGGTCATCGTCATTGGGCTCTAGCCCTTCCTCGCCGGGGTATCCGGGCGGTGCGTCGTGCACCGCCCGGACCTGCGGCGTAGTTGATTTACCAGCTGCTCTTGGTGACGCCGGGGAGCTCGCCGCGGTGGGCCATCTCCCGCAGGCAGATCCGGCACAGGCCGAACTTGCGGTAGACCGAGTGCGGGCGGCCGCACCGCTGGCACCGGGAGTAGGCGCGAACCGCGAACTTCGGCTTGGCGTTCGCCTTGTTGATCAGGGCCTTCTTCGCCATGTCAGTTCTCCTTGAAGGGGAAGCCGAGACGGCGCAGCAGGGAGCGGCCCTCGTCGTCGGTCGTCGCCGTCGTCACGATCGTGATGTCCATGCCGCGGACGCGATCGATCTTGTCCTGGTCGATCTCGTGGAACATCGACTGCTCCGTGAGGCCGAAGGTGTAGTTCCCGTGGCCGTCGAACTGCTTGGGCGACAGGCCGCGGAAGTCGCGGATGCGCGGCAGGGCGGTCGACAGCAGGCGGTCGAGGAACTCCCACATGCGGTCGCCGCGGAGCGTCACGTGCGCCCCGATCGGCATCCCCTCGCGCAGCTTGAACTGCGCGATGGACTTGCGGGCCTTCGTGACCTGCGGCTTCTGACCGGTGATCGCGGTCAGGTCGCGGATGGCGCCCTCGATCAGCTTGGAGTCCTTGGCGGCGTCACCGACACCCATGTTGACGACGATCTTCGTCAGACCGGCGACCTGGTGGACGTTGGCGTGGCCGAACTCCTCGCGGAGGCCCGGGAGGATCTCCTCGCGGTACTTCTGCTTGAGGCGCGGCAGGGCCGGGGCCTCGAGAGTGGTCTCGGTCATCAGATGTCCTTCCCGGAACGCTTGGCGTAGCGCACGCGGACCGTGCGGGTACGACCGTCGCGCTCGACCTGCTCGGTGCGGAGACCGACACGGGTGGGCTTCTTGGTCTCCGGGTCGACGAGCATCACGTTGGACACGTGGATCGGCGCCTCGACGGTCTCGATGCCGCCGGTACGGGTGCCACGCGCCGTCTGGCCGGCCTTGACGTGCTTCGTCACGCGCTGCACGCCCTCGACCACGACGCGGTCGGAGTCCTTGAGGACCTCGAGGACGCGGCCCGTCTTGCCCTTGTCGCGACCGGCGATGACGATCACCTGGTCGCCCTTCTTGATCTTCGCCATGGTCAGAGCACCTCCGGGGCGAGCGAGATGATCTTCATGAACCGCTTGTCACGCAGCTCACGGCCGACCGGCCCGAAGATACGGGTGCCACGAGGCTCGCCGTCGTTCTTCAGGATCACGGCGGCGTTCTCGTCGAACTTGATGTAGGAACCGTCGGGACGGCGGCGCTCCTTGGCGGTCCGGACGACGACGGCCTTGACCACGTCGCCCTTCTTCACGTTGCCGCCCGGGATCGCGTCCTTGACGGTGGCGACGATGGTGTCGCCGATACCGGCGTAGCGGCGACCCGAACCACCGAGAACGCGGATGCAGAGGATCTCCTTGGCACCCGTGTTGTCGGCGACCCGAAGTCGCGACTCCTGCTGGATCATCGATTGATCTCCTGTCGTCGAGCTGGTTCTCGTCCCGGTACGTACCGGGCGAGCCTGGCCGAACGGATAGTTGCTGTGTGAGCCGTGGCGGGCCGCATACGTGTGTCACGGCCCGCCACGGCCGAAGGTCACTTGGCCTTCTCGAGGATCTCCACCAGGCGCCACCGCTTGGTCGCGGACAGCGGGCGGGTCTCCATGATGACGACCAGGTCGCCGATGCCGGCGGTGTTCTGCTCGTCGTGCGCCTTCACCTTGTTGGTGCGGCGCATGACCTTGCCGTAGAGGGGGTGCTTCACGCGGTCCTCGACCTCGACGACGA
The DNA here is from genome assembly GCA_031180595.1 of Isoptericola sp. Classification (GTDB taxonomy): domain Bacteria; phylum Actinomycetota; class Actinomycetes; order Actinomycetales; family Cellulomonadaceae; genus Isoptericola. Next base: position 23,686 of record JAPSLQ010000006.1, on the reverse strand, counting down.
TGGTCTTCTCCATCTTGTCGCTGACGACGTAGCCGCGGCGCACCTTGCGGGTGCCGCGCTCGGTCACCTGCTCGGCGCCGGCGGCGGTGTTCGTGCTCTCACTCATCGGTGCCTCACTCACTCACGCTCGGGGCCGTACGGATGCCGAGCTCGCGCTCCCGCAGGATCGTGTAGATCCGCGCGATGTCGCGCTTCACGGCCTTGATCCGGCCGTGGGTCTCCAGCTGGCCGGTGGCGGCCTGGAAACGGAGGTTGAAGAGCTCCTCCTTGGCCTTCTTCAGCTCGGCGACGAGCTTCTCGTCGTCGAAGCCGTCCAGGTCGGCGGGCGCCAGGCCCTTGGTTCCGACTGCCATCAGTTCGCACCACCCTCGCGCACCACGAAACGGCACTTCATCGGGAGCTTGTGGATCGCACGGCGCATGGCCTCGCGGGCCAGCGGCTCCGGGACACCGGCCAGCTCGAAGACGATGCGGCCGGGCTTGACGTTGGCGACCCACCACTCGGGCGAGCCCTTGCCGGAACCCATGCGGGTCTCGGCGGGCTTCTTGGTCAGGGGGCGGTCCGGGTAGATGTTGATCCAGACCTTGCCGCCACGCTTGATGTGGCGGGTCATCGCGATACGCGCAGCCTCGATCTGGCGGTTGGTGACGTAGGCGGGCTCGAGGGCCTGGATGCCGTAGTCGCCGAACGCGATCGTGGTGCCACCCTTGGCCGCGCCGGAGCGCGAGGGGTGGTGCTGCTTGCGGTGCTTGAGCCTGCGGGGGATCAGCATGCTCAGGCCTCCGTTCCGGACTCGGGGGCCGCAGCCTGCTCGGCCGGGGCCGCGTCGGACGCAGCCGCCTCGGCGGCGGGCTGGGCCGGACGCTCGGTACGCTCCGGGCGACGGCCACCGCCGCGGCGCTCCCCACGCTCGGGACCACGACCACGACCCTGACGGGGCGCGGCGGCGGCCTGCTGCGCGGCGAACTCCTTCTCGGTGATGTCGCCCTTGTAGATCCACACCTTGACGCCGATGCGGCCGAAGGTGGTGCGGGCCTCGAAGAAGCCGAAGTCGATGTTCGCGCGCAGCGTGTGCAGCGGCACACGACCCTCGCGGTAGAACTCCGACCGGCTCATCTCGGCGCCGCCGAGGCGGCCCGAGACCTGCACGCGGATGCCCTTGGCGCCGGCGCGCTGCGCGGACTGGATGCCCTTGCGCATGGCGCGGCGGAACGAGACGCGGCTCGCCAGCTGCTCGGCGATGCCCTGCGCGACGAGCTGCGCGTCGATCTCCGCGTTCTTGACCTCGAGGATGTTCAGCTGGACCTGCTTGCCCGTGAGCTTCTCGAGCTCGCCGCGGATGCGGTCGGCCTCGGCACCCCGGCGGCCGATCACGATGCCCGGGCGCGCCGTGTGGATGTCCACGCGGACGCGGTCGCGGGTGCGCTCGATCTCGACCTTGGAGATGCCGGCTCGCTCGAGGCCGGTGCTCATGAGCTTGCGGATCTGGACGTCCTCGCGGACGTAGTCGCGGTACCGCTGACCAGGCTTGGTGCTGTCGGCGAACCAGCGCGACCGGTGGTCGGTGGTGATGCCGAGGCGGTACCCGTGCGGGTGAACCTTCTGCCCCACTATCGGGCCCCTTCCTTCTGCTCACGCGGTGCGACGACCACGGTGATGTGGCTGGTTCGCTTGAGGATCCGGCTCGCACGACCCTGCGCACGGGGGCGGAACCGCTTGAGGGTCGGGCCCTCGTCGACGTACGCCTCCGAGACGAAGTAGTCCGACTCGTCGAAGCGCTCGCTCGCGCGGTCGGCCTTCACCCGGGCGTTCGCGACCGCGCTCTCCACGACCTTGCGGACGGGCTCGCTCGCGGCCTGCGGCGCGAACTTCAGCACCGCGACGGCCTCGGCGGCCTGCTTGCCACGGATGAGGTCCACGACGCGCCGGGCCTTCTGGGGCGTGACACGGACGAACCGCGCCTGCGCCTTGGCTTCCATTGCTGTCCTGCTTCCTTTTCTCAGACCGTCCGGGTCGTCGCCGCTCAGCGGCGACGGCCCTTCTTGTCGTCCTTCACGTGGCCGCGGAAAGTGCGCGTGGGCGCGAACTCGCCGAGCTTGTGGCCGACCATCGACTCGGTCACGAAGACCGGGACGTGCTTGCGGCCGTCGTGCACGGCGAAGGTGTGGCCGAGGAAGTCGGGCGTGATGACCGACCGACGGGACCAGGTCTTGATGACGTTCTTGGTCCCCTTCTCGTTCTGGGCGTCCACCTTCTTCTGGAGGTGGTCGTCGACGAAGGGGCCCTTCTTCAGGCTACGAGGCATGTGTCAGGCTCCTATCAGCGCTTCTTGCCGGTGCGACGACGGCGGACGATCAGCTTGTCGCTCGGCTTGTTCGGACGGCGGGTCCGGCCCTCGGGCTGGCCCCACGGGCTGACCGGGTGACGACCACCGGAGGTCTTGCCCTCACCACCACCGTGCGGGTGGTCGATCGGGTTCATGGCCACGCCGCGGACGGTCGGGCGGACGCCCTTCCAGCGCTTGCGGCCGGCCTTGCCCCAGTTGATGTTCGACTGCTCGGCGTTGCCGACCTCGCCGACCGTCGCGCGGCAGCGCAGGTCGACGTTGCGGATCTCGCCGGACGGCATGCGCAGCTGCGCGTACGGGCCGTCCTTCGCGACGAGCTGCACCGACGCACCGGCCGAGCGGGCGATCTTCGCGCCGCCGCCGGGCCGGAGCTCGATGGCGTGGATGACCGTACCGGTCGGGATGTTGCGCAGCGGCAGGTTGTTGCCGGGCTTGATGTCGGCGCCGGCGCCGGCCTCGACGAGGTCACCCTGCGACAGCTTGTTCGGCGCGATGATGTAGCGCTTCTCGCCGTCCGCGTAGTGCAGGAGCGCGATGCGTGCCGTGCGGTTCGGGTCGTACTCGATGTGCGCGACCTTCGCGGGCACGCCGTCCTTGTCGTGGCGACGGAAGTCGATCACGCGGTAGGCGCGCTTGTGCCCGCCGCCCTTGTGACGCGTCGTGATGCGACCGGAGTTGTTGCGGCCACCCGTCTTCGACAGCGGACGGACCAGAGACTTCTCCGGCTGCGAGCGCGTGATCTCGACGAAGTCGGCGACGCTGGCGCCGCGGCGGCCGGGCGTCGTCGGCTTGTACTTACGGATTCCCATGGAAGTTGTCCTCGATCTGCTCTCGTCCGGCTCAGCCGACCGGACCACCGAAGATGTCGATCGTGCCCTCACGGAGGGTCACGATCGCGCGCTTCGTGTCCTTGCGCTTGCCCAGGCCGTAGCGCGTGCGGCGCGTCTTGCCCTTGCGGTTGATCGTGTTCACCGAGTCGACCTTGACGCCGAAGACCTGCTCGACCGCGATCTTGATCTCGGTCTTGTTGGCCCGCGGGTCCACGACGAAGGTGTACTTGCCCTCGTCGAGGAGGTTGTAGGACTTCTCGGAGACGACCGGCGCGATCAGGATGTCGCGCGGGTCCTTCGTCACGGCGGTCACTTGGTGGCCTCCTCGGTGGTCGCGGCCTCGGCGGCCGCCTCGTCCGCCTCGGTCTCCGTGGCGACGGCCTTCACCGACTTGCCCGTGGCCGGGCCGGTGAGGAACGCGGCGAGCGCGCCCTCGGTGAAGACGACGTCGTCGGCGACGAGCACGTCGTAGGTGTTGAGCTGGTCCGCGGGGAGCAGGTGGACCCGCTCCACGTTGCGGAGCGACTTGATCGTCAGCTCGTCCGAACGCTCCGTGACGACCAGCACGTGCGTGCGGTCCGTCAGCGTCTCGATCGTCTTGACCGCCGTCTTGGTCGACGGCGCGCCGTCGAGGCCGAAGCCCGACACGACGTGCACGCGACCGGCGCGGGCGCGGTCGGACAGGGCACCGCGCAGGGCGGCGGCCTTCATCTTCTTCGGGGTGCGCTGGTCGTACTTGCGCGGCTGCGGGCCGTGGACGGTGCCACCGCCGGCGAACTGCGGGGCGCGCGTCGAACCCTGGCGGGCGCGGCCGGTGCCCTTCTGCTTGTACGGCTTCTTGCCACCACCGCGGACCTCGCCGCGCGTCTTGGTGGCGTGCGTGCCCTGACGGGCCGCGGCGCGCTGCGCGACGACCACCTGGTGGATCAGCGGGACGTTGGTGACGACGTCGAACACCTCGGCGGGGAGCTCGGCGGTGCCGGCCTTCTTGCCCGTGGCGTCGAGCACGTCGACGGTCTGGTTAGCCATTGGTGTCACGCACCCTTCGCGGCGGTACGCACGAGGACGACGCCACCCTTGGGGCCGGGAACCGCGCCCTTGACGAGCAGCAGACCCTTCTCGGCGTCGACCGCGTGGACGGTCAGGTTCTGGACGGTCTGGCGGACGTGGCCCATCCGACCGGCCATGCGCAGGCCCTTGAACACGCGCGACGGCGTCGAGGCGCCACCGATCGAGCCCGGCTTGCGGTGGTTGCGGTGCGCACCGTGCGAGGCACCCACGCCGGCGAAGCCGTGACGCTTCATGACACCGGCGGTGCCCTTGCCCTTGGTGGTGCCGACGACGTCGACCACGGCGCCCGCCTCGAAGGCGGCGGCGGTGATCTCCTGGCCGAGCGTGTACTCGGCGGCGTCGGAGGTGCGGACCTCGGCCACGTGGCGGCGCGGCGTCACGCCGGCCTTCTCGAAGTGGCCCTTGAGCGGCTTGGTGACCTTGCGCGGGTCGATCTGGCCGGCGGCGAGCTGGACGGCCGCGTAGCCGTCCGACTCCGCCGCGCGCACCTGCGTCACCACGTTCGTGGGGACGGCCACGACGGTGACGGGCACGAGGCGACCTGCGTCGTCCCACAGCTGCGTCATGCCGAGCTTGGTGCCGAGCACCGCGGTCACGTTCTTCTGCTGGTTGGTCATGATCTCCAGCCTCAGAGCTTGATCTCGATGTTCACGTCGGCCGGCAGGTCGATGCGCATCAGCGAGTCGACGGCCTTCGGCGTGGGGTCGATGATGTCGATGAGCCGCTTGTGCGTACGCATCTCGAAGTGCTCGCGGCTGTCCTTGTACTTGTGAGGCGACCGGATGACGGTGAAGACGTTCTTCTCCGTCGGCAGCGGCACCGGACCCACGACCGTCGCACCAGCGCGGGTGACCGTGTCGACGATCTTGCGCGCCGAGCTGTCGATCACCTCGTGGTCGTAGGACTTGAGCCGGATGCGGATCTTCTGTCCCGCCATGGCGTCGTCTGACTCTCTCTCTCGAACCGCTACTGTCCGACCCCCGCGCTCGGGCGTGTCGCGATGAGCGACATACCCGGGCGCACACCTACCCGGTGAGGGGCCGTTGATTGTGGGCCGCAATGCGGACCACGACGTTTGTCCAGCCTGTCGAGACGTGTGTCCCGCGGGGCGCTCGTGCGTGTCGACAGCAAGCCCCGCGCCTCCCTCGAGGGGAGGACCGCTCCAGGTCGTACGGCGGCCCTAGAGGACCGGCGCACGCGCTGCGGTGCTACACACTGTTCGACACGAGAAAGAACGCGCCCGTGACAGGCAACCTGACCATCTTGCCACACGGCACCGCGAGAGTCCAAGCCCGCGTGCCTGTGACGCCCGACGCACCGAGGCCCGGACCCCCGCGGGGCCCGGGCCTCGGTGGCGTTCTGGTGGAGCTCAGCTCCCCAGGATCACTCCGTGATCAGCAGATCACTTGAGGATCTTGGTGACACGGCCGGAACCGACCGTGCGGCCACCCTCGCGGATGGCGAAGCCGAGGCCCTCCTCCATGGCGATCGGCTGGATCAGCTCGACCGTCATCTCGGTGTTGTCGCCGGGCATGACCATCTCGGTGCCCTCGGGCAGCGTGATGACGCCGGTGACGTCCGTGGTGCGGAAGTAGAACTGCGGACGGTAGTTCGAGTAGAACGGGTTGTGACGGCCGCCCTCGTCCTTGCCCAGGATGTAGACCTGCGCCTCGAACTGCGTGTGCGGGGTGATCGAGCCCGGCTTCACGACGACCTGACCGCGCTCGACGTCCTCGCGCTTGATGCCGCGCAGGAGCAGACCGGTGTTGTCGCCGGCCTGGGCCTGGTCCATCTGCTTGTGGAACGTCTCGATACCGGTGACCGTGGTCTTCTGCGGCTGGCGGATACCGACGATCTCGACCTCGGAGTTGAGGTCGAGCGTGCCACGCTCCACCTTGCCGGTGACGACGGTGCCACGACCGGTGATCGTGAAGACGTCCTCGATCGGCATGAGGAACGGCTTGTCGAGCTCGCGCTGCGGCTCCGGGACGTTCTCGTCCACGGCCTCCATCAGCTCGATGATCTTCTTGGTCCACTCGGGGTCGCCCTCGAGGGCCTTGAGACCGGAGACGCGGACGACCGGCGCCTCGTCGCCGTCGAACTCCTGCGACGACAGCAGCTCGCGGACCTCCATCTCGACGAGCTCGAGGATCTCCTCGTCGTCGACCATGTCGGCCTTGTTCAGCGCGACCAGCAGGTAGGGGACGCCCACCTGGCGGGCGAGCAGGACGTGCTCGCGGGTCTGGGCCATCGGACCGTCGGTGGCCGCGACCACGAGGATGGCGCCGTCCATCTGCGCCGCACCCGTGATCATGTTCTTGATGTAGTCGGCGTGACCCGGCGCGTCGACGTGCGCGTAGTGCCGCTTCGGCGTCTCGTACTCGATGTGCGCGATGTTGATCGTGATGCCGCGCTGCTTCTCCTCCGGCGCGGCGTCGATCTCGTCGAAGTTGCGCTGCACGTTCGCCGGCAGGTCCGGGTACGTGTCGGCGAGCACCTTCGAGATCGCGGCGGTCAGCGTCGTCTTGCCGTGGTCGACGTGACCGATCGTGCCGATGTTGACGTGCGGCTTGGTCCGCTCGAACTTGGCCTTAGCCACTGGGGTCCTCCTGGGACTTGGGTAGATGTTCCGAACGTAGCGAGTGTCGGCCGATCAAGCCTAACCCTCGGGGCGTTGCGGGCTTCCTACAGGTTGATGGTTGTGCTGGTCGTCGACCTGTGGGGGCTCACTCGCCCCGGGTCTTCTTGATGATCTCGTCAGCGACGGCCTTGGGAACCTCGGCGTAGCTGTCGAACTGCATCGAGTACACGGCGCGGCCCTGCGTCTTCGAACGCAGGTCACCGATGTACCCGAACATCTCGCTCAACGGTACCTGGGCGCGCACGACCTTGACGCCCGTCGCGTCCTCCATGGACTGGATGAGTCCACGACGCGAGTTGATGTCGCCGATGACGTCGCCCATGTACTCCTCGGGCGTACGCACCTCGACGGCCATCACGGGCTCGAGCAGGACCGGGTCGGCCCGCTTGATGCCCTCCTTGAACACCATGGAGCCGGCGATCTTGAACGCCATCTCCGAGGAGTCGACGTCGTGGTACGCGCCGTCGAGCAGGGTCGCCTTGACGCCCACGACCGGGAAGCCGGCGAGGACACCCTGCTGCATGGCCGCCTGGATACCGGCGTCCACCGACGGGATGTACTCGCGCGGGATCCGACCACCGGTGACCGCGTTGGCGAACTCGTAGAGCTCGCCCTCCGAGGTGTCCAGCGGCTCGAAGGTCACCTGGACCTTCGCGAACTGGCCGGAGCCGCCGGTCTGCTTCTTGTGCGTGTAGTCGATCTTCTCCGCGGTGCGGCGGATCGTCTCGCGGTACGCGACCTGCGGCTTGCCGACGTTGGCCTCGACCTTGAACTCGCGGCGCATGCGGTCCACGAGGATGTCGAGGTGGAGCTCGCCCATGCCGCCGATGACGGTCTGGCCCGTCTCCTCGTCGAGCTTGACGCGGAAGGTCGGGTCCTCCTCGGCGAGCTTCTGGATGGCCGTCGAGAGCTTCTCCTGGTCGGCCTTCGTCTTCGGCTCGATGGCGACGTCGATGACCGGCTCCGGGAAGGTCATCGACTCCAGGATCACCGGGTGCGCCGGGTCGCTCAGGGTGTCACCGGTGGTGACGTCCTTGAGGCCGATGAAGGCGTAGATGTGACCCGCCTGCGCCTCGGGGACCGGGTTCTCCTTGTTGGAGTGCATCTGGAAGAGCTTGCCGATGCGCTCGCGCTTGCCCTTGGTCGTGTTCAGGACCTGGGCGCCCTGCTCGACCTTGCCCGAGTAGACGCGGACGTAGGTGAGCTTGCCGAAGAACGGGTGCGAGGCGACCTTGAACGCCAGGGCCGAGAACGGCTCCGAGGCGTCCGCGTGACGCTCGACGACCTTCTCCTCGTCCTTGACGTCGTGGCCCTGGACGGACTGGACGTCGAGCGGCGTGGGCAGGTAGTCGACGACGGCGTCGAGCATGGGCTGGACGCCCTTGTTCTTGAACGCCGAGCCGCACAGGACCGGGAACGCCTGGGAGGTGACCGTGAGCTTGCGGATGCCGGCCTTGATCTCGTCCTTGGTCAGCTCCTCGCCGCCGAGGTACTTCTCGAGCAGCTCCTCGTCCGCCTCCGCGACGGCCTCGATGAGCTCGTTGCGGTACTCCTCGGCGCGCTCCTGGAGGTCGGCCGGGATCTCCTCGACGTCGTACGTCTCGCCGAGCTTGGTCTCGCCGTGCCACACGAGCGCCTTCATCTCGACCAGGTCGACGACGCCGATGAAGTCGTTCTCCGAGCCGATCGGCAGCTGGATGACGAGCGGCTTGGCCTTGAGGCGCTCGACGATCGTCTTGACGGTGAAGTAGAAGTCCGCACCGAGCTTGTCCATCTTGTTGACGAAGCAGATGCGCGGGACGTCGTACTTGTCCGCCTGGCGCCACACGGTCTCGGACTGGGGCTCCACGCCCTCCTTGCCGTCGAACACTGCGACCGCGCCGTCCAGGACGCGCAGCGAGCGCTCCACCTCGACGGTGAAGTCCACGTGGCCCGGGGTGTCGATGATGTTGATCTGGTTGTTCTTCCAGAAGCACGTCGTCGCGGCCGACGTGATCGTGATGCCGCGCTCCTGCTCCTGCTCCATCCAGTCCATCGTCGACGCGCCGTCGTGCGTCTCACCGATCTTGTAGTTCACACCGGTGTAGTACAGGATGCGCTCGGTGGTGGTGGTCTTGCCGGCATCGATGTGGGCCATGATGCCGATGTTGCGGACCTTGTTCAGGTCGGTCAGCACGTCGAGTGCCACGGTGTCTTACCCCTCGGGTCAGTGGGTCGTCAGGAACCGGTGCCGGAGGACCGGCCCCCGGCCGGCGCCGGATCCGCGGACGGCCCCGGGGGGTACCCGGGGCCGTCCGAGCGCATCACCAGCGGTAGTGCGCGAAGGCCTTGTTCGACTCGGCCATCTTGTGCATGTCCTCGCGGCGCTTGACCGCGGCACCCAGGCCGTTCGAGGCGTCGAGGATCTCGTTCATGAGGCGCTCGGTCATCGTCTTCTCGCGACGGGCGCGCGAGAAGTCCGTGAGCCACCGGAGGGCGAGCGTCGTCGAGCGCGCGGGGCGCACCTCGACCGGCACCTGGTAGGTCGCGCCACCGACGCGGCGGGAACGGACCTCGAGCGCCGGGCGGACGTTCTCGAGCGCGCGCTTGAGGACGACGACCGGGTCCTGGTCGGTCTTGGCACGGACGCCCTCGAGGGCGCCGTAGACGATCGACTCGGCGGTGGACTTCTTGCCGTCGAGCAGCACCTTGTTGATGAGCTGCGTCACGACGGGCGACCCGTAGACGGGGTCGACGATGAGCGGCCGCTTGGGGGCCGGACCCTTACGAGGCATCAGGCCTTCTCCTTCTTCGCGCCGTAGCGGCTCCGCGCCTGCTTGCGGCCCTTGACACCCTGGGTGTCGAGCGCGCCGCGGACGATCTTGTAGCGGACGCCGGGGAGGTCCTTCACACGACCGCCGCGCACGAGCACGATCGAGTGCTCCTGGAGGTTGTGGCCGACGCCGGGGATGTACGCGGTGACCTCGGTACCGGAGGAGAGCTTCACACGCGCGACCTTGCGGAGCGCCGAGTTCGGCTTCTTGGGGGTGGTGGTGTACACACGGGTGCACACGCCGCGCCGCTGCGGGGAACCCTTGAGGGCCGGGGTCTTCGACTTCCCGGCCTTCGAGGTCCGGCCCTTGCGGACGAGCTGCTGGATCGTAGGCACTACGTCTCCGTCGTCTCTCGAGCTCACGAGGGCCGATGGGCCCTCGACGGTGGTCTGTCTGGCTTGTGCGTGCCGATCGCATGCGGCACCCGCGGCCCTCACGGACCGCAACGCCACTTACCACCGGCTCGATGGCCCGGACCGCATCCCTGCGCTCGAGGCGAGCGTCGGGGTGCTGGTCGCGGGATGCCCGCGCACCGGGTCGGCGCGGCGGACCGGTGGATCCCGGAGGATCGCACCGAGGACCGCGGGCACGACGGCACGGGCACGGCTTCCTAGATTACCCGGCCGCGCAAGGCGGGTCAAAGCGTGGACCGTGTGACCTCGCCGACCCGACGGCCTGCCTGGTCAGCGCTCCTCCCCCGGACGCGCCGGGGCGCCCCCGTCGTGGTGACGAGGGCGCCCCGGGGCGTCGCGGTCGGACCGTCAGCGGAAGTCGCCGAAGTCCAGGTCCTCGAGCGGGATCGCCTCGCCCGAGCCCATGCCGAGCGTCGGGAAGTCGATCTCGTCGTAGCCGAAGCTCGGGTAGAGCTCTGCCTTGGCCTGCTCGGTCGGCTCCACCTCGATGTTCCGGTAGCGGGCCAGGCCCGTGCCGGCGGGGATGAGCTTACCGATGATGACGTTCTCCTTGAGGCCCAGCAGCGGGTCCCGACGACCGCTCATGGCCGCCTCGGTCAGCACCCGGGTCGTCTCCTGGAAGGAGGCGGCCGAGAGCCACGAGTCGGTCGCGAGCGAGGCCTTCGTGATGCCCATCAGCTCCGGACGGCCGGAGGCCGGCTGGCCACCCTCCGCCACGGCCCGACGGTTGGCGTCCTCGAAGCGGGTGCGCTCCGCGAGCTCGCCCGGCAGGAGGTGGGAGTCACCCGAGTCGAGCACGGTCACGCGCCGCAGCATCTGGCGCACGATGACCTCGATGTGCTTGTCGTGGATGTCCACGCCCTGCGACCGGTAGGTCTCCTGGACCTCGTCCACCAGGTGCTTCTGCGCGGCACGCGGGCCGAGGATGCGCAGCACCTTCTTCGGGTCGACGGCGCCCTGCACCAGCTGGGTGCCGACCTGCACGTGGTCGCCGTCGGAGATCAGCAGGCGGGCACGCTTGGTGACCGGGTAGCGGATCTCCTCCCCGCCGTCGTCCGGCGTGAGGACGAGGTGGCGGGTGCGCTCGGTGTCCTCGATCGCCACGGTGCCCGTGTACTCCGCGATGGGCGCCTCACCCTTGGGGGTGCGGGCCTCGAAGAGCTCGGTCACGCGGGGCAGGCCCTGCGTGATGTCCTCCGCGGAGGCCACACCACCGGTGTGGAACGTACGCATCGTCAGCTGCGTCCCCGGCTCACCGATGGACTGCGCGGCGATGATGCCGACCGCCTCGCCGATGTCGACGAGCTTGCCCGTGGCGAGCGAGCGGCCGTAGCACTTGGCGCACGTGCCCACGCGGGACTCGCACGTGAGGACCGAGCGGACCTTGACGTTCTCGATGCCGGCCGCGATGACCTTGCCGATGATGACGTCGCCCGCGTCGGAGCCCGCCTCGGCGATGACGTTGCCGTCCGCGTCCGTGACGTCCGTGGCGAACGTGCGGGAGTAGATGCTCGTCTCGACGCGCGGGTGCGGCACCAGGGTGTCGCCGATGCGCTCCGCGACGGGCAGCGTCAGCCCGCGCTCCGTACCGCAGTCCTCCTCGCGGATGATGACGTCCTGCGAGACGTCCACGAGACGACGCGTCAGGTAGCCCGAGTCGGCCGTACGGAGAGCCGTGTCGGCCAGACCCTTGCGCGCGCCGTGCGAGGCGATGAAGTACTCGAGGACGGACAGGCCCTCGCGGTAGTTCGACTTGATCGGGCGCGGGATGATCTCGCCCTTCGGGTTGGCCACGAGGCCACGCATGCCGGCGATCTGACGGACCTGCATCCAGTTACCACGGGCACCCGAGGAGACCATGCGGTACAGCGTGTTCCGCGAGTCGTTCTCGAGGTTCTCGCGCATGACCGCGGCGATCTTGTCCGTGGCCTGGGTCCAGATCTCGATGAGCTCCTGACGGCGCTCGTCGTCGGTGATCAGACCCTTCTCGAACTGCGACTGCACCTTCAGCGCACGCTGCTCGTGCTCGTCGAGGATCTCGTTCTTGACGTCCGGCATCGCGACGTCGGAGATCGCGATCGTGACGCCCGAACGGGTCGCCCACCGGTAGCCGGCGTCCTTGAGCGCGTCGAGCGACGTCGCGACGTCGACCTTCGGGTAGCGCTCCGCGAGGTCGTTGACGATCGCGGACAGCTCCTTCTTGCCGACGATCTCGTTCTGGAACGGGTAGTCGACCGGCAGGGCCTCGTTGAAGATCGTCCGGCCGAGCGTCGTCTCGAACAGGATCGGCTGACCCGGCTCCCAGCCCTCGGGCGCCTCGAAGCCACGCAGCGGCGGCACGAGGTCCGACATGCGGATCTTGACCGTCGCGTTGAGGTCGAGCTCGCCGCGGTCGAACGCCATGATCGCCTCGGCCTGCGACGAGAACACGCGGCCCTCGCCCTTGCCGCCCGGGCGCTCCGACGTCAGGTGGTGCAGACCGATGATCATGTCCTGCGAGGGCATGGTCACCGGGCGGCCGTCCGACGGCTTGAGGATGTTGTTGCTCGAGAGCATGAGGATGCGGGCCTCGGCCTGCGCCTCGGCGCTCAGCGGCAGGTGCACGGCCATCTGGTCGCCGTCGAAGTCCGCGTTGAACGCGGCGCACACGAGCGGGTGCAGGTGGATGGCCTTGCCCTCGACCAGCTGCGGCTCGAAGGCCTGGATGCCGAGGCGGTGCAGCGTGGGCGCACGGTTGAGCAGCACCGGGTGCTCGGTGATGACCTCCTCGAGCACGTCCCACACCACGGGGCGGGTGCGCTCGACCATGCGCTTGGCGCTCTTGATGTTCTGCGCGTGGTTGAGCTCGACGAGCCGCTTCATGACGAACGGCTTGAACAGCTCGAGCGCCATCTGCTTGGGCAGGCCGCACTGGTGCAGCTTGAGCTGCGGGCCGACCACGATGACCGAACGGCCCGAGTAGTCGACGCGCTTGCCGAGCAGGTTCTGGCGGAACCGGCCCTGCTTGCCCTTGAGCATGTCGGAGATCGACTTCAGCGGGCGGTTGCCCGGGCCCGTGACGGGCCGGCCGCGGCGGCCGTTGTCGAACAGCGAGTCGACGGCCTCCTGGAGCATCCGCTTCTCGTTGTTGACGATGATCTCCGGCGCGCCCAGGTCCAGCAGCCGCTTGAGGCGGTTGTTGCGGTTGATGACGCGGCGGTACAGGTCGTTGAGGTCGCTCGTCGCGAAGCGGCCACCGTCGAGCTGCACCATCGGGCGCAGGTCCGGCGGGATGACCGGGACGGCGTCGAGGACCATCGCCGTGGGCGAGTTCGTCGTGGTGAGGAACGCGTTGACGACCTTGAGGCGCTTGAGCGCGCGGGTCTTGCGCTGGCCCTTGCCCGTGCGGATGATCTCGCGCAGCGCCTCGGCCTCGGCGTCCAGGTCGAAGCTCTCGAGGCGCTTCTGGATCGCCTGGGCGCCCATGTGGCCCTCGAAGTACGTGCCGTACCGGTCGACGAGCTGGCGGTACAGCATCTCGTCGCCCTCGAGGTCGGCGACCTTGAGGTTCTTGAACCGGTCCCAGACCTGCTCGAGGCGGTCGAGCTCCGCGTCCGCGCGCTTGCGCAGCTGCGCCATCTCGCGCTCGGCCGCGTCGCGCACCTTGCGGCGCGCGTCGGCCTTGGCACCCTCGGCCTCGAGCTCGGCGAGGTCCTGCTCGAGCTTCGTGGCGCGGGCGTTGATGTCGTTGTCGCGGCGGTCGACGATCTCCTTCTTCTCCAGGTCGATCTCGTTCTGGAGGTTCGGGAGGTCCTCGTGGCGCGCCTCCTCGTCGACCCACGTGATCATGTAGGCCGCGAAGTAGATGACCTTCTCGAGGTCCTTGGGCGCCAGGTCGAGCAGGTAGCCCAGGCGGGACGGCACACCCTTGAAGAACCAGATGTGCGTCACGGGGGCGGCCAGCTCGATGTGGCCCATGCGCTCACGGCGCACCTTGGAGCGCGTGACCTCCACGCCGCAGCGCTCGCAGATGATGCCCTTGAAGCGCACGCGCTTGTACTTGCCGCAGTAGCACTCCCAGTCCCGGGTGGGGCCGAAGATCTTCTCGCAGAAGAGCCCGTCCTTCTCCGGCTTGAGGGTGCGGTAGTTGATGGTCTCGGGCTTCTTGACCTCACCGTGCGACCAGGCACGGATGTCGTCGGCCGTTGCCAGGCCGATACGCAGCTCGTCGAAGACGTTGACGTCGAGCAAGATGTCCTACTTCCTCAAAGCTCTTTGGATGTCCGCTAGTTCAGCCGGGGCTGGATCAGATCTCGTCGACCGTCGCCGCCGAGTTGGGGCGCCGAGACAGGTCGATCCCGAGCTCCTCCGCGGCGCGGTACACCTCGTCGTCCGACTCCTTCATCTCGATGGAGACACCGTCGCTCGAGAGCACCTCGACGTTCAGGCACAGCGACTGCATCTCCTTGAGGAGGACCTTGAACGACTCCGGGATGCCCGAGTCGGGGATGTTCTCGCCCTTGACGATCGCCTCGTAGACCTTGACGCGGCCCGGGACGTCGTCGGACTTGATGGTGAGCAGCTCCTGCAGCGTGTAGGCCGCGCCGTACGCCTCGAGGGCCCACACCTCCATCTCGCCGAAGCGCTGGCCGCCGAACTGGGCCTTACCGCCCAGCGGCTGCTGCGTGATCATCGAGTACGGGCCCGTCGAGCGCGCGTGGATCTTGTCGTCGACCAGGTGGTGGAGCTTGAGGATGTACATGTAGCCCACCGCGACCGGGTCGGGGAACGGCTCGCCCGAGCGGCCGTCGAACAGCCGCGCCTTGCCGTCGACGCCGACCATGCGGTCGCCGTCGCGGTTCGGCAGGGTCGTCGAGAGCAGACCCTTGAGCGCGCTCTCCTGCAGGCCGTCGAACACCGGCGTCGCCACCGGGGTGCCCGGGTCGGACTTCGCCGCGACCTGCGGGAGGTCCTCCTTCCACGACAGGTCGTCGCCGTCGGCCAGCTCGACGTCCCAGCCGCGGCTGGCGACCCAGCCCAGGTGGGTCTCGAGCACCTGGCCGACGTTCATGCGGCCGGGCACGCCCAGCGGGTTGAGGATGACGTCGACCGGCGTGCCGTCGGGCAGGAACGGCATGTCCTCCTGCGGGAGGATCTTGGAGATGACGCCCTTGTTGCCGTGACGGCCGGCGAGCTTGTCGCCCACCGTGATCTTGCGGCGCTGCGCGATGTAGACGCGCACCAGCTGGTTCACGCCCGCGGGCAGCTCGTCGCCGTCCTCGCGGTTGAACTCGCGCACGCCGATGACCGTGCCGGACTCGCCGTGGGGCACCTTGAGCGACGTGTCGCGGACCTCGCGGGCCTTCTCGCCGAAGATGGCGCGCAGCAGGCGCTCCTCCGGGGTCAGCTCGGTCTCGCCCTTCGGCGTGACCTTGCCGACCAGCACGTCGCCCGCGCCGACCTCGGCACCGATGCGGATGATGCCGCGCTCGTCGAGGTCGGCCAGCACGTCCTCGGAGACGTTCGGGATGTCCCGCGTGATCTCCTCCGGGCCGAGCTTGGTGTCGCGCGCGTCGACCTCGTGCTCCTCGATGTGGATCGAGGAGAGGACGTCGTCCTCCACGAGGCGCTGCGACAGGATGATCGCGTCCTCGTAGTTGTGGCCCTCCCACGACATGAACGCGACGAGCAGGTTGCGGCCCAGGGCGAGGTCGCCCTCGTCCGTCGCGGGACCGTCGGCGAGCACCGAGCCGACCTCGACGCGCTGGCCCTCGTCCACGAGCACGCGCTGGTTGTAGCTCGTGCCCTGGTTCGAGCGGCGGAACTTCGCCACGCGGTACGAGGTGGTGGTCGCGTCGTCGTTGGCGACGACGATGAGGTCCGCGGAGACCTCGGTGACCACGCCGGGCTTCGTCGCGACGATGACGTCGCCCGCGTCGATCGCGGCGCGGCGCTCCATGCCGGTGCCGACGAGCGGCGCCTCCGAGCGCACGAGCGGCACGGCCTGGCGCTGCATGTTGGCGCCCATGAGCGCGCGGTTCGCGTCGTCGTGCTCGAGGAACGGGATGAGCGCGGTCGCGACCGAGACCATCTGGCGCGGCGAGACGTCCATGTAGTCGACCTCGCCGGCCGGGACGTCGTCCGTCTCGCCGCCCTTGGTGCGGACCAGGACGCGGTCGGCCGCGAAGGAGCCGTCCTCGTTCAGCGGCGTGTTGGCCTGCGCGATGACGTGGCGGTCCTCGTCGTCGGCCGTCAGGTACACGACCTCGTCGGTGACGCGGCCTTCGACGACCTTGCGGTACGGCGTCTCGATGAAGCCGAACGGGTTGATGCGACCGAACGACGCGAGCGAGCCGATCAGGCCGATGTTCGGACCCTCAGGGGTCTCGATCGGGCACATGCGGCCGTAGTGCGACGGGTGGACGTCACGGACCTCCATGCCGGCGCGGTCGCGGGACAGACCACCCGGGCCCAGGGCGTTCAGACGACGCTTGTGCGTCAGGCCCGCCAGCGGGTTGTTCTGGTCCATGAACTGCGACAGCTGCGAGGTGCCGAAGAACTCGCGGATCGACGCCACCACGGGGCGGATGTTGATCAGCGTCTGCGGCGTGATGGCCTCGACGTCCTGCGTCGTCATGCGCTCGCGGACCACGCGCTCCATGCGGGACAGGCCCGTGCGCACCTGGTTCTGGATGAGCTCGCCGACGGCGCGGATGCGGCGGTTGCCGAAGTGGTCGATGTCGTCGGTCTCGACGCGGACCTCGATCGCCTCGCCGTCGCGCGTGCCGGGGATCGACCGGTGGTCCGCGTGCAGCGCGGCCAGGTACTTGATCGTGGCCACGACGTCCGTCAGCGACAGCGTGGAGTCCGCCAGCGCCGCCTCGACGCCCAGCTTCTTGTTGATCTTGTAGCGGCCGACCTTGGCGAGGTCGTAGCGCTTGGAGTTGAAGTAGAAGTTCTCCAGCAGCGCACGGCCCGCCTCGACCGTCGGCGGCTCGCCGGGACGGATCTTGCGGTACAGGTCGACGAGGGCCTCGTCCTGGGTGTGGACGTGGTCCTTCTCGAGCGTGTCGAGCACGGAGGGGTACTCCGCGAACTCCTCGCGGATCTCCGACTCCGTCATGCCGAGCGCCTTGAGCAGCACGGTGACGGACTGCTTGCGCTTGCGGTCGACGCGCACGCCGACGGCGTCGCGCTTGTCGATCTCGAACTCGAGCCACGCGCCGCGCGACGGGATGATCTTGGCGGAGAAGACGTCCTTGTCGCTCGTCTTGTCCGGCATGCGCTCGAAGTACACGCCCGGGGAGCGGACGAGCTGCGAGACGACGACGCGCTCGGTGCCGTTGATGATGAACGTGCCGCGCTCGGTCATGAGCGGGAAGTCGCCCATGAACACCGTCTGGCTCTTGATCTCACCGGTCGTGTAGTTGACGAACTCGGCGGTCACGAACAGCGGCGCGGCGTACGTGAAGTCCTTCTCCTTGCACTCCTCCGCCGTGTACTTCGGCGGCTCGAAGCGGTGGTTGGAGAAGGAGAGGGACATCGACTGACCGAAGTCCTCGATCGGCGAGATCTCCTCGAAGATCTCCTCGAGGCCCGAGGTGCTCGGGACGTCCGTGCGGCCGGCGGCCGTCGCGGCCTCGACCCGGGCCTGCCAGGCGGGGTTGCCGAGGAGCCAGTCGAAGCTCTCGACCTGCAGCCCGAGGAGGTCGGGGACCTCGAGCGGCTCGTGGATCTTGGCGAAGGAGACGCGGCGGGAAGCGGTGCGGTTCGCGATGGCGTCGGCGGACGGAGCAGAAGGGGTGCGCGAGGCAGCCAAGAGGGGTCCTTCCCTGCAGTTCGATGGCACGCTGTACGCTCAGCGAGGCTGCAGGCGCCGGACCGCGACGTCGTCGGCCGTCCGCGGGGTCACGAAAGTGATGACCACGATGGGCGGGACGTCGTCGGCGGAGGGGCGTCGGGGCACAGGCGAGCGCAAAGCGCTAGCGTAGCCAGAAAATTCGAGCTTGTCCACCTCGCGCGGGCACGCCGGTGGACGCCCTCGTCTCTGGGTCGTGAGGACGTTGTCTCGGTGGCCGCCATATGCCGCCCAAGAAACGGTTGTCCGACGACGGTACCTCGCCTCCCCCGGGTCGCACCAGGAGGTGGGTCACAGCAGCGGGAGGCTACCGCCGTCGGCACGACGAGAGGCCCGCACCCCGAGGGGTGCGGGCCTCTGCGCCGGAAGATGCCGCCGTCAGGCGGCGAGGAGTCCGAGGACGGACGTCACTTGAGGGTGACGGTCGCGCCGGCGCCCTCCAGGGCAGCCTTGGCCTTCTCGGCGGTCTCCTTGTTCGCGCCCTCCAGGACGGGCTTCGGGGCGCCGTCCACGAGGTCCTTGGCCTCCTTCAGGCCGAGGGACGTGAGCGCGCGCACCTCCTTGATGACCTGGATCTTCTTGTCGCCGGCGGCCTCGAGGATGACGTCGAACTCGTCCTTCTCCTCCTCGGCGGCGGCGGCCTCGCCGGTGCCACCGGCGGCCGGGGCGGCAGCAGCGGCGACGGGGGCGGCGGCGGTGACCTCGAAGGTCTCCTCGAAGGCCTTCACGAACTCGTTGAGCTCGATGAGGGTGAGCTCCTTGAACGCGTCGAGGAGCTCCTCGGTGCTGAGCTTCGCCATGATGGCGTTCCTTTCGGTTGGTGCGTCCTGGGGCCTGGGCGGCCCGGCAGAAGCAGGGGGTTGTTGTGCTCGGCGCTACCGCACTCAGGCGGCAGCAGCCTCCGATTCCTGCTTCTGACGCAGGGCATCGATGACGCGGGCGGCCTCGGCGGGCTTCGCGGTGAAGACGTAGGCAGCCTGGTAGAGCTTGGCCTTCATCGCACCGGCCGCCTTGGCCAGCAGGACCTCGCGCGACTCGAGGTCCGCGAGCTTGGTGACCTCTGCAGCGGTCAGCGGGTTCCCGTCGAGGACACCGCCCTTGATGACCAGTGCAGGGTTCGCCTTGGCGAAGTCACGCAGACCCTTGGCGGCCTCGACCGGGTCGCCGGTCACGAACGCGATCGCGGACGGGCCCTTCAGGTCGGCGTCGAGCGAGTCGATGCCGGCCTCCTTGGCCGCGATGTTGGTCAGCGTGTTCTTCACCACGGCGTAGGTTGCGTTGCCGCTGAGCGACCGCCGCAGCTCCTTGAGCTGCGCGACGGTGAGCCCGCGGTACTCGGTCAGCACGGCCGCGCTCGAACCGCGGAACTTGTCCGCGATCTCCGCGACGGCGGCTGCCTTGTCCGGCCTCGCCATGGCAATCCTTCCGGTGGTGGTGCCACCGGCTGCCCCGGGAACGAGAAGAGCCCCGGCGCAGGCGCACGGGGCTCGGGCTCGCAGCGATGCTGCGGGACGTCGTCGTGTCACCTGCGCAGGCCCCCGCGTTCGGCGGGACTTCGGTCTTCGGCTTCCCGGGACGGATCCTGGGCAGCGTCGGACGACCGGCGGTCTTGGGTTACCCGAGAACAATACACGACGTCGCCGGGTGGTCATAACGCCCCCACGGACGAGCGTGTCCCGGGCCCGGACGCCTCACAGCACGAGCGGCCCGAAGCAGACGAGCGGTACGGGCTCGGGCTCCGACGCCACCGCGCGCGCCAGCGCCTCGCCGGGCGGGACCCCGTCGCGCAGGGCGCCGTGGAGCGCGGGCATGACCCGGACCGCGACGTCGTCGCGCAGCGGCGCGACGCTCGCCACGACCGCTCGCGCACCCATGCGCAGCAGGACGCTGGTCAAGCCCAGCGGCTCCCCGCCGTGCCGCACGCTCACCGCCCCGACGTCGCACGCGGACAGGACCACGACCGAGCGGGTGAGGTCGAGGCCGTCGAGCTCGTGGGCGTACAAGGGTCCGTCGGCGAGCCGCACGCTCGAGAACACGGGGTTGTCCGGCTCGTGCGACCCGTGGGCGGCGAGGTGCGCGACCGGGACGCCCTCGAGGGCGGACGCCACGGCGGCGCAGGTCGCGTCGCCGCCCGTGAGCACCCGGCCGCCGCCTCCCCAGACGTCGGCCACGGCGGCGACCTCCGCCTCGGCCTGGCGCAGGTCGGGGCCCGCGACCACGAGCCCGGGTCCCGGGCGCCAGTCGGCCGCAGCCCGTGCGACCCACGAGTTCACCACCGTCGACGTGCGGCGGCGTGACGGGAGCGAGGTCCACGGGAGGGAGACGAGGCGGTCCCTCGCGGCGACGTAGGCGGGCCCCTCGACGCCGGTCTCGAGCAGGAGGGTGCGATCGAGCCAGTCGAGCTCGCGCGTCAGCGACCGGAGCGCCGCCTCGTGCAGCGGCGCGGGCAGGAGCGGGTTGGAGAGCACCTGCTGGTCCGCCCGGACGCGGCGGGCGTGCTCCAGCACCTCGTCGACGGCTGCCAGCTCGAAGAGCCGCGAGCCGCTCCTGTCGACGCGCACCGCCATGAGACGGCCGCGGAAGCTCGCGAGGTTGAGGACCACGCGGTCGGAGCCGAACTCGCGGAGCTCGGCGCGGAGCCGGCGTGCGGTCGTGGGCCGGGGCACCTGCGCGTCACCGC
Organism: Isoptericola sp.; assembly: GCA_031180595.1. Classification (GTDB taxonomy): domain Bacteria; phylum Actinomycetota; class Actinomycetes; order Actinomycetales; family Cellulomonadaceae; genus Isoptericola. The sequence continues at coordinate 3,054 of JAPSLQ010000006.1, read as the reverse complement.
CGGCGTACCACGCCCGCTCGCGGGCGCGGTTCTGCAGGCGCCGGGCCTCGCGCTGGAGGCGCGCCTGCTCGACGGCGTCGTCGGCACCGACCAGGCGGGACCGCTCCGCGAGCCTGCGGGCGGCCACCACCAGCTCGGCCGTCTGCGGGTCGTCCGGAGGACGGACGCGGCCGGAGCCGGCGAACGTCGCGCGGCCCCGCTCGAGCGCGTCGAAGAGGGCGTCGGCGCTCCCGGTGCCCAACGCGGCCTCCACGTCCACCGCCTGGAGCCTGATGCCGTGCGCGGCCGCCGCCGTGACGGCCTCCACGGCCCCGAGACGGAGACGCTGCGAGGCCAGCAGGCGCTGCCCTCTCCGCACGGCGGCGACGCCCGCCCGGCGGTCGCCCCTGCCGAAGGCGCACAGCGCGCGCACCACCTCGACGCGGACCCGCGTCCCGAGCGACACGTCCGCGGACGGGGGAAGCCGGCGCAGGCGCTCGCCCGCCGCGTCCCACCGGCGCGCCCGCGCCAGCGCCTCCGCCGCGACGAGCGCGGCCTCACCCGCGAGACGCTCGGCACCGGGTACGGCGGCGGCTCGCTCCTCGATCCCGTCAGCGACCGCCACGAGCCGGCGGAACGCGTCGCGGGAGCCGGACCCCTGGAGCGTCCCGTGGCGGGCCTCGAGCGCGACCAGGCCCGCGCGGAGCTCCAGGACCGGGTGCGCGATCCGGCGCGCGCGCGCACGGGTGCGCCGCGCGAGCCGCAGCGCATCCTCGTGCCGTCCCAGGCTCACGAGGCAGCGAGCCTGGGCCAGCTGGGCGTCCAGGAGGTCGCGCGAACCCCTCGTGGTCGCGAGCAGGTCGACGGCTCGCCGCAGCGCGTCCTCCGCGTCGGTGAGCAGGCCCGCCTCGAAGAGGACGACCGCCTTGTCCATCAGCCCCACGCCCGCGTGCTCCGGCGGCGCCACCTCCGCCGCACGGTCCATCGACCGGAGGGCCGCGGGAAGGTCGCCGGCGAGGTACCGGGCGTACCCGAGGTTGTGCTCGGCCATCGGCCGGAACATCACCTCGGCGTCGTCCGCCACCAGGTCGCGGCACCGTTCGAAGTCGCGCACCGCCGCGTCGAGGTCGCCCGTCTCCAGGCTGAGCGAACCCCGGTTGAGCAGGACCGGCACCATCTCACGCGGGTCCACCATCCCGTCGATCGCGGCGTCGAACTCCCGCCGCGCCGCGTCGAGCTCGCCGGTACGGAGCAGGAGCAGCCCTCGGTTGCCGCGCACCGTCGCCACCATCGCCGGGTCGTCGGCGCGCGAGGCGCACGCCTCGGCCTCCTCGAGCAGGGCGAGGGTCACCGACCGGTCCGCGCCGCGCTCCGTCTCGCACGACGCGACCCCGACGAGCGCCCGGGCGCGCACCAGCGCGACGTCCGGCGAGGGCCCCGACCCTCGCTCGAGCCGGTCGAGGCTGCGCAGCGCCGCCCGGTACAGCCGGACGGCCCGGCCGAAGTGCCGGTGGGTGCGCGCGTGCGAGCGTGCCGCATCGACCTGCATCATCACTGACGCCAGATCCATGCTCATCCGCCACCCCGAGACCGTCCTGGGGTGGCCCGTCCGTCACAACGTCAGCCCGCCGGTCGCCTCCCTGATCGCCGCCCAGACGTCGTCCACCCTCTGCCTGAGCACCTCCGCCGGAGCCGTGGTGCTCGTCGGGCGAAGACTATCGCTCGACGTCGAGGCGGCGCGCCTCCTCGAGGCGAGGAGCCGGCTCGCGATCTCGCCGGCCAGCACCGGGGCGGCGAACGACGTGCCGCTCCAGGTGGCGAAGCCGCCCTGGAAGCCCTCGGGGTCGATCGTGGACCGGTGGCCGTCGGAGTACTTCTCCTTCATGCGCACCGACGGGGTGATCGGGCCGTCCAGGGTGAGCGGGACCGTGCTGACGACGGCGGCGCCCGGACGCAGGCAGGTCACCCACGGACCGTCGTTGCTGAAGAGTGCCGTGGTGCCGTCCGGGTTGAGCGCTCCGACCGCCAGGAGGGGCGGCCGGTCGGGCGTCGTGTCCTTCGCGAGGGTGATCCGCGGCGGGTCCGCGCGCCGGTCGACCTCGGGCGCGAACGCCGCCGGGTACTCGGGCCTCGTCACGCCGTCGTTGCCCGCGGCCACCACGACGGCGACACCGGAGTCCCGGAGCTTGCCGAGCACCTCGCCGAGCGGGTGGTCCCACTCCATGTCCTCGGGCTGCTCGTGGTAGTACCCCATGGACAGCACCACGACGTCGACGGGGTCGCGGTCGCCGTCGCCGTCGAGCGCGAGCCTCTGGTACGACTCGAGCCGGCGGAGCGACTCGATGACCTCGGACTCGATCGCCATGCCGGAACCGCCGACCGCGCGGACGGGGAGGATGCGCGCGTCGGGGCACACCTGGTGGACCAGGCCGGCGATGAACGTGCCGTGGCCCGCGACCGGGTCGAGGGGGCCGGTGAGCGGTGCGGTGCTGGTGCCGCCAATCTCGGCGTCGTCCTCCGGGTGCTCCGGCACGGGGTACGTGCCCAGCGGCGTGCCGTCCGGAAGGACGGCGTCGCGGAGGACCACGCCGGCGCCGTCGCTCTCGCCCGGGACCAGGGAGTAGGTGCCGAACCACTCGTGCGTGCCGACGCCCGTGTCCACGACGGCGACGACCGGACGCCGTGTCCCGTCGGGCATGAGCCGCGGGTCGCCGTCGTCGCGCGTCTCTCGCCGGGGGCGACCGCCCAGCCAGCGCACGGGCGCCCGCCCGCCCGAACCGGGGACGGCGTACTCCCCCAGTCCCCGCATCGGGTGCGAGGTGAACGGGTGCGACGTGAACGGGTGCGACGTGAACGGGTGCGACGTGAACGGGTGCGACGTGAACGGGTGCGAGGTGAACGGGTGGGACGTGAACGGGTGCGACGTGAACGGGTGCGACGTGAACGGATGCGACGTGAACGGGTGGGACGTGAACGGCAGCGCGGACATGACGTGGTCCAGGCTGAGGCGCCAGGTCGTGTCGTCGTCGCGGTCGACCTCGAGCACCTCCCACGCGTCGGGCTGGATGTCCGGCC